>NZ_DAMBGD010000001.1:0-395153 GCF_032060985.1 Mobilicoccus sp.
CCCGCAAGATTCACCACCGAAACAGACCACAGAATCGCGACGGTGGATCAAGGCTCAGGCGTAGTGGGCGTCGAACGGGCGCAGCGCCTCGGTGGCCTGCCCCCCTCGCTCTGTGGGCACCCACGCGCCGGTGAGGATCTTCTCGAGCTTGGTGCGGTAGTCGCGGTAGGCGGCGACAGTCTCCTCGGTCGGGGCGGGGTAGGTGACGGGGGCGTCGGCATCGTGCAGTCCCGTCGCCAGCTCGGCCATGCTCGGCAGGTGGTAGTCGTACGGCAGGGTGGCGAACAGGTCGACGAAGAGCCGGATGAGCAGAAGGCGGAAGCGTTCGTCGGCGAAGCTGCCCTTGGCCTTCTGGAAGTGCCGGTAGGTCGCGATGACGTAGTTGAAGTGGACGATGCCCTCCTCGTCCTCCTGCAGCCCGATGCGTCGCTGGTCGGTGACCGCCTGAGGATGCAGCGTGATGTCGAAGACGTGGCTCTCGCCCATGAGCTCGGACTCGTGACCCATGTGCATGTGCGGCGGGAACGATCGGATCCAGTCGCGGCGGGCGCACTGCTCCCAGGTGGCGACGATGGACAGGCCCTTCTCGCGGTACCACTCGTCCCACACCGGGCTGACACCTGAGACGTAGAGGTCGTCGTCACGCGTCCTGCGGTACCGGTCGTCGAGGGCGCCGGGGCGGCAGAGGAAGAGGTCGGCGTCATGGAGCACGATGTGCGACCCCCGGGCGGCGCTGACGCCCGTGATGAGCTGGATGCCGTAGTTGTGGAACGGATTCTTGAGCGCGGGCAGCGCATGACGCTCGGGACGCGGGAACAGCCGTGTCGACAGGTCGCCCTCCCACGTCGGACGGGCGCGTTCGACGACCGCCGTGATCTCCTTGGTGGGGCGGTCGGGGACGACGATCGTCTCGACGCGGTGCGCGCTCTCCTGCGTCGCGCACGTGGAGAGCGCCAGTTCGAGGAACACCGGCAGGTCGCCGGGGACCGGCATGAGCAGGCTGTAGCCGTCGACCGCCGGCGCGGCGGGCGGCCAGTGGGCGAAGCGGGCGGTCCAGTAGGTCGAGCCGAGTGACATGGTGTCCTCCTGCGCCCGGTGGGGGCGTCGATGGTCGTCTCCGTGGTCGGTTCCGGGGCTTCTGCGGGTCGTGCTCGTCGCGAGCTCGTGCTCGTCCGAGGGGCGACGGTCGCGCGGCCGGGCCGCGGACACGTGCGCGTCGCACCCCACCCTATGCGGGCGAATCCTGCACGGACGTCAGCAGATCGAGCATGGCGTGGGAGGCGGCGGAGGGGGTGAACTCGGCCACGACGGCGGCCCGTCCCGCCTCCCCGAGGGCGCGACGTCGGTCGGGGTCGGCCGCGAGCGCGGCGAGGGCATCGGCCAACAGATCGGCTCGCCCGGGGGCGACGACGTGCCCGTGCACCCCGTCGACGACGAGTTCCTCGATCCCCGTGATGCGGGTGGTGACGACCGGAGCCTGCGTGGCGAGGGCCTCCATGAGGACGACGGGCAGGCCCTCCTGGAAGCTGGGCAGGCAGAACACGTCGCACCAGTGGTACTGCGCGAGCATGTCGTCCTGCCCCACCGGGCCGACGAGAGTGACGAGGTCGGTGAGGCCGAGTTCGTCGATGCGCCGGCGCAACACCGTCTCGAGCTCGCCGCCACCGACGAAGCGGACCTCGACGTCGATCCCGCGCCCGCGGAGCAGGGAGACCGCCTCCAGCAGCACCGGGCCGCCCTTCTCGGGGACGAGACGACCGACGTCGAGGATGCGCAGAGGGCCGGAGTCGCGTCCCTGTCGCCCGTCCGCCGGTGGGACGTAGACGTCGGGGTCGACCGACATCCGCACCAGCCGCATCTTGTCCCAGTGCTCGGGGCCGACGAGCCGCATGAGCTGGCTGCGGCAGAAGTCGCTGATGCAGGCGATGGCGTCGGCGCTCTCGACCTTGGCGGCGAGGTCGACCTCCGCCACGCGCTCGAACTCCGTGGGCCCGTGCATGGTGAGCGACCAGCGCCACCCGGCGTCCGGACCGTCGACGAGCCGACCGATGTGGACGGCGAGGCGGGCCACGTCGGCGGAGACGTTGGCGAAGTGCACGTGGACGTGACGCAGCCCGCGGGCGCGCATGTGGTGCCAGAGCAGCACCGACTCGGCGAAGTAGAAGCCCTGCCAGAGGCGGGCCCGCGCAGTCGTGTCGCCGCTGCGTGCCGCCCGTCCGAGCGTCGCGAACCAGGCCTTGGGCGCCAGGCGCAGCAGCTCGGCGTGGGCGCGGGGGTAGTCCCGTCGCACGTCGTCGATGAGGACGGGTGTGCGGGCCGCCTCGCGGCGCATGAGCTCCGACCGCTGTTCGGACTCCGGGCACGGACGCACGCTGAACGTGTGGACCTCGACGCCGCGCTCGCGCAGGGCCTGGATCTCGCGCTCGATGAACGTGTGCGAGATCGCCGGGTACTTGCTCACGAGGTAGGCGACGCGGACGGCGGGCGCGGGGGCAGGGGGGGTGGTCATCTCGAACTCCTGGTCCTGGGTGTCCTGGTGTCCTGGGGGATCGCCGTCAGCGGGTCGAGTCGTCGCGGTGCCAGACGGTGCCGGTCGTCCGGCCCGCGTCCGATGCGGCGCGTCGGCGGGCGAGGCCGACGACGCCGGCGTAGATCGCGACACCCGGGGCCATCAGCGGTCGGCGGCGGACGATGTCGAGCAGCGCCCGCGACGTGGAGCCGGTGGTGCTCGAGAAGTCGGCGTCGCCGTTCCGCGCCACCTCGTCGACGGTGGTCGCGGCGAGTTCGGCGTTGCCGCGGGCGATGCGGGTGCGCACCTTGAGCAGGTTGCGCAGATCCCGAGGCGCCCGGACGACGAAGTGCCCGGGAGTGGTCACCCGTTCCCGTGGCGAGAACAGTCGTTGGATGAACAGGTCGTCGGCCTGCAGGCGCGGGAACTCGGCGAAGCGTGCGCGGCCCGCGGCCGAGAGTGCGTACACGCCGAGACCGATGAGGCCCGACCGCACGTACGGCGTCTCGCGGTAGACCTCGTAGAACCGGCGCACCCCCCAGGAACAGTCGTCGGTCGCGAACCGCACCGAGGGTGCCGCGACCAGCGCCTCGTCGGTCGTGAGTGCCGCGATCATCCCCTCGAGCGAGCCCGGCCCGAGCTCGATGTCGGCGTCGAGGAAGATGCGGGGGAACACGTGAGCCGCGGCGTCGCCCTCGGTGAGGGCGTTCGCCTTCGAGGGGGTCGCGATGTCGAGCACCCGCACCCCGGGGAAGGTCCGGGCCACGGCGACCGTGTCGTCCGTGCAGCCGTTCGCGGCGACGACGATCTCGAGCGGCGGTGCGCCCGGCGCGGTGAGGGCGGTGAGGCACCGGGCGATCACGCGACCCTCGTCGTAGGCCGGGATGACGACGGAGGCGACGGGTCGGGGTTCGAGCGGAGTGCTGTCCGGCCGCTGCGCCGAGGGTGGGACGTCGGTCATGAGTCGCCCTTCCGCCCGACCGTGGCCTGGATCTTCGCGTCTCGTGAGCGCCACAGGCGAGCCGCGGCGGGCACCCGCCCGACGCTCGCCGCGCGGAGACGGAGTCGGCGGTCTCCCGGCATGAGGGCCGACGCGCTGCGGTACAGCCGTCCGGCCTCGGCGTCGTTCCCTGTGCGCAAGGCGGCGTCGGCCCGACCACGCAGGGTCCACGGCGATCCGGCGGCGAGGCGCCGGGCGAGGTACTCACGCTCCTCCGGGCGCAGGCGGTCCCGGTGGTTCTCCTCGAAACGGACGAGGAGGGCGTTCTCGGCCTCGATCATCCGCTCGGAGTTCGAGGACATCGATCCGGCGCTCCACCGGTAGAGCGCGACGGGCTGCTTGACGTAGACGATCTCGACGTCGGCGTGGGCGAGACGCATCCACAGGTCCCAGTCCTCGATCACACGCAACGAGTCGTCGAACCCGCCGATCTCGTCGAAGAGCGATCGGGGCAGGAGGGAGAACACCGACGCGAAGTTGCGCTGCAGGATCTCCAGCCTCTGCCGGTGGGCCGGCGGGTACTCGGACATGACCGTGGTGCGGCGAGGGTTGATTCCCTCGGAGGTGAGGGGATAGGCGTTGCCCGTCACGGCCCGGCGGCCCGCTCCGGCGGCGTGGTAGGCCGCCAGCATCGTCTCGATGGCCGGGGGCAGGAGCTCGTCGTCGGAGTCGCAGAAGGCGAGGAACTCGCCCGTCGCGGCGGCGGCCCCGGCGTTGCGCGCCGAGGCGCACCCCCCGTTGCTCTTCTCGACGAGTCGGATACGGTCGCCGTACGCCCGGGCGACCGCTGCGGTGTCGTCGGGGGAACCGTCGTCGACGACGACGACCTCGATGTCGGGATGGGTCTGGGTCAGGGCGCCGGTGACAGCGCCTCCGAGGGTGGCCGCCGCAGCGTAGGCGGGGATGACGATGCTCACCCGGGGACGTGAGGGGCGTTGAATTCCCATGTGCCCCATCTTGCCCCGCCTGTCGGGCAGGAACACGCCCGCCCCGTAGACTGCGAACGGCTCCGAGCCCCAGGCCCTCCCCGAGGGGACCGACACCGTCGATGAGAGGGATCACGAACGCATGACCGAAGGGCTGTCGACGACGGACCCCCAACCGTCGCCCCAACCGTCCCGCGGGATGGTCCGCACCCTCGTCAGCGGCACCTCATGGCAGGCGCTGGCGCAGGTCGCGCCGCTCATCATCAACCTGGTGCTCACCCCGTACACCATCCACGGCCTCGGCCTGGACGTCTATACGGTCTTCCTGCTCGTCAACTCCATCCAGGCGATGATGAGCACCTTCAACGGCGGCATCGGGCCGAGCGTCCAGCGCTACCTCACGATTTACGCCGGCCGCGACGACCGAGAAGCCACGACCCGACTCGTCACCACCATGTCGGTGATCGTCCTGGGCATCGTGGCCGTCGTCCTCACGGCCTTCTTCCTGCTGGTCCCCGTGATCATCGGCTTCTTCCCCGTCTTCGCGGCCGATGCCTCGGGCTCGGTGTTCCTCCTCTTCACCCAGATCGCCCTCATCGGCCTCATGCAGGTTCGAGGGCTCTTCCAGTCGGTGATCTTCGCCCGCCAGAAGTTCGCGTTCGTCAGCATCGCGATCCTCGTCGCCCACGCGATCTACACGGTCGGGATCATCGTCACCGTCGAGACCGGGGCAGGGCTCCGAGGCATCGCCTGGATCTTCATCGCCCAACAGGTCGTCGGCACGGTCATCATCGTCCCGCCGGCGTTCCGGTACCTCAGCCGCTCCGGGCTCGGCTTCATCGACCGGGCGCTGCTCATGGAGTTCGGTGGGTACGCGTGGAAGGTGCAGATCTCCAGCTGGCTCGACGTGCTCACCCAGCAGGCCGACCTGCTCATCGTGTCCAAGCTGCGGGGTGCCGAGGCCGGCATCTTCGGCCCCGGTCAGACCTTCGCCCAACAGCTGCGGATGCTCCCGATGAACGCCATCGGGCCCATGCTCGTGCTCGTCGGGCGCTCGGTGGGGGAGAAGGGCGAGAAGGGCGCCGTCGCGGACTACGAACGGTTGCAACGGCTCTGGACCATCGCGGTCACCGGATGGGTGGCCACCGGCGCACCCGCCGCGTACTTCGGCGTCGTCGCGTGGCTGCACCTGGGGACCGATCTCCCCGGCCGGGTCGCCTCCATCCTGCTCTTCGGGCACCTCTTCGCCCTGCTCATGCGTGCCCCCATCCTCTGGTGCCTCGCGTTGCGACGCCCCGGGCTCGACGTCACCCAGGGGCTCGTCTTCCTCGTTCTCAAGATCATCCTCACGATCGGTCTCGCCATCCCCTTCGGCGCGATCGGTGTGGCCGTGGGGACCTGCGTGTCGCAGCTCGGAGCCGCGCTGTGCCTCTCCTGGCTCGTGCGCACGCGTCTCGACACGACGGTGAGCAGCTACTGGCGTCAGATCCCCGTCGGGCACGCGCTCGTCTGTGCCCTGATCTCGGGTGTCTCGACCTGGGGGATGAGTCTCCTCGTCGGCCCCGTGATCCCCAACGGAGCGCTCGGCCTCCTCGCCTGTGGTCTGGCGGCCGGGCCCGCCCTGTTCATCTATCTCGTCTCCGTCCTCGGTGTCCAGACCACGAAGGACCTCGTCAAGCGAAGGGGAAGGCTCGCATGAACGGCGTGACCCCGGCCCGGCGCGCGAGCAGGGCGCGTCTCCTCGTCGCCTCCGCCGTCCTCCTCGCCCTGGCCTCCTGCGGCGGCCCGGCCCCCACACCTGGCCCGACGACCCCGCCCGTCGAGGACACGCCTCCCTCGCGGATCTTCGGAGACGCCCCGGAGAACCCGTTCCTCGTCGACGTGGAGCACCGTCCGCGGCACCGGTTCTCCGACTACTGGATGAAGAACATCACCGGCCAGATCGCCGCCAACGCCGGTGCCGTGCCGATCAACACCGGGCACTTCAACCCCAGCTTCTACGTCGCCGATGCCGCGACTCCCACCGTCCGGGTGGGCTACCACAACTGCCAGGACAAGGAGGGGACCCCACCCGGGCTGTACGACGGCCCCCGGCACTTCGTCGACGTGCCTGTGCCCGCCGAGGCCCGACCGGCCAAGGGCACCGACGGGAACCTCTCCATCTGGTCGCCGTCGCGCGACCAGTTCTGGGAGTTCTGGATCATGCGACGCGCTGCGGACGGCGGGTGGGAGGCCTGCTGGGGTGGCCGCATCGACCACGTCTCGACCTCACAGGGCACGTTCCCCGCGCCCTACGGCGCGTCGGCCTCCGGCCTCGCCACGGTCGGGTCGATGATCACGCTCGACGACGCCCGACGGGGCCGCATCGACCACGCGATGACGATCGGCCTCAAGGCCGTGGCGCAGGAGCAGACCTTCGTCCCGCCCGCGAACCGCAGCGACGGCAAGGACACCGGGCAGAGTGCGGTCCCGATGGGAACCCGGCTCCGCCTCGACCCCCATGTCGACGTCGAGGGCCTGGACCTCACCCCACTCGGCAAGGCCGTCGCGCGGGCGGCCCAGCAGTACGGCTTCATCGTGAGCGAGACCTCGGGGGTGGTCGCGGTCGGCGCGGAGAGCGGGGAGCGCGAGAAGCGGGAGACCGGCAAGGATCCGTGGGCATCCGTCCTCGGTGACGTGCCCGACTACCAGCAGCTGCGCAACTTCCCCTGGGACCGGGTGGAGGTCGTCGCCGAGAGCGGATGAGTCGCGACCGGCGACGGCCGGGATCGTGACGCGGGGCGTCGTGACGGAGGGTGTCAGCCGCGACGACCGACGACGCGCGCGGGCGAGCCGGCGACGACGCTGTTCGCCTCCACCTCGCCCCGGACCACGGAGTTCGCGGCGACCACGCAGCCGTCGCCGATGCGAGCGCCGGGCAGCACCACGACCCCTGCGCCCAGCCACACATCGTCCCCGATGACGACTCCGTCGCCGACCCACTCCTGGTCGACGATCGGGACTCCGGGGGCGATGCGGTGATTGGACCCGACGATCGTCACGTGCTGGCTGATGAGGCAGGCGCGGCCGATCGTGATGGGCGCACCCGCGCACCGGATGTTGTTGAACTCGCCGATGTACGTGCGGTCCCCGACCTCGAGTCGGCCACCCGACAGGCCGCCGCCGTCGCCCACGTAGACGACCGTGGGCCCGGCGATCGTCACGTCCCGGCCGAGCCGGGTGCGGCCGAGCTCGCCGCCGAACTTGACGTCGGAGCCGATCGTCGCCTGTGGGAAGGCGCGGCGTAGTCGCTCACGGGCGAGGGCACCGTCCCGGAGCGACCGGGCGAGGTCCTTCAACGACATGGGGACTCCTGCGGGGAGAGGACGGGGGCGTCCTGCAGGCCAGGTGTGCCTGAGACGAGTCGGGCGTGTGCGTAACCGGTGATCGTCCACAGCACGAGGGCGGGGAAGGGATAGGAGTTGGGGCTGGTCAGACAGACGACCAGCCATACGGAGAAGCACGCGAGGACGAGCATGCGCCACACCTCCGGCTCCCCGCGCCGACGATGTCCCAGCACGGCCACCGGTCCGGTGAGGAGGGCCAGGCAGAAGAGCACCAGCGCAGGCACGCCGAGCTCGGCGCCTCGGGAGAGGAACACGTTGTGCACCTCGATGTCGACGTTCGTAAGGGGTCGATCCTCGTCCTGGCTCACCCAGTAACGGCCCTCCTTGGCGAACTGCTGCCACCCGATCCCGGTGAGGGGGTGGTCCTCCATGATGGCGACCGCCGCCGCATTCGTGTTCTGCCGGTCCCACAGCGAGCGGGACGTCCCGCCGCGCTCGGTGATGTCGGCGACCACCGTGGGAAAGGCCAACGCGGCCGCCGTCGCGAGCACCACGCAGCCCCCGATCATCGCAGGCACCCATCGCCAGAGGCTGCGGGTGGAGGCGACGACGCCGACGACGCCGATCGCCACCCCGAGCCACACGGACCGGGTCATCGAGAGCACGGTCGCCACGAGGCACAGGGGTGCCACGATCGCGGCGATCGTGCGCCACCGACCCTGGACGAGACGAGCGAGGGCGAAGGCGGCGAATCCGCACATCGCGAGCGCCATCCCGTTGGGTTCACCGGACACGAAGGGGCCGCCCGCACGCTGGATCTCCTGGGGGTACTCGGTGAGTCTCTCGATCTTCACCGCCGGGATGTACCGAGGCAGGATCAGCGAATACAGGCGGGCCGCCTCGAGGAAGGTGACGACCGACAGGTAGGCCCCGACGAGCGTGAGGGTCTGCAGGAGACGCCGGCGTCGGAGGGGCGTCGCCAGGAGCGCCGGTGCGGTGGCGAACAGGACGAAGGGGACGATCAGCCGATCCAGGAGCGCGAACATCGCGTTCGTCTCCAGCAGGTTCCCGTGGGTCCACGCGGAGAGGATGCCGATCAGCGCGAGGAGTGCCATCGCCCAGTGCGGAGCGTGCATGCGCAGCCGCGGTGGGCCCGGGCTGAGCACGACGAGGAGGACGGCGGCGGCGAGGAGCAGCCGGTCGGGCCCGACGGGCAACCCCATGCGTGAGGAGAAGCCCGAGAAGATGTTGAAGGCCAGACCGATGAGGAGACACCAGACGGCGACGGGCAGGCGCTCCGTCGAGGCACCCGGTCGCCGCGCCCGGGCACGCGCGTCGTCCTCGGGCCGCTCCTGCCCGAGGACGGTCGACCCGCTCAGCGGCCTCACCGGCGGCGCAGCCCCGCGCGTCGTTGACCGCCCACCCGACCGTGGCCGTCGGCCGGGGGCTGGTCCCAGAGGTCGGCGGACGACTCCGAGTCGGGCGACCCCGACGGTGTCTCGCGGGACTCCGGGGACGAGCTCACGCGGCCCGATCCCGGCGTCTCGTCACGACGCCTGGCCCGTCGGTCCCGGAGGGAGGCGAGCGCGACCCCCAGCGCTAGACCGGCGCCGAGCCCGAGAAGCCCCCACCGCTGCAGGCGGGAGGTGACGCCGTCACCCGTCGCGGCCGCCGGCGAGATGACCTTGAGCTGTGAGATCCCCATGGTGTCGGCGTAGAGCCGCTTGTAGAGCTCGCCGTTGCCCTCCTGGATGAGCTGCAGCTCAGCGAGCTTCGTCCGGGCGTCGTTCAGCTCCCGCGTCGCCTTCGCGACGGTGGCGTCGCTGCCGCTTCCCCGCACCCGGCCGTAGGCGGACTCGGCCTCGGAGACCGCCGCCTGAGCAGCGGCGACCTTGGGGGCGAGCTCCTGGAAGGAGGCGTAGGCCTTCTGCGGGTCGCGCTGGCCCTGGGTCTCCTTGGCCACGGCGACCAGGTGGTCGGCCACCTTCTGCGCCCCGGCGACTGCCGCGGCCTGGTCGGGGCTCTGCGTCTCGATGCGGATCACGGCCGTCTCCGGGACGGGCGTCGCCTCCAGCGAGGTGACACCGGGGGTCGCCCACTCCCCGGACGTCGCGTTGTTCTGCACCCACCGCGCGTAGTTGGCGGCCAGATCCCGCGACGCGAGCGGGAAGCCGGCGATGGCGTAAGCGTTGTCGCTGTCGGGCGCCACGGCCAGACGGGCCTCCGCCCGGTAGCCGACGGGGGCCAGCCACGCGGCTCCGAGGCCGAGCAGGAGGCCGACGAGGGCCAGCGACACCGTGAGGCGCCAACGGTGCAGGGCGGAGGTGAGGGGGCCGGGAGCGTCGAGGCGATCGGGCCGTTCCTGCGAAGTCGTCACGGATCTCCTTGAGCTTCAGGTGGAAAGCGAACGAGCCTAGCGGGTTTCGATCCTAACGGCCGACCGGGTCGGCCTCCGCACCGCTGCGGTGACAGGGGGGACGCATGCGCGGAGAGTCATCGTGGGTGTGCGCTACGGTCGGGTCGTTCGCCCGGTGGCGGCGCGTCACCCACTACCGGCAGCGTCGACACGCAAGGAACGAGGCTCCGTGCGCATCATCATCGTCACGGCCGGGTGTGACCGGCATGGCTTCAGTGAGACGTTGGTCGGCTACCGCTGGGTGAGTCGACTCTCGG
Organism: Mobilicoccus sp.; assembly: GCF_032060985.1. Taxonomy (NCBI): domain Bacteria; kingdom Bacillati; phylum Actinomycetota; class Actinomycetes; order Micrococcales; family Dermatophilaceae; genus Mobilicoccus; species Mobilicoccus sp. The sequence continues at coordinate 10,435 of NZ_DAMBGD010000001.1, forward strand.
AGAGGCACGAGGTCACCCTGCTCAACTACCGCCGTCGTGCGGAGTCCCCGGTCGCCCCGCACCTGCCGGGCACCCGGGTGGTGGAGTGGGTCGAGCCGCCGGGACTCGAGCGGGTCGAGCGCTTCAACACGATGGCCCGGCCGAGCTACCCCTGGTTCCTCGTGCGAGCCCGTGCCTGGATCGACCGGGCCGTGGCCCGCGGCGAACGCTTCGACGTGGGGTTGCAACCGGTGCCGGTGGCGTTGCGGTATCCCTCGCCGCTCACCGGCACCGGCGTGCCGTACGTCCTCGGGCCGCTCGGAGGAAGCCTCGACGACCCGGGCGGCTTCGGCAGTGAGGACACGTCGCCCTGGTTCGTGGGGCTGCGGCGGCTCGACGATCTCCGTCTGCGGCACGACCCCGTCCTGCGCCGCAGCTTCTCACAGGCGGCCTGCGTCATCGGGATCGCCGATTACGTCGGTGATCTCCTCGGCCCGGTGCCGCTGCGGCGGTACGAGTCCATGCCCGACACGGCCCTCGACGCGCTACCCGTCCCGGAGCCGCGGCCCGCCGACCACGAGGCCGACGCCCCGGTCCGGTTGCTGTTCGTCGGCCGGGTGGTCCGCACGAAGGGGGTGCGCGACGCGGTGCGCGCCATGGCCCATCTTCGTGACCTGCCCGTCGTGCTCGATGTCGTCGGTGACGGGCACGACCGCGAGCACTGCGAGGAGGTGGCGCGTGAGCTCGGGCTCGAGGGTCGCGTCGTCTTCCACGGCATGCAGAGCCGCACGGAGGTCGACCGCTTCTACCGGCGCGCCGATGTGTTCGTCTTCCCCAGCTACCGCGAGGCCGGGGGGACGGTGACGTTCGAGGCGTTGGGCCATGGGCTCCCGATGATCGTCGCCGACCGCGGAGGCCCCGCCTTCGCCGTCGACGACACGTGCGGGGTACGCGTCACGCCGACCTCACCGGAGGACTACGCCCAGCAGATCGCCGCGGCCGTGCGCCCGATGGTGGAGGACCCCCCGCTGCGGCGACGCCTGTCGATCGGTGCTCGGGCACGCGCGGAGGCGATCGGTACGTGGGACCGGAGGATCGAGCGGATGGAGTCCATCCTCACGGACGCGGCGGCGGAAGGCCCGGCGGCCCGTCGGCGGGGCTGATCCTCACGAGGGGGCGTGACCCGCCACCACCCTCGCGGTCAGGCCTTTCCGTCGAAGAAGCGCATCGCGCCGTCGATGTGGGCGAACCAGTACTCCGTGCCGTGGCCCCCCTGATCGAAGGTGGTGAGCGCGCGCGGGAGTGCGTCGGCGAACTTCTTGTTGGCGGCGAAGAAGGGATCCTGCCTGCCACAGGCCATCCAGATGGCGAGTGGGAGATAGCGCTCGGTGTGGTGCAGGGGTGAGTGGCGGTCGAAGTCCTCCTTGCCGTCGAACGCGACCTCGTCCACGTAGGCGGCGTCGGTGGCGAGGGCGGCGGAGATGGTGGACACGCCCATGAGACGCGCCGCGGGGATCTGCAGCGCCAGGTGGAGCGCGCCGAACCCCCCCATCGAGATGCCGGTGAGTCCGAGCCGCTCGGTGGGGGCGCCCTCCTTCTCGATCACCGGGAGGAGATCCTCGAGCACCATTCGCCCGGTGTCGGAGCCGTCCTTGCGTGGGTGCCACCAGCTCTTGCCGCCGTCGACGGCGGCGATGGCGAGGCCCAGCTCGTCGGCGTACGGCCCGACCTTGAGACCGTCGAACCAGTCGGAGACCGACCCGCCGAGCGCGTGCAGGGCGAGGATCGTGCCGGTCGCCGGGCGCGTCGTGGGGAGCGCGAGGCGCCACGTGGGTTTCTCGGTGGCCCCGAGCCGGGTGTCCAGCGTCCCGTGCCGCAGATCGGGCTGCGTCGTGGGCAGGGAGGGGGTCGCCGTCGGGGTGGGGGCGGGCGGCGTCGGGCGGCCGGCCGCACATCCTGCCAGGGCCAGCGCACCCACGCCCGCCGCGCATCGGACGAAGTCTCGGCGGGAGAGGGGCTGCATGCCGTCGAGCCTAGGGCAGCCCGCGCGCGTGGCCTCCCTCGACCTCCGTTCGGCCCGTGCCGTGTTCGGCCACCGGGTCGACCATCGTCCGCGTGGGAGCCTCGGCGAGGGCATCGGCCACCTCGAGGATCTGCGGGTCTGCGCCTGCCGGCATCTTGCGCACGAAGGGGGCGCCCGTCGCGGCGAGCTCCCGCACGAGTGCGGGGGTGAGCCAATCCGGGCTCGGGGCCTCGGGTGCGAAGTGCGCGGCCGTCGTCGGCGCCTCCCGCACGGTGTCGGCGTGGGCCGTGCACAGACTCTGGAGGGCGATCTCGTCGGGGACGAGCACCGTGCGGAGGAAGTCGACCCGCTCCGAGCCCGTGGCGAGTTCGTCGAGCGCGGCCGTGAGCGTCGGGCGACGCACCGTCATCCACTGACTGGCCTTGACGAGGAAGGGCGGACGCGCGGCGTCCCGTCGCGGTCTCCGCACCCAGTAGTGGCGCGGCCCGGTCCGGTCGAGGCGGTAGATGTCGACCCAGGGCGAGAGCAGTCGCGAACCTCGACTCACGACACCGCTCGCCAGGCGTTCGAGAAGGGGAGGGCCGGGGACCCGCACCACGAACGAACTCCACGTGTACTCCCACGTCTGCGGCTTGGCGGGCATGGGATCCAGGACCACGTCGGCATGGCCCGCCTGCAGGCCCTCCTCCCAGGCGGCGAGGTCACGCACGGGATAGTCCTGGCCGGAGATGACGGAGAACCAGTCCGCGTCGCTCTCCCGGAGCGCGAAGCTCAGCGCCTCGCGGGCGGCGTCGACGAGTGACCAGTCGCCCCAGCGAACGGGGAGCCGACTCTGCAGGGGGATCGCCCCTTCGGCGCGCAACGCCTCGGGGGAGACGAGATCGCGTGCGTCGAACCGGACGACGACGTCGGCCTCCGGGCTCAGGGCCCGGATGCGGCGCACGAGACGCACCAGCCCGTCGGGGTCGGTGTGGGCGAGAACGACGTAACAGGCGCTCATCGGCGCTGCCCGGAGGCGTCACGGCCCTCGGCCTCGTCGTCGCGCTCGGCTCTCGCAGCGGCGGTTCGGGCGGCGGCTGCGGCAGCCGCGGCAGCGGCGGCCGCCTGTGCGGAGGTCGCAGCGAGCGTCGCCGGGTCGTCCTCGTAGGTCACGTGGGCGAAGCGTGGGTCGTTCGCCATCGAGAACTGATAGACGCTCCGGATCTTGTGGTAGGAGCCGGGGCTGAGCGTGACGGGCTTTCCCAGCAGGGCGGCGGCGATGCCGATGTGGAGGCGGTCGGTCCGCACCCGGGAGTACCACGAGACCACCGACAGGAGCAGCGCGGCCGAGCGCTCGTTCGACGCCCGGTCGAGGGTGCCGCGGTCGGCGAGCAGGGAGAGATCGTCCCGGCGCCGGCGCGTCCGTTCGGCGTCGCTGCGCTCGTCGTCGGTCCGCCAGGCCTCGAGGGTGGCGCCGGCGAGGCCACGAGCGCGATGGCGGGCGAACGCCACCGCGCGACGCACGTCGTCGACGCGTGCAGGCGGTCGCACCAGCACGCCCTTCATGGCGAGGGCCGGGTCGAGGTGGAAGGCCATGTCGTGGTCGAGCGCGGTGCGGGCCTTCACCCCGATGGCCGCCGCGTGGGCAGCGCTGCGCCGCTCCCGGACGAACAGGAGGTCTCGTGGGCGCAACAGCGACAGGGCCTCCTCCTGGCCTTCGATCGTCTGGGGGAGGAGAAGAAGGTCGTGTTCACCCTGGGTGAGGGCGGCCAGCGTGCGGGCGCCGATGTCCCACACCGAGGAGAGCGCCCCTCCACCGGCGAGGATGACGAGGTCACCGGCGTCGACGCCATCGAGGTCGAGACGGCCCCCGGTGATCTCGGTGTAGGTGAGGCCGAGCCGGTCGGCGAGGTGGTAGAAGCCGACGTTGATGAGAGCGTCGCCGCCGTTGCCGACCTCGGGGCGGTAGTGGATTCGGCGGCCCGACTCGCGGGCCTCGGTCAGGGCGTCGACGACGGTGGTCATGGCAGGGCTCCCTCGGGTTCTGTTGCGCCAGCTGCTGATTCCTTCGGTCCTGCAAGCTGACCCAAGGATAGCTGGGAGTCCGGGCTTCCCTTGACCGCCTGGTTGCCCGAGGCCCGGCTCGCCACCGGTGGACGGGTGTGCCGGGAGTGGCCTCCCGTAGGATCGCGGAAGTCGACAGGCGTCTCCGAGGAGGCGCAGGGGAACGGAGAGGGCGAGCGGATGACGGCGTCAGAAGTGCTGGCCGACGCGCGGGGCGAGCACGGTCGGGCATCGGCTCCGACGGTGAGCATCGTCGTTCCCGTCTATCAGTCGGAGAAGACACTGGGGGCGACCCTCTCGGGCGCCCTGACTCAGACCTACCCCGACGTCGAGGTCGTCGTGTGCCTCGACGGGCCGACCGATCGCAGCGAGGCCATCGTGGACGCCTACGGCGACGAGGTCGTCGTGGTGCGCCAGGAGAACGCCGGCCTGTCCGCGGCGCGAAACGCGGCCATCGAGGCGGCCGGTGGCGAGCTGATCACGCTGTGTGACGCCGACGACATCCTGTTGCCGCGGCACGTGGAGGCATCGGTGGACGTGTGGCTGCGGGGATCGCCGCGCTCGTTCGTCTCGGCGAACGGCTTGTTCCTCGGCCGGGAGGGCGTCACCGGTCGACGGGTCTTCGACCGCCCGCGGGCGGACCCGGCTCGCCAACGCATGGCGATGCTCGAGGGCAACATCGCGACGATCTTCTCGACCTTCCCCCGTCGCATGTGGGAGGAGCTCGGCGGGTTCTCGACCGCGCTGAACGCGATGGAGGACTACGACCTGTGGCTCCGGGCCGTGCTCAGCGGGTGGCAGTTGCGCTTCGTCGAGGAGCCCACGGCGTTGTACCGCCTCACGCCGGGGTCGATGTCCAGCGGTGCCGAACGGATGAACCGTGCCAATCACGACGTCCGCCGGCGTCTTGCCGAGTCGGGGATCCCCCTGGACGAGGAGGAGCAGGCGTTCCTGCAGAAGACGTTGGAGGGGGACTGGGCCGGGTACACCATCGGGGTGGCGGCCGACGCGCTCGCGGCCGGGGACACGGCCCGGGCCGCCGAGCTGTTGTCCCGTGCCGCCGACGTGTCACCCAGCGATCGCCGGCTGCGGCTCAAGGCCGAACTCCTGCGCCGCGTGCCCGTGACGGGCCGGTACTACCGGCGCGCCGAGCGACGTCGTCTCGAGGCCATGGCGAGGTAGGCGAACAGGCACGGCCGGGGTGCGTCCCGCGTCCGGTCCGGCGCGGCTCGCCGCCGGTCAGTCCCGGTGCCGGCTCCAGCCCTCGACGACGTCGGGTTCGGCGGAGGAGCCGAGGTCGGTGCCGGAGAAGTCGGGAACACCCGGCTCCGGGCGGGCGCGGCGGGCGAGGGCGTGGGCGAGGTGGTACCCGACGATGACCGTGATGGTGCCGAGCGCGATACCGGAGAGTTCGAAGCCCTCGGTGATGTGCACGCTCACGTTGCCGACCCCCATGATGATGCCCGCGGCGAGCGGCACGAGGGTGGCGGGGTGGCCGAAGTGGACGTCGTGCTCGACCCAGATCTTGGCGCCGAGCAGGCCGATCATGCCGTACAGCACGACCGTGATGCCGCCGAGCACACCGCCGGGGATCGCGGAGACGACCGCGCCGAACTTGGGCGAGAACCCGAAGAGGATCGCGGTGAGCGCGGCGACGACGTAGGCCGCGGTCGAGTACACGCGCGTGGCGGCCATGACCCCGATGTTCTCGGCGTACGTCGTCGTGGGGGCGCCACCGACCGAGGTCGCGATCATCGTGGCGAGGCCGTCGGCGCCGACGGCTCGACCGACGTAGGGGTCGAGGTCCTCCCCGGTCATCTCGCCCACGGCCTTGACGTGCCCGATGTTCTCGGCGACGAGCGCGACGACGATCGGCAGCACCGTGAGGATGAAACCGAGCTGGAAGGTGGGCAGGTGCCAGCCGGGGGTCGTGGCCGTCGTCGCCTGCGGCAGGCCGATCCACGGCGCGGCGGCGACGGCGCTCCAGTCGACCCGCAGGTGCGTCGTCACCTCGCCCGCGGCGTTCGGTGCGGTGATGGGGCCGAGCCCGACGTCGGCGAGCCACGAGAGCGCGTAGCCGACGATGACGGCGGCGAAGATCGAGATGCGGGAGAGGAATCCGCGCGAGGCGACGCTCACCGTGATGACGAAGAGCATGACGAGGATGGCGATCCACTGGTCCTGCGGCCAATAGACCGAGGCGACGACGGGGGCGAGGTTGAACCCGATCAGCATGATGACCGCACCGGTGACGGCGGGGGGCATGACCCGGTGCATGAACGAGGCGCCGAGGGCGTGGATCGCGATGCCGACGATCAGGAGCGCGACACCGATGAAGAACAAGGCACCGGTCTTGTCGGAGGCGGAGCCGCCGTGCGCCGCGATGATGCCGGTCACCCCGACGAAGGACGCCGACGAGCCCAGGTAGCTCGGCACCCGGCCCGCCGTGAGGACGAGGAACAGCAGCGTCGCGAGGCCCGACATCATGATCGCGAGCTGGGGCGAGAGTCCCATGAGCAGCGGGAACACGAAGGTCGCCCCGAACATCGCGACGACGTGCTGCATGCCGAGGCCGACGGTGCGCCCCCAGGACAGTCGTTCGGAGGGGGCGACGACGTCGTCGGGCCCGTCGAGGGCGCCGCCGGAGTGCAGGGTCCACAGCTTCACGTGCGGGAAGCTACCACCGCGCGACGACGCCTCCCGCATCGTCGCGTCGGCCCCGCGCCGGCACGGGCCCGGCCCCCGCGGTCGGTGCCGACGAGAGATCGCGCGGGTGCGCGGGAGATCCGTCGGCGGCGCCGAGGCCCCCGCCCTCCGTCGCTGATCGGGGGCGGCGGACGGTAGAGTGACGGCAACACCGAGGAACGAAGGGGCCGCCACGTGGGTCAGCTGCACGTCGAATTCGTCGCCGCAGACGGCAAGGTCTGGGAGGGCGACGCCTCACGCGTCATCGCGCGCACGGTCGAGGGCGACATCGGAATCCTGCCCCAGCACGCCCCGCTGATGGCGGCCCTCGCCCCGGGCGAGATCCGGATCGACGGTGGCGGCGCGGGGGCGCAGACGTACACGGTCGACGGCGGGTTCCTCTCCGTCGACAGCGACGTCGTCACGATCGTCTCCGAGTCGGTCTCTCAGCACTGACGACCCGAATGGACACCTCGGCCCTGACGATCGTCGAGGTCGTCCTGGTCGGGCTCGTCCTGCTCGCCGCTGCGGCGGTCCTCTCCGTCTACGTGCGCCGGCGGCTCATCTCGCACGACAGCGACGTCGTGTCCTGCGGTTTCCGTCCCGGCCGTACGGGCCGCTGGCGGCCCTCACTCCTGCGCATGAGCGCCACGTCGCTGCAGGTGTTCCCGCTCTTCGGGTGGAGTGTGCGTCCCTCCTTCTCGTGGACGCGGCGATCGGTCGACCTCGGGGTCGTCACCACGCTCGAGGACGAGGCGATGGCGAACGCCTTCGACGTCCAAGGGCGGGGCCGCAAGGTCGCCGCCACGGCGGCCGTGGAATCGGGCGATCCCATGCAGTTCGACCTCGCCCTCGGTCTCCTGTCCTACACCGCCTTGCGCTACTGGGTGGAGTCGGCACCCCCCGCGACCACCTGGCACGCCTGAGCCCAGTCCGGCCCCACGGAGCCCTCGACAACCCGAGACGGCAGATGGGATGGCAGCGTTCGTCGCGCTCCAGCGCCATCGGAGCTGCCATCCCATCCGCCGTCTCGGTTGTCACCGTGCGGCGTCGGTACGCCCCTCGGGGGGTGGCTCAGTCGCGCTCCTGCGACTCCCGCCCGCCGCCGGGCTGCCAGAGCACGTCGCCGCCGCGGCCGACGTTGGCCACCCGAGCGAGGATGAACAGGAGGTCGGAGAGTCGGTTGAGGTACTTCGCGGTGAAGGGGTTGACGCCGCCGGGGTGGTCCGGGTCCTTCGCCTGGGCCGCGGGCTCGGTGCCGTAGGCCTGGATCGCGGACCACGTCGAGCGCTCGGCGCGGCGGGTGATCGTGCAGGCGAGGTGAAGGTAGGCGGAGCCGGTGCTGCCCCCGGGGAGGATGAAGGAGCGGAGCTTCTCGACCTGCTCGTTGTAACGGTCGCAGTCCGTCTCCAACTCCTCGATCCACTCGGCGCGCATCCGCAGCGGTGGGTACTCCGCGCTCTCCTCGCCGGCGACGAGCGGGTTGCAGAGGTCGGCGCCCACGTCGAAGAGGTCGTTCTGGATGCGACGGAGGGTGGCGTCGACCTCCTCGGGCAGATCTCCGCAGGCCACCGCGATCCCGATGGCGGCGTTGGCCTCGTTGGCGTCGGCGTACGCGCAGAGGCGGGGGTCGGTCTTGGACGTCCTACTGAAGTTCCCGAGGTGCGTCGTCCCGTCGTCGCCCGTCCGTGTGTAGACCCGCGTGATGTTGACCATGCCGCGATCGTCTCAGACGGGCCCGCCCGAGCGTGCGGGAGCCTCGTCACCGGCCGCTCGGCGACGTGAGGCGCGTCACCGCACCGCGGGGTGCCGCCCCCCTCGTGCCCCCGGCTACCTTCACTACCATGGCAGCAAACGGAGAACGTGATCGACCGTGGGTCATGCGCACCTACGCAGGGCACAGCAGCGCCGCCGCGAGCAATGCGCTCTACCGGCGCAATCTCGAGAAGGGGCAGACGGGCCTCTCGGTGGCCTTCGACCTGCCGACGCAGACGGGTTACGACCCCGACCACGAACTCTCCCGCGGTGAGGTGGGCAAGGTCGGGGTGCCGATCTCCCACATCGGCGACATGGCGGCCCTCTTCGAGGGCATCCCGCTCGCGGAGATGAACACGTCGATGACGATCAACGCGACGGCGATGTGGTTGCTGTCGATGTACGAGGTCGTCGCCGAGCAGCAGGCGCAGGCCGAGGGCCGCGACCCCGCGGGTGACGTCGCCAAGCTCTCCGGAACGACGCAGAACGACATCATCAAGGAGTACCTCTCGCGCGGGACGCACGTGTTCCCGCCCGGACCCTCGCTCCGGCTCACCGCCGACACGATCGCCTACACGGTCGCGCGGATGCCCAAGTGGAACCCGGTCAACATCTGCAGCTACCACCTCCAGGAGGCCGGGGCGACCCCCGTGCAGGAGGTCGCGTTCGCGATGGCGACGGCCATCGAGGTCCTCGACACCGTGCGGGAGCGCGGCGAGGTGCCGCAGGAGAAGTTCGGTGAGGTCGTCGCCCGCATCAGCTTCTTCGTCAACGCCGGCGTGCGTTTCGTCGAGGAGATGTGCAAGATGCGCGCGTTCGTGCAGCTCTGGGACGAGCTCACGCTCGAACGCTACGGCGTGCAGGACCCCAAGCACCGCCGGTTCCGGTACGGCGTCCAGGTCAACAGCCTCGGCCTCACCGAGACCCAGCCCGAGAACAACGTCCAGCGCATCGTCCTCGAGATGCTCGCCGTCACCCTGAGCAAGAACGCCCGCGCCCGTGCGGTCCAGCTGCCCGCGTGGAACGAGGCCCTCGGCCTGCCGCGCCCCTGGGACCAGCAGTGGAGCCTGCGTCTGCAGCAGGTGCTCGCGTACGAGTCCGACCTGCTCGAGTACGACGACCTGTTCGACGGGTCGCCGGTGGTCGAGGCCAAGGTCGCCGAGATCGTCGAGGGTGCCAGGGCCGAGATGGCGCGCATCGCCGACATGGGCGGGGCCGTCGCGGCCGTCGAGTCCGGGTACATGAAGCAGGCGCTCGTCGCCTCCCACGCCCGGCGTCGACAGCGCATCGAGTCCGGTGAGGACATCGTCGTCGGGATCAACAAGTTCACCTCCACCGAGCCGAGTCCGCTCACGGCCGACCTCGACACCGCGATCCAGACCGTCGACCCCGCCGTCGAGAAGGCCGCCGCCGAGGCGGTGCGCGAGTGGCGCGACCGACGCGACGCCGACCCGGACAAGAAGGCCGAGGTCGACGCCGCCCTCGCTCAGCTCAAGGAGGACGCGGCGAACGAGCAGGTCAACCTCATGGAGGCCTCGCTGCGCTGCGCCCGTGCGGGTGTGACGACGGGGGAGTGGGCCCACGCGCTGCGCGAGGTGTTCGGCGAGTACCGCGCCGCGACCGGCGTCTCCGACAACGTCGGCGTCGGCGAGGCACCGGCGGGCAGCACGCTGGCGGCGGTCCGTGAGGCCGTCAAGCAGACGGGCGAAGAGATGGGCACCCACCTGCGGTTCCTCGTCGGCAAGCCCGGTCTCGACGGGCATTCCAACGGTGCCGAGCAGGTCGCCGTCCGCGCCCGCGACGCCGGCTTCGAGGTCGTCTACCAGGGCATCCGCCTCACCCCGGCGCAGATCGTGCGCGCCGCGGTGGACGAGGACGTGCACGCCGTCGGCGTCTCGATCCTCTCGGGATCCCACATGGAACTCGTGCCCGAGATCCTCTCCGGGCTGGCCGAGGCCGGGGCGGGCGACGTGCCGGTCATCGTCGGGGGCATCATCCCCGAGTCCGACGCCGCCAAGCTGCGCGCGGCGGGTGTGAGCGAGGTCTTCACGCCCAAGCACCACGACCTCACGACCTCGATCGGTCACATCGTCGACGTCATCCGCGAACGCCACGGACTCGCGCCGCTTCATTGAGCACCGACACTGCCGCCGAGCACCGACACGGCCGCCGCGACCCCGGACCCTGCTCAAGGCACGTCGAGGACGCACCGCCACCCCCGCCGACGCACCTCCTACCGGTGGAGCGTCCGCAAGACCTGGGGTGCGTCCTCGACTCGGCGGTGTCGCGTCAGACCTCGTGCGCGACCCGTCCGCATTCGCCCCGCCCGGGCGATGCGCGGAGCACTCCAGCGGTCACCCGCGGGCGGTGAGACCCAACCCGCTGCAGGCGGTTCTGCTGCGCTGGGGAGAGTCGTGCGGTTCCATGGGCGGATGGCGATCGACGACTGGTTCCTCAGCACGGACGAGCGCGGCAACCCGTGGACGCGGCTGTCTCACCGACACGGTGGGCGGTCGTGGACGAGCGGCAACGACGCGCGCCTCCACGTCCACGGCGTCGGGTACTTCGCGCGGCTGCGGGAGGTGGTCGAGGCGCAGGGGCCCGGCGACCTGCTCCTGTTCACCGACTGGCGGGGCGACCCCGACGAGAGGGTGGGCGAGGACGGGCTCACCGTGGCCGAACTGTTCGCCGGTGCCGCCCGGCGCGGCGTCGTCGTCAAGGGCCTGTTCTGGCGCTCGCACCTCGACACGATCGCGTACTCCGAGGAGGAGAACCGGTCGATGGCCGACGACATCCGCGAGGCCGGCGGCGAGGTGCTGCTCGACATGCGCGTGCTGCCGCTGGGATCGCACCACCAGAAGTTCGTCGTCCTGCGGCATCCCGATCGTCCGGAGAAGGACGTCGCCTTCGTCGGCGGCATCGACCTGTGCCACACCCGCCGCGACGACCGCGCGCACCTCGGCGACCCGCAGACGGTGAAGATGGGCGACGTCTGGGGGTCCGACGCCCGCCTGGCACGACGCGATGATCGAGGTGCGCGGCCCGGCCGTCGGGGATGTCGAGGCCACCTTCCGGGAGCGGTGGGAGGACCCGACGCCGCTCGCGCTGGACCCCATCTCGCGGGTGGAGGCGTGGGCGCACCGCGACGACGAGCACGCCGACCCGCTTCCGCCGCAGCTGCCCGACCCCGCACCCAGGGGAGAGATGAGCGTGCAGGTGCTGCGGACGTTCCCGGCGAAGCTGCCGCGGTTCCCGTTCGCCCCCCGCGGTGAGCGCAGCATCGCTCGGGGGTACGGCAAGGCCGCGGGGCGGGCGCAGCGGCTCATCTACGTCGAGGACCAGTACTTCTGGAGCGGCGTGGTCGTCTCCTGCTTCGCGAAGGCGCTGGCCGCGCGACCGGAGCTCCGGATGATCCTCGTCCTGTCGACGTACACGACCAGCGACAGCCCGATGGCGAACGCGAGTTGCCTGCCCGCGCGCGTGCAGGCGTTGCAGGACCTCTACCGTGCGGGCGGTGACCGCGTGGGGGTCTACGGCATCGAGAACCCTCACGGAACACCGGTGTACGTCCACTCGAAGGTCTGCGTGGTCGACGACGTGTGGATGACGGTGGGGTCGGACAACGTCAACCGCCGCTCCTGGACCTACGACTCCGAACTCACCTGCGCCGTGCTCGACGAGCGCCGCGACGAGCGTGAGCCGCGCACGATCGGTGCCGACGAGGCACGGGTGTTCCCCCGCGAGGCGCGGCTCACCCTGGCTCGGGAGCATCTCGACCGGGCCGACGGCGACGACGCGGACCTCATCGATCCGGCGTCGGCGTTCGAGGCGTTCCGCACGACGGCACGCGATCTGGACCGATGGCACGACGGCGGAGGCGTCGGTCCGCGCCCACCCGGTCGCCTGCGTTCCTACGTGCTCCCGAGCATCACCGGTCCGCGGCGGGTGCTCGGTCGCCTCGCCTACCGCCTCGCCGACGACCCGGACGGCCGGCCCCGCAGTCTCCGCGGCACCTCGGAGTTCTGAGAACGGCGGTCGTCGAGCACGGTGACCCGCCGAGGGGTGCCCGATCGGGCCTCAGATGACGGCGGTCCCGGCGACGCGGCGAGGGTCGCCCGCGGCCTCGAGATGTCCGTCCTCGTGGGCGAGCGCCGCGCCGACACCGCCGAAGTACATCGCGATGCCGTCGTGGGCCACGGTGGGGTAGGGGCATTCGCCGAGCGCCTCGGTGAGGCCGGGTCCGCTCTCGTGTTCGACGCGCGGGGATCCGGCCTCATCGAACGCGACGTGCAGGCGGGGAGCGTCGATGGCCTCCTGCAACGGGTGCTCGTCGAGGCAGATTCCCCCGATGACCTGCATGAGCGCGGTGGTGATGCGATCTGCGCCGGGGCTGCCGATGGCCATGACGGCGCCGTCGGAGCGGCGGGCGGTCGAGGGCGCCATGTTCGAGGCGAGTCGGGTGCCGGGACGCAGGGCGTGGAGCCCGCGCCGGTTGAGTTCGGGCTCGCCGAGGGCGTTGTTCATCATGAGGCCCGTGCCGGGGGTGGTGAGGCCGGAACCATAGCCCGCCGACGTCGTGATCGAGCAGGCGAGGCCGGTCTCGTCGACGGCGGAGACGTGGATCGTCTCGGGGGAGGTGCACAGGGCGGAGAGACCCTCGGGGCCGAGCTCCTCGAGGGCGGCGATGAGTTCGCGCCCCGCGGTCTCGAGATCCTCGGCGGCGTCGATGGCGCGACTGCGGTAGGCGAGCACGGTGTGCTGGATGTCGATGACGTCCGCGGCGTCGGTGTGGCCGTTGCGTCGACGGCGATCGGCGAGCAGCCGCAGCATCGCGGTGAGCACCGGACCGCCGATGGACGGCGGCGGGTTGACCCCGATGTCCCAGTGCCCGAGGTCGGTGCGCAGGACGGGCCGCACCGCGGTGCGGTACGCCGCGAGGTCCTCGATCGAGAGCAACCCGCCGTTCGCGGTCATGTCGTCGGCGACGACCCGGCCGAGCTCGCCACCGTAGAGGGTCTGGACGCCGTCGCGCGCGAGCGCGGTGAGGGAGGCGGCGAGATCCGGCGAGCGCATGATCTCCCCGAGGCGCGGAGGCCCGTCGTGCCCGCCCTGCGTCATGAACGCGTGCGTCTGGGGGTCCCAGGCGAAGAGGTTGTCGCCGCTGTAGCGCAGGTAGTATTCGGCGGCCCGCCCGAGCGGCCAGCCGCGGGCGGCGAGGTCGATCGCGGGGGCGAGGAGTTCGGCCCACGGCAGCGTGCCCCAGCGCACCGACGCCTCGTCGAGGGCGGCGAACATGCCGGGGGTCGCGACGGAGGCGTGGCCGCCGTAGACGGTGAGGCCGCCGTAGTAGTCCATCCAGATCTTGCGGACGCCGCCGCCGAACCAGGACTGCGGGCGGCCGCGGCCGGGCATCTCGACGTTGCCGTCGAGGACGACGGGCTCCTCGCCCGGCGCCCACACGTTGATGTACGCCCCGCCCATCGGGCTGACGATGCCGACCTCGGTGATCGAGGCCACGACGACGGCGGCGACGGCGGCATCGACGGCGTTCCCCCCGGCCTCGACGACGTCACGGGCGGCCTCGACGGCCTCCTGGGCGGGTCCGGCGACGGCCACGCGGCGACGGGTCATGTGCTCGTGCTCCTCGAGGTGGTGGGTCCGGTGGCCGCGGAGAGATCCCTCGATGCGTCGTCGGGTCGAGGGGGCGGCGCGCGGACCACGGTCGGGCGTTCAGTTTCGCACCCGGGCGCGCCCGCGTGGCCCTGGGGTGGCCGGCCGGCTCGGACGACCCGCTCACACGATCGGCGCACACCGGAGGGGTCCGGGTCAGAAGAGCCGCCCGGTGACGTCGTCGAGGCCGCGCAGGGCGTCGTAATCGAGGGTGACGCACCGGATGCCCCGGTCGGCCGCGAGGGTGCGGGCCTGCGGTTTGATCTCCTGGGCGGCGAACACCCCCCGCACCGGACCCGCCGTGAGCAGGTGCGGGTCGCGATTCATGAGGTCGAGGTAGCGGGTGAGCTGCTCGACCCCGTCGATCTCGCCGCGTCGCTTGATCTCGACCGCGACGTGGGCGCCCGCGGCGTCCCGGCACAGGATGTCGACCGGGCCGATGGCCGTCATGTACTCCCGGCGCACGAGGCGGTAGCCCTCGCCGAGCGTCGTGATGTGTTCGGCGAGCAGGGACTGCAGGTGCGCCTCGACGCCGTCCTTGACGAGACCGGGATCCACGCCCAGTTCGTGGCTGCTGTCGTGGAGGATCTCGTGCAGACGGATCCGCAACCGGTCGTCGCTCTTCGCGTGCCGGACGACCCACACGGAGGTGACGCCCTCGTCTGCCTCGAGGTCGTCCGGGGCGACCTCGGCCATCGCGCACGGCGGCGACATCCAGTTCAGCGGCTTGTAGGAGCCGCCGTCGCTGTGCACGAGCACCGAGCCGTCGGCCTTGACGAGCAACAACCTCGTCGCGAGGGGGAGGTGGGCCGCGAGACGACCCTCGTAGTCGACGCTGCACTTCGCAATGACCAGACGCACCGCCACACCCTAGGCCAGGCCGGCCCGACCGGAGAAGATCCCAGGTCAGCAGCGTGGGACGGGGGCGGATCCCCGGCGGCGAGGAGCCGGGAGGCAAGGCGGCGTCGCCGACGTGCTCCGCGCCACAACGCGACCGGGCAGACGGACCCGCGGTGTTCTGCGAGACTCCGCCCATGGCTCGCGAAATCACGAAGATCGGTGTGATCGGACTCGGCACCATGGGTGCCGGCATCGTCGAGGTCTGTGCCCGCAGCGGGTTCGAGGTCGTCGGCATCGAGATGGATGCCGAGGCCGTCGAGCGCGGACGGGAACACCTCGAGACCTCCACGTCCCGTGCGGTGTCGCGCGGAAAGATGACGGAGGAGGATCAGAAGGCCCTGCTGGACCGGGTCACGACCAGCGACGACCTCGCGGCGCTCGCCGAGTGCGGGCTCGTCGTCGAGGCCGTGCCCGAGCAGATCGAACTCAAGCGAGAGGTGTTCGGCAAGCTCGACGACATCGTCGCCGAGGACGCGATCCTCGCCACCAACACCTCCAGCCTGTCCGTCACCGACATCGCGACGGCCACCCGGCACCCCAGCCGCGTCATCGGCCTGCACTTCTTCAACCCGGCCCCGGTCCAGAAGCTCGTCGAGATCATCGCCACCGTCATCACGGCCCCCGACGTGCTCGAGGACGTCCGCGCGCTCGCGGGGCGCCTCGGCAAGGAGCCCGTCGTCGTCGGCGACCAGGCCGGCTTCATCGCCAACCGGCTGCTCCTCGCCTACCTCAACCGCGCCGTCGCGATGTACGAGAACAAGTACGCGAGTCGTGAGGACATCGACGCGGCGATGGTCCTCGGCTGTGGCCTGCCCATGGGTCCGCTCGCGCTCCTCGACCTCATCGGCCTCGACGTCGTCTACGCGGTGCTCGACACGATCTACAAGGAGGGCCGCGACAAGCTGCACGCGCCGGCCCCGATGCTCAAGCACATGATCTCCGCGGGTCTGCTCGGCCGAAAGACCGGGCGCGGTTTCTACACCTACGAGGGCAAGGGCTCCGGCAAGGTCGTCGACGACGCGAGCACTCCGAAGGCCTCCCTCGACGGCGCGTCCCTGCGCCCGATCGGCAAGGTCGGTGTCGCGGGCAGCGGCACGATGGCGATGGGCATCGTCGAGGTGTTCGCCAAGGCCGGGTACGACACGACGTTCGTCGCCCGCAGCGAGGCCAAGGCCGAGGCGGCCCTCGCCAAACTCGCCAAGAGCCTCGACAAGGGCGTCCAGCGCGGCAAGCTCAGCCAGGAGGCCCGGGACGAGGCCCTCGGCCACGTCATCGCGAGCCACTCCCTCGACGACCTCTCCGACGTCGACATCGTCGTCGAGGCCATCGCCGAGGAACTCGACATCAAGCAGGCGATGTTCGAGAACCTCGACGAGATCTGCAAGCCCGGTGCCATCCTCGCGACGACGACGTCCTCGCTCCCGGTCATCCAGGTCGCGATGGCGACGAACCGGCCCGGCGACGTCATCGGGATGCACTTCTTCAACCCCGCCCAGGTGATGAAGCTCGTCGAGGTCGTCACCACCGTCTCGACCTCGGCCGACGTCGTCGACACGGTCACCGACCTCTGCGGCAAGATCGGCAAGCGCGCCGTCAACTGCGCCGACCGCTCGGGCTTCATCGTCAACTCGCTGCTGTTCCCCTACCTCAACGACGCGATCAAGATGCTCGAGGCGCACTACGCGACCACCGACGACATCGACCTCGCGATGAAGGCCGGGTGTGGGTACCCGATGGGGCCGTTCGAGCTCCTCGACACCGTCGGCCTCGACGTGTCCCTCGCCATCGAGAAGGAGCTCTACCTCGAATTCCGCGAGCGCGGCTTCGCTCCCGCCCCCCTGCTCGAGCACCTCGTCAAGGCCGGGTACCTCGGGCGCAAGACCCGCCGCGGGTTCCGCACCTACGCCTGAGGGCGCCGGCACCCGGGACCGCACACCGAGCGCCCCGCCACCTCCCTCCCCGGGAGGTGGCGGGGCGCTCGGCGTGGTGCCGACGTGGTCGACCGAGGGCCTCGTCCCCGCACGGGGGCATGCGCCGCGGTGGCGACCCACCGCCCGGAGGACGGCGGGACGAGTCTCAGCCCGCGGTGTGGGACGCGGTGTCGGCGAACGCCGCCCGGAGGACCTCGGACCCGGCCTTGAGGCGTTCGGTCGTCGCCGGGGGGTCGTCCCACGTGGGGACCGGCAGGGTGAAGGACGCAGGGCTGCCGGGCGTGCTCGACTCGATCGTCACGTCCATGCCTCGCACGGTGAGGAGCGTGGGCTCGCCGAGGTTGGGGATGAGGCCCAGGCGGCGGGTGGGGTCGGCGAACGTGAGCATCGACCAGGGCAGCCGCACCCGCCATTCCATCGGCGCCATGGGGTCGGGGCGCACGAGCTGCCACGTCGCGCGGGAGTCGAACCCCTGGTCGGTGGGATCCCACGACCCCATGACGAGCTCGCCGACGCGCTGCATCTCGGCCGGGACGACGTCGTCGCCACCGGGGGACTCCACGGGGCCCGACAGGGTGAGCTGCTGATCCACCCACCCGCGCAGCGTGGCTCGCGGGAGGAACAGGGAGGGGAGTCCGTCGAGGCGGGTGGGGTCGAGCGTCCGCCGCACGTACATCGTCACCGTGCTCATCGTGGGGACGAGCTGGAGCGCGACGTCGTACTTGGGGTCTCCCGAACCGCCGGGCAGCCGCAGACCGTCGGAGCCGTAGAGGTCGAAGCCGACGTCGACGGGGGAGGTGACGCGGCGGGTGAAGTAGAACGTGAGATAGAGGTACGCGGCGTCATGGTCGGTGACGACCCGCGTCATCTCGTCCGTGGGTGCGTCGTGGACGACCTTCTGCCCCCCGCGCGCGACGTCGTGGGCGAGGAGGCCGAACCACTGACCGCTCGTGAGGGGGTCGTGCCACAACGCCCGCCGTGCAGGCGGGATCTTCTCGACGCGCGGCGCCGTCGGTCGTGAACTCGCCGACCAGTCGTCGTTCCACGCGGAGAGGAGGCCGCCGGTACAGCCGAGATCGCGCAGCATCGTGAGCAGGTCGGCGTCGACCTTCATCATCTGCTGTTCGGAGAGGAACCCCTCGTTGCGGTCGTTGGCGCCGAGGTTGCTCTGCCCGAGCGAGGACGGGACGCCCGTCTCGGTGATGAGCAACGGCAGGCTCGAGTGGTGCGTGCGCAGGTCCTGCAGGTAGGCCCGGTAGGGGTCGTCGCTCTCGGCGTACGACGCCTGGTGACGCAGGAACGTGGGGTCGTACGGCATCGCCGTGTAGGCCGCGAAGGTGCCCGCGGGCCAGGCGGTGAGGACACCGATGTGGTTGACGTCGACGCCGACCCGGTCCTCGTCGGCGTTCGGTTCCTCGGGGTGGGTCAGCGGGTCGGTCGCCGGGTGGTTGGCGGCGCCGATGGGCACACAGCAGCCTCGCTTCGCCTCGTGCGCGGCGAGCTCCTCCATGCGCGCGGCGATCCACCGCTCGGTGGCGGTCGCGCCGGGCATCGTCATGAAGTACCGCCCCGAGAACGGTGCGGAGCTGCTCGCCCCCCGGTCGGTGACGAGGACGGCGTCGGGGTTCCACGACGCGCCGACGAGCCAGGCCGCCACCCAGGGCGAGACGTCGGCCGACCACGAACCGCGCGGCGTGACGGAGGTGTCCCTGCGGCGAAGGTCGCCGTGGATCGCGGCGCTCGCGTCGGCGATCGCGGCGCTCATCTCCTTCGTGTGTTCGGCGAAGGACCGGGCCCGGCCGGTGGTGGCGGCGAGCGCGGGGACGCTCACCCCCTGGAGCAGGTAGAGGGGTGATTCGGGCGTCGCGTCGTTGTGGGAGGCGAGGGCCTCGTACAACGCCGGGGCCTCCAGGGTGTCGAGGCGGACCAGGCGCACGCCGAGTTCGGCCATGAGACCGAACCATCGGCGGTAGTCGCCGACGCCGGGCGCGTGGTCGGTGCGCAGGTGACCCGGGAGGGCGGCGGACAGGCCGACCCCGGCCCAGAAGTCGCGGTCGCCGCCGACGGTGTGCAGCAGCAGCCTGTCGCCGCGTTGAGCGGCGAGGACCGACAGTGCGCCGGCGTCGAGGGGCTGCGGAGCCCAGGAGTCACCGGCCGGTCCCGTCGTGGGTATCCCGACATCGGTGGGCGGCACCGGGGTGATCGTCGGCACCGGAGTCGCGGAGTCGGCGGGTGCGGAGCAGGCGGAGAGCGCGGCGGCCGACCCGGCGGCCAGGAGACCGGTCGTGAGGAATTGCCGCCTGGACGGGCGCGGGGCAGGACTCATCGAGCGCTCCTGGTAGGGGGACGGGCGACCACGCGGGCCCGCGCCGCCGTTGCGAGAATGGGGCCGTGCCCCGAGCCAACCGCCGCCGCGAAGAACGCCGCCCCCCTCCCGGACTCTTCCTGCGTGATCTGCGCGAGTACCGGGAGGATTTCGACGGCCGACCGTGGACGGTGCGGGAGGTGACCGGTCGCGACCCCTCGCGGCGGTACGTGTGCCCCGGGTGCGCACAGACGTTCTCGGGTGGGGTGTCCCACGTCGTCGCCTGGCCCGAGACGGGGTTGCTGAGCGGCGTGGAGGAGCGGCGCCACTGGCACACGTCGTGTTGGCGGGCCCGACACCAGCGGCCCCCGAGGGGGACCCTCCGCTGACGCGCGAGAACGCACCTGATCCCCCCAGGGTTGCAGTGAGCCGACTTCGACGGTGGCCGCGGGAGGCGTCTCGACCGCACCCGGCGCGCGAGACGACGGATGTGGAGGCGGCCCGGACGGGACGGGTCGCGAGGTGCGTCCGTGCCCGGCGGCTCCCGTGAGCCTACTACGGCGCCGCGTGTGGAGGCGCCGTGTGCTGATCTGCGCCGGGTGCGGAGGGGGTGCGCTGTGGAGCCGGTCGCCGACGTCGCGCTCGCGAGATACGGCCGCCAGTCCGAGACCCACGCCGCGCGTCCGGGACCCACGCGGTGCTCCTCCGAGGGGAGGAGCACCGGCGCGGGGAGGGAGCCGTCCTTCGGACATGGCGAGGCCCGTCACCCCGAGTCGGGGTGACGGGCCTGCGACCGTCCTCAGACGCTCAGACGCTCAGACGCTCAGACACTCAGACGCTCAGACGCTCAGACGCTCAGACGCTCAGACGTTGCGGAACCGGTTGATCTTGTCGATGAGCTGGTCGCGACGCTCCGGGTTGCTCACGCCGAGCCCCTCCTCGGGGGCCAGGCAGAGGACGCCGACCTTGCCCTGGTGGGCGTTCTTGTGCACGTCGTAGGCGGCCTGGCCCACGTCCGTCATCGCGTAGGTCTTGCTCAGGGTGGGCTGGATGAGGCCGCGGCGGATGAGGCTGTTGGCCTCCCAGGCCTCGCGGTAGTTGGCGAAGTGGCTGGAGACGATGCGCTTGAGGTTCATCCACAGGTAGCGGTTGTCGTACTCGTGCATGTAACCCGAGGTCGACGCACACGTCGTGATAGTGCCGCCCTTGCGGGTCACGTAGACCGAGGCACCGAAGGTCTCACGTCCGGGGTGCTCGAAGACGAGGTCGACGTCGTGGCCGTTCGTGAGTTCGCGGATGTCCTTGCCGAACCGCTTCCACTCCTTGGGGTTCTGCTCGGTGTAGTCGTCGTTCCAGAACTTGTAGTCCTTCTCACGACGGTCGAGGACGAGCTCGGCTCCCATGGAGCGGCAGATCTCGGCCTTCTCGGGGGAGGACACGACGCAGACCGGGGTGGCGCCACCGGCCAGTGCCATCTGGGTGGCGTAGGACCCGAGGCCACCGCTCGCACCCCAGATGAGGACGCGGTCGCCGAGCTTCATCGCCGCGCCGTTCTTGCTGATGAGCTGGCGGTACGCCGTCGAGTTGACGAGACCGGGGCAGGCCGCCTCCTCCCACGTGAGGTGCTCGGGCTTGGGCATGAGCTGGTTGGCCTTGACGATCGCGAGCTGAGCGAGACCACCGAAGTTGGTCTCGAAGCCCCAGATGCGCTGCTCGGGGTCGAGCATCGTGTCGTTGTGGCCGTCGTGGTGCTCGAGCTCGACCGAGAGACAGTGCGCGACGCACTCCTGGCCCGGCTTCCACAGGTGCACGCCGGGGCCGGTGCGCAGGACGACGCCGGAGAGGTCGGACCCGACGATGTGGTAGGGCAGGTCGTGACGCTTGGCGGCCTCGGAGGTGCGGCCGTAGCGCTCGAGGAACCCGAACGTCGAGACCGGCTCGAAGATCGAGGTCCACACGGTGTTGTAGTTGACGGCGCTGGCCATGACGGCCACGAGGGCCTCACCGGGGGCGAGCTCCGGCAGGGCCACCTCGTCGACGTGAAGGCTCTCGCGGGGGTCCTTGTCCCGGCTCGCGCGGCCCTCGAACATGTCGACCTCGTCCTTGCGCACGACGACGGCCTCGAACGACTCGGGGAGGGCCAACCCCGCGTACGTCTCCTGGGTTCGATCGCCCGACAGAATGGCCTCGCGAATCTCGTGCATCCTCGTCCTCCGTGGGTCGGTCGGGACGCCTTGGACAAAGGTGGGGGGCGGCGTCCACTGTTCGGCGCCTCGCGGGTCTGGCGCGAGGCCGTCGCCCACGTCGGCGCTTTTGTCAGCTTCCCCCGCCGGGGCCCCGGAGAGAAGCTGCCGGGTCGGTGAGCCTGGTCTCACAATCAGGCATCCCCGGTGCTCGGGGGCGGTCGGAGGCCGCGCTCGGGAGTGCTCTCCTGTGCTCGTGATGAGGGGGTGAGGGGGCCGACGCGGAACGAGAACGGCTCCCGCATCGCAGGACGCGGGAGCCGTGACGGGGGAGTGGAGGGGTCAGTGCATGCCCTCGGGGTTGGGCTCGACGAGCTCGACGAGCACGCCGCCCGCGTCCTTGGGGTGGATGAAGTTGATGCGCGATCCGGCGGTGCCGCGCTTGGGCTCGGGGTAGAGCAGGCGCAGGCCGCGCTCGGACAGCGTCGCGCAGACCTCGTCGATGTTCTCGACCCGGTAGGCCATCTGCTGGATGCCCGGGCCGCTCTTGTCGAGGAACTTGGCGATCGTCGACTTCTCGTTGAGCGGGGCGAGCAGCTGGATGCAGGAGGTCGAGTCGCCGACCTCCATCATCGCCTCCGCAACGCCCTGCTCCTCGTTGACCTCGCGGTGGGCCATCGTCATGCCGTACTTCTCCTCGTAGAAGGCGATGGCCTCGTCGAGGTCACGGACGGCGATGCCGACGTGGTCGATGTGCGTGAAGAGTCCCTGTGCGCTCATGCCCCCCAGCCTAGGAGGCTCCGGCGCCGAGGGGAACGGGGCGGTGCGCTGCGGAGGACGAACGGCCCGTGACGTCCCACCACGCCGCGGGCGACGACGGCCCGGTGGCTCGGCGGCCCCCGAGACGCTGCTCACACGCGCTCACGGTGCCCCCCAGCAGCAGGTGAGCGGGCTCGCGAGACGCGACGGGCGTCACGCCCTGCACGCGGAAGCGTTGTCGTGGGTGGGTCCTACAGTGGGGCCCAGCCGCCGGTCATGACCCTGTGCAGGCCGGCGGCGCGTCACCACACCTCGAACTCGACACGGCCGTCCCGAGACCTCTTCGGTGCGGCCGCCGATCCGGAAGGCTTGTCCATGAGTGACTCCTCCCCCCGCCCCACCAGCGTCATCGTCGACGGCGCCCGCACGCCCATCGGCCGCCTCATGGGATCCCTCTCCGGCTTCTCCGGTGCCGACCTCGGCGGGATCGCCATCAAGGGCGCGCTCGAGAAGGCGGGCGTCTCGCCCGAGCAGGTCGAGTACGTGATCATGGGCCAGGTCCTCACCGCCGGCGCCGGCCAGATCCCCGCCCGCCAGGCCGCGGTCAAGGCCGGCATCCCGATGGGGGTCCCGGCCCTCACCATCAACAAGGTGTGCCTCTCGGGCATCGACGCCATCGCGCTCGCCGACCAGCTCATCCGCGCGGGCGAGTTCGACGTCGTCGTCGCCGGCGGCCAGGAGTCGATGTCGCAGGCGCCGCATCTGCTCCGCGGCAGCCGCAGCGGGTACAAGTACGGCAACGTCACGATGAAGGACCACATGGACTTCGACGGTCTGTGGGACGCCTTCACCGACCAGGGCATGGGTCACCTCACCGAGGCCGCCAACACGGGTGAGCAGGAGGTGAGCCGCGAGGAGCAGGACGCGTTCTCCGCCGCGAGCCACCAGCGCGCGGCGGCCGCGGCCGAGAAGGGGCTCTTCGACGACGAGATCGTCCCGGTGTCGATCCCGCAGCGCAAGGGCGACCCGGTCCAGTTCACCAAGGACGAGGGCATCCGCCCCGAGACCACCGTCGAGACCCTCGGCAAGCTGCGCCCGGCGTTCGGCAAGGAGGGCACGGTCACCGCCGGGTCGGCCTCGCAGATCTCCGACGGCGCGTGTGCGGTCGTCGTCATGAGCAAGGCCAAGGCCGAGGAGCTCGGCCTGGAGTGGCTCGCCGAGATCGGCGCCCACGGCAACGTCGCCGGGCCGGACTCGAGCCTGCAGAACCAGCCGTCCGACGCGATCGTCGCCGCCTGCCGCAAGGAGGGCATCGAGCCCTCCGACCTCGACCTCGTCGAGATCAACGAGGCGTTCGCCGCGGTGGGTGTGGCCTCCGCGCGGTCCCTGGGCGTCTCCGACGACGCGGTCAACGTCAACGGCGGGGCGATCGCCATGGGGCACCCGATCGGCATGTCCGGCGCCCGCATCACCCTCCACCTCGCCAAGGAACTGCGTCGTCGCGGCGGCGGTGTCGGCGCCGCGGGGCTGTGCGGCGGTGGCGGTCAGGGCGACGCGTTGATCGTCCGGGTCCCGAAGGCCTGATCCCTGGGGCAAGCTGGGACCGGTGGGTTCGCCCACCGGTCCCAGGGATCCCCGTCCCGCAGGACGGCGCCGCGGCCCCGCGCCGCACCCCGCCGTTCTCTTCGCCCCCGACCCCGAAGAGGTAGCGCACCGATGGCCCGTCAGGTCGACGTCCCGGCACTCGTGGAATCCGCACGCAAGGGAGCACCCCGCGCGGTCGCGCGGCTCATCTCCCTCGTCGAGGACGCCCACCCGGCGCTGCGCGAGATCATGGCGGCGCTCGCCCCCCACACCGGCAACGCACACGTCCTCGGCATCACCGGCAGCCCCGGGGTCGGCAAGTCGACCTCGACGAATGCCCTCGTCACGGCGCTGCGCAAGCAGGGCAAGCGGGTCGGTGTGCTCGCGGTGGACCCGAGTTCGCCGTTCTCCGGCGGGGCCCTCCTCGGCGACCGCGTCCGGATGCAGGATCACGCCCTCGATCCCGAGGTCTACATCCGTTCCCTCGCGAGCCGCGGGCACCTCGGTGGCCTCTCGTCGGCGACGCCCCAGGCCCTACGGGTCCTCGATGCGGCGGGCTGTGACGTCATCCTCGTCGAGACGGTCGGCGTGGGGCAGAGCGAGGTCGAGATCGTCGGCATGGCCGACACGACGCTCGTCCTCCTCGCCCCGGGGATGGGCGACGGCATCCAGGCCGCCAAGGCCGGCATCCTCGAGATCGGCGACGTGTTCGTCGTCAACAAGGCCGACCGTGAGGGTGCCGACGCCACGGTCCGCGACATCCGGCACATGATCAGCCTCGGCGACCGCACCGAGCCGCACCTCTGGCGTCCGCCGGTCCTCAAGACGATCGCCGACCGCATGGAGGGCATCGACGAGGTCCTCGAGGGCATCGAGAAGCACTTCGCGTGGATGACCGAACACGGTGAGCTCGAGCGCCGCCGCCGCGCCCGTGCCGCCGACGAGATCGAGGCGATCGTGCTCGGCCAGTTGCGCGCACGGATGGGTGATCTGCGCGGCGGGAACGCCATCGACGACCTCTCCGCCGCCGTCGTCGCGGGCGAGACCGACCCCTTCCGCGCGTCCGACGAGATCCTCGCCGCCCTCACCTGAGCACACCGCCGACGACCGCGTCGTCGGCGGTGGAGCGAGCGGTCGGCCCTCGCCCTGCGCACCTGGATTCCGTTGGGGGACTAAGATGCACAGGCGGCGTGCCGCCATGTCGAGAGATCACGACCCTTCCCTCGACGTGCACTCGCCCCGCTCGGGAGTCACGCGCGACTGCGTGGACACGAGCCCGGCCCCTCAGGAGCAGCGGTGTCCTCGCATCTGACGAACGCCTCGCCGGCGTCTACGAACTGGCCCCCCACGACCCCTCGCGCAGCTACACGATGGAGGGGATGCGCGGATTCGCCGTCCTGCTCGTCTTCGGCGTCCACTTCACGGCGATCTACGACGCCTGGAGTCGCGGTCCGCTCACGCAGGGCCTCGCCGACGTGGTGTACGGCATCGGGCACAGCGGCGTCGACCTGTTCTTCGTCCTGTCCGGGTATCTCATCTACGGCGGCGTGATCCGCCGCGCGCTGCACTACCCCCTGTACATGCGCCGCCGACTGCGGCGCATCTACCCGACGTTCTTCGCCGTGTTCTGTCTGTACGTGGTCCTGTCGATGCTCGTGCCGTCGGAGAGCAAGATCCCCGACGGCGCCGTTCCGGCCGCCCTCTACCTCGGAGCCAACCTCCTTCTCCTCCCGGGAATCTTCGAGATCCCACCGCTCAACGTCGTCACCTGGTCGCTCAGCTTCGAGGTGTTCTACTACCTCACGATCCCGCTGGTCGTGGGCGTGCTGGCGATGCGTCGGTGGGCGAGTCCGTGGCGCGTCACCTTCTTCGTCGCACTCGGAACGATGTGGTTCGTCCACTGTCTCGACCGCGAGTCCCTCCGCACCCGGCTCATCATGTTCGTCTCCGGCATCGTCGTGTACGAGGTGCTCCATCGTCGTGAGTCGCGTGCGCCGGCTCGGGTGAGTGCCGAGTGGGGGGCTCTGGCGGTGCTCGTCTCCGGTCTCGCGCTGGCCTTCGTGTTCGATCCGGGGTACCTCAAACCCGCCATCCTGCCGCAGTTGGGCGGACCGGTCGGCAACGCTCTGCACGTGCTCACGCTCGCCGTGACGTTCGGGATCTTCGTCTCCATCGCCCTGCGCGCGGCCGGTCGAGGCCCCCTCAACGTGCTGCTGTCAGCGCGCCCCCTGCGGTGGTGGGGCAACATGAGCTACTCCTACTACCTCATCCACAGCCTCACGATCCAGTTCGTGTTCCTCATGGCCAGCAGGCTCCTGCCCGAACGATTCCACGGGGACGCGGCGTTCTGGGTCATGTCCGTCGTCACGCTCGTCCCGACGTGGGTGGTCGCCACGGTGCTGTTCCTCGTCGTCGAGAAGCCGGTGAGTCTCACCGTTCCGCCCCGCCCGCCGCTCGGCCTCGGTCGGTGGCGCCACCTGCATCGCGGCGACTACGCACCGCCGCTGCAGGTCGACGACGTGGAGCCGACGCCGGAGACGTCCTCGCAGCCCGAGGCCTCCGCCGCGTCCGGCGGTCAGACGCCGCGTCCCACCGTGCCGACGGGGAGGCCCGAGGGGTCGCCGGCGACCGTGCGACAGGCGGCGCACGGCGCCGGAGTGCTCCGGACCCGCTCCTCGGGTCGTGCCACGGCGAGGCCTCGCCGGCGATGAGGCGTGCCAGCCGATGGGCGGCGGCGGAGCGCCGGTGGTGGTTCGGTCGCATCGCCTGAGAACCGTAGGCTGACCTGCATGAAGACTCCCCGCACTCTGGCGTTCGACCCGATCCGCCGGGCGGCGGTGTTGTGGGAGCGCACCTGGGGGAGGGCGTCGGCGCCGCAGTCGATGGCCACGGCGACCTCGGTGATGCGCGTGCAGCAACTCCTCCTCGCCGATTTCGACGGGCTCCTCGCGGAGGTCGACCTCACGTTCGCGCGGTTCGAGGCCCTCGTGCTCCTCACGTTCAGCCGTGAGGGACGTCAACCGATGAGCATCGTGGGGGAGCGCCTCATGGTGCATCCGACGAGTGCGACGAGTCTCGTCCGCCGGTTGGAGGCGCAGGGGTACGTCGAGCGCATCCCCAACCCCGACGACGGCCGCGGCACCCTCGCGGTCATCACCCCCGCCGGCCGCGCGGCAGTCGAGAAGGGGATGCAGCGCCTCGTCGACGCGGGGTTCGGTGTCTCCGCACTCACCGGCGCCGAACGGGTCGAGCTCTTCCGGCTTCTCGAGAAGATCCGCGTCGGCCACGGCGACGTCGCCTCGCCCCAGGACGCCTGAGTCCGCTCACGTCGACGTCCCTCCCTCGAACCGGAGGCGGGCTCTCACAGCGGAGGCCCCCCCTTCCGGTGCGAGAGGCCGCCTCCGGTTCGAGGGAGGGGGAGTGGCGAGGTCGCAGGTGGGGAGTCGGGTGCGCCGGCCGGGTCGTCGGCGCGGGGGAGCCACACCCGGACGAGGAGTCCGGGCCCGCCGTCGGGGCGGTCGTGGAGCGAGACCGACCCGCCCTCCCGGCGGAGGATCTCCGCGACGATCGGCAACCCGAGCCCGCTGCCACCCGCATCGCGATCCCTCGCCTCGTCGAGGCGGGTGAAGCGGTCGAACACGCGCACCCGGTCGGCCGCGGGGATGCCGGCGCCGTCGTCGACGATCTCGATGAGGACGGCGCGCCGGGTCGGCACGGTCGAGCCCGCGACTGAGGCACCTCCGGCCTCGTCGGCGGCGCGGTCCTCGACGGCGGCGCGGTCCTCGACGGCGGCGCGGTCCTCGACGGCGGCGCGGTGGTCGACGGCGGCGCGGTGGTCGGCGTCGGCGCGGTCGTCGGCGTCGGCGTGACGCACACTCACCGACACCCGTGTCCTCGCGTGGCGGACGGCGTTGTCGAGGAGGTTGACGAGGGCGCGGTCGAGGCTGAGGGCGTCGACGTGCACGAGGAACACCCCATCGGTCTCGGCCCCGGGGGAGACCGGGACGCGCGCCCCGTCGTAGCGCTCGACGACGCGGCCGACCAGGTCGCCGCAGTCGACCGTCGTCGGGTGTCGGGGGGCGTCGTCGGAGTCGGCCCGCGCGAGCAGGAGCAGGTCGTCGACGAGGCGGGTGAGTCTCTCGACGTCGGGAAGCAGGTCGGCGGGCAGGTCGCCGTCCTCGCCGAGGCGGGCGGCGACCTCGACCTGCATCCGCAGGCTCGCGACGGGGCTGCGCAACTCGTGCGCGGCGTCGGCGACGAAACGTCGCCGCGTCGCGTCCGCGGCGTCGAGGCGGTCGAGCATGCGGTTGAGGGTGAGCGCGAGCGCCCTGATCTCGTCCCTCGGCTCCGGGACGGGGAGGCGCCGCGAGTCGCGCTCGCGTGCGTCGTCCGGGCTCGGGGTACCCTCGCGATCCGGTTCGAGGCGCGCGGCGCCGATGCGGTCGGCGCCGGCGCGGAGGCGCTCGACGGGGGCGAGGGCCGCCCCGACGGCGCGGGCGAGGAGCCATCCCGAGACGAGGAGCAGAAGGGGCACCCCGATCGCCAACCCGAGCCACAGGCCGCGCTGGGTCTGCGAGGCGGGCTCGACGGGCACGGCGACGACGACCGTGCGCTGCCGGGACTCCGGACCGGCCGCGAGCGCGAGCACGCGAAGGCGTCCCGATTCCGCGATCCGGGAGGCCGGGACCTCGATCGGCGCCTCGCGCGCCTCGACGATCTCCTCGCGCGACACCAGTGCGGTGAGCCGGTCGGCCGACGCCGAGGCCGAGACGACGGCGCCCTCACCGTCGACGACCTGCACGTATCGCGCCCCCGAGACCGGGAGGACGACGGGCAGGCGGTTCTCCTCGACGAGCGTCGCGACGTCCGCGGCCACCGAGCGCAGCCCGGCGTCGACCGCGGCACGCTCCGCCCACCACGTCCCCGCCGCGAGCACGGCGGCGCCGAGCAGGAGGGCGAGGCAGAGGACGGCGGTCGTCGTCCCGACGATGCGGGTGCGGATGCCGGCGCTCATGCGCCGTCGTCGGAGGCGGTGAGGCGATAACCGAGACCGCGGACCGTCGTGATGCGGGCGCGACCGATCTTGCGGCGGAGGTGACCGACGTAGGCCTCGACGACGTTGGGGTCCGCACTCGCCCCGGCCCAGATGTCGTCGAGGAGTCGTTCCTTGGAGACGGGCCGTGGGTGGGCGCGGAGCAGGTGTTCGAGGAGGGCGGCCTCACGGGTGGAGAGGGCGATGTCGTCGCCGTCGACGGTGACGTCCCGGCTCGCCGGGTCGAGGCTGACCCCGGCGGCCTCGAGGAGGACCGGCCGGGGCGCGGGCGCGCGGCGCAGCAGGGCGCGCAGACGGGCCACGAGGACGACGAACGAGACGGGCTTGACGAGGTAGTCGTCGGCGCCGCAGTCGAGTCCGTCGGCCTGGTCGTACTCCCCGTCCTTGGCCGAGACCATGAGGACGGGCACCCAGTTGTCCTCCGCGCGCAGGGTGCGGACGACGTCGTACCCCGACATGCCCGGCAGCATGATGTCGAGCAGGACGGCGTCGAATTCGCCGAAGCGCGCGGCCTGGAGCCCGGTCGGGCCGTCGTGGGCGATCTCGACGACGAACCCCTCCGCGGTGAGACCCCGACGCAGGGCGCGGGTCATGCCCGGTTCGTCGTCGACCACGAGCACCCGCATGTCCTCCAGGTTCCCACGGTCGCCGTGGGTCCGGCGAGCGCGCCACCACGTCCGGGACCGCGGGGCGGCCTCGTCGTTTCAGGACGCCGTCAGGAGGACGGGGGAGCATGGAGTCATGAGCGAGCACCAGCCCACGGCACGAACCACGACCTCACACCGGGCACGGTGGGCGGTGCCCACGGTCGCCGCCCTCGTCGTCGCCGGCGGTATCGGCTACGGCACGATCGGAGCGGGCGCGGCCGACGGCCTCCCGGACAAGAGCGCCGAGGAGATCCTCACCGGCCTGCAGCAGGCGAGCGTGCCCGCGCTGTCGGGCACCGTCGTCGCCAAGGCCGACCTCGGGTTGCCCGACATGCCGGGCATGAGCGACTCCGCCGAACTCACGTCGCTGGTGAGCGGGTCGCACACGATGCGGGTCTGGTACGACGGACCGGAGAAGGTGCGCCTCGCCAAGCTCGGCGACGCGGGCGAGACCGACATCGTCCGCAACGGGTCGCAGGCCTGGGTCTGGTCGAGCACCGAGAAGAAGGCCGTGCAGTACACCCTGCCCGCCGACACGCCGAGCGGGCAGACGCACCGAAGCGACGGCGCGACGATGCCCGCCACCCCGCAGGAGGCCTCGCAGCAGATCCTCGCGCGGCTCGGTGAGGACTCCACCGTGTCGACGACGTCGGTCTCCCGCGTCGCCGGTCGTGACGCCTACGAACTCGTGCTCACCCCCAAGCAGAAGGACACCCTCGTCAAGGACGTCCGTCTCGCCGTCGACGGCGAGACGATGATCCCGCTGCGCGTGCAGGTGTTCTCGACGCGTCTGAGCTCGCCCGCCTACGAGGTCGGGTTCAGCAGCATCGACATGGGTGACGTCGAGGACCGCATGTTCACCTTCACCCCGCCCGCCGGGACGACCCTGGAGAAGCAGGACCTGTCCGCCGCGGGTGCCTCACACGACGCGACCAAGCCGCACCGGGCGAAGGGCGACGGGAAGACCACGGGCGACGCCAAGGCCAAGGCCGAGGCGAAGCGCGACGCGAAGGACGACCTGCAGGTCGTGGGACAGGGGTGGAGCCGTGTCTACGTCGCGAACCTCGGCAAGGACGCGCTCGCCGAGATGACCAGCGGTGACGGCGAGTCGACCGGCCCGCACGGCGACGCCGCGCCCGACCTCGCCGGGGTCCTCGACTCCCTGCCGCAGACCTCCGGGGCGTGGGGCAGCGGCCGGGTCCTCGACGGCACGCTGTTCTCCGCCGTCCTCACCGACGACGGCCGGGTCGCCGTCGGCGCCGTCCCCTCCACGCAGCTCACCGCCGCGCTCGCGACCCGCCGATGACGGCGCTGCCCCGCGAACGCACCGGCCCGCCCGCCCGCCCCCGACACGAGGGGGCGGGCGTCGGCCCGGGTGGGGACGATCAGGGTCCGGCCCCGGCCGTGCGCACCTCGGCGCTGGTCAAGGCGTTCGGCTCCCATCGCGCCGTCGACGGCATCGACCTCGAGGTGCCCCGGGGATCGATCTACGGGTTCCTCGGCCCCAACGGCTCGGGCAAGACGACGACGATCCGGATGCTCCTCGGCCTCATCCGACCCACCTCGGGCTCCATCGAGATCCTCGGCGAACCCGTGCCGCACCGCGCCTCGAGCGTGCTCACGCGGGTGGGGTCGCTCGTCGAGGGGCCGGCCTTCCACCACCACCTCACGGGACGGGCCAACCTGCGTCGCCTCGACGCCGTCGACGCCCTCGCCGACCCCGCGACCTCCGCCGGACGCATCGAGACGGCGCTGCGACGCGTCGGTCTGCTCAACGCCGCCGACAAGCGGTACCGGGCCTACTCCCTCGGCATGCGGCAGCGGCTCGCGATCGCCGCCGCCCTCCTCGCCGAGCGCGACCTCCTCGTCCTCGACGAGCCGACGAACGGTCTCGATCCGCAGGGCACCCGCGAGATCCGTCACCTGCTCGGCGAACTCAACGCCGAGGGCGTCACCGTCCTCGTCTCGAGCCATCTGCTCTCGGAGATCGAGCAGGTGTGCACCCACCTCGGCGTCATGCGGCAGGGCGCGGTCGTCGCCCAGGGCACCGTCGGGGAGATCCGCGCCCTCGCACCCACCCAGGTCCGGGTCACCACCGCCGAACCCGTCCGGGCCGTCGAGGTGCTCGGCGGCCTCGGGCTCACCGACGTCGCCGTCGTCGACACGACGGACGGGCCGGTCGTCACCGCGACCTGCCCCGACCTCGAGCCCGAACACCTCGTCGCCGCCCTGGTCGACGCCGGCGTCGGTGTCCGCGGGTTCGAGTTGCGGCCGCCGCGGCTGGAGGACCTGTTCGTCTCGCTCACCGGAGAGGGCTTCGATGTCTCCCGCTAGTTCACGCCCGCTCGCCGCCCCGTCCGGCGTCACGCCCCCGAGCACGCCCGGTGAGGACGGCACCCTGAGGTCGTCGACCCCGTCCCCGACCCCGTCCCGGACGCCGGCGGCGACCGGGTCGGCCCACGTCGGAGGTCGCCGCCCACGGCCGGGCGCCTTCTGGCGCCTCGTGCGCTCCGAGATGGGCCTCATCGCGAGCCGGCGCCGCAACCAGATCGGCATCCTCATCCTCGCCGCGGTGCCGATCGTCATCGCCTTCGCCGTCCGCCAGGCCGCGCCCGAACCGGGCGTGGGTCCGGCCTTCCTCGCCGACATCACGACCAACGGGATGTTCGTCGCCCTCACCGCCCTCACGGTGCAGATGCCGCTGTTCCTCCCCCTCGCCGTCGCCGCCGTCAGCGGGGACGCCCTCGCGGGGGAGGCCGGCAGCGGGACCTTGCGGTACGTGCTCACGGTGCCCGTCGGACGGACCCGCCTGCTGCTCGCCAAGTACCTCGCGGCGCTCGCCGGGGTGCTCTTCGCCGTGCTCGTCGTCGCGGGGACCGGGGTGCTCGTCGGGCTCCTGCTCTTCGGCGCCGGCCCCGTGCCGACGCTCTCGGGGTTCGAGCTCACCTACGCCCAAGGACTGTGGCGCGTCGTGCTCGCGGTCGGATACGCGACGGCCGCGCTCGCGGCCGTCCTCGCGATCGGCATGCTCGTCTCGAGCCTCACCGAGCAGCCGATCGCCGCGATGATCGCCGTCGTCATCGTGACGATGACGATGCAGATCATCGGCGCCCTGCCGCAGATGGAGGCCGTGCACCCCTTCCTCATCCCCACCCACTGGATGGCCTTCGCCGACCTGTTCCGGGAGCCGGTGTTCACCGAGCCCATGCTCGCGGGGTTGAGGGTCTTCGCGGTCTACATCGCCCTCGGCCTCGCGGCGGCGCTGTGGCGATTCCGCACCCGCGACGTCACGAGCTGAGGCGTCGGAGAGCGACGCCGCCCTCGACCGTGCACCGCGAGATCGACCTTGCACCGTACGTTCGCCGGACGCACCTCCGGGAGGGGGTGGGCGGGCGGAACACGCGGTGCGGCGGCGACCTCGGCGGTGTCGTGGCGGCCGATCTGGAGCGTCGTCGGACCGTTCACCGCACCGTCGAGCGCACCCCTGGCTATTTACTAGGAAGTCCTAGTATCTTGGCAGGCATGACGATGACGTCGCCGAACGAGACCCAGACCACGCTCTCCGGTCGCGAGCGCTGGGAGCAGCGCTACGCCGCCTCGAAGATCCGCGAGGCGGACTTCACGACGCTCTCCGGCATGCAGGTCGAGCCCGCCTACGGCCCGACGCCCGAGCAGGAGCGCGCCGATCCCGACTTCGACCGCATCGGGTGGCCGGGGGAGTTCCCCTTCACCCGCGGCCTGTACCCGACCGGCTACCGCGGCCGCACGTGGACCATCCGCCAGTTCGCCGGTTTCGGCAACGCCCAGCAGACCAACGAGCGCTACAAGATGATCCTCGGCCGTGGCGGCGGCGGGCTCTCCGTCGCCTTCGACATGCCGACCCTCATGGGCCGCGACTCCGACGACGCGATGAGCCTGGGCGAGGTCGGTCACTGCGGTGTCGCCGTCGACTCCGCGAGCGACATGGACATCCTCTTCTCCGACATCACCCTCGAGGACGTGACGACGTCCATGACGATCTCGGGGCCGGCCGTCCCCGTCTTCTGCATGTACCTCGTCGCCGCCGAGCGGCAGGGCTGCGACGTCGGCAAGCTCAACGGCACCCTGCAGACCGACATCTTCAAGGAGTACATCGCCCAGAAGGAGTGGCTGTTCTCCCCCGAGCCCCACCTGCGCCTCATCGGCGACCTCATGGAGTACTGCGACGCGAACATCCCCGCGTACAAGCCGCTCTCGGTGTCGGGTTACCACATCCGCGAGGCCGGGTCGACGGCCGCGCAGGAGCTCGCGTTCACCCTTGCCGACGGTTTCGGGTACGTCGAACTCGGTCTCTCCCGCGGCCTCGACGTCAACTCCTTCGCGCCCGGGCTGAGCTTCTTCTTCGACTCCCACGTCGACTTCTTCGAGGAGATCGCGAAGTTCCGCGCGGCGCGTCGGATCTGGGCCACGTGGATGCGCGACGTCTACGGCGCGACGAGCGAGAAGGCGCAGTGGCTGCGGTTCCACACCCAGACCGCCGGTGTCTCCCTCACCGCGCAGCAGCCGCTCAACAACGTCGTCCGCACCGCGACCGAGGCGCTCGCGGCCGTCCTCGGCGGCACGAACTCCCTCCACACGAACGCCCTCGACGAGACCCTCGCCCTCCCCACCGAGCAGTCGGCCGAGGTCGCCCTGCGTACCCAGCAGGTCATCATGGAGGAGACCGGCGTCACCAACGTCGCCGACCCGCTCGGCGGCTCCTGGTACGTCGAGGCCCTCACCGACAAGATCGAGGCCGAGGCCATGCGGATCTTCGACCAGATCCTGCGCCTCGGCGGCAGCAGCGTCGGTGTCGACGACATGGCCGGCCTCGCCGAGATCGTCCGCGCCAACACCGGCCACAAGGGCGCCGACGCGACCTGGCCGATGACGGCCGGAATCCTGCGCGGCATCGAGGAGGGCTGGTTCTCCGCCGAGATCGCCGACGCGGCCTTCCAGCACCAGATCTCGCTCGAGAAGGGCGACAAGCGCGTCGTCGGGGTCAACTGCCACACCGACTCCGTCGCGAGCGAACTCGAGATCCTCCGGGTCAGCCACGAGGTCGAGCGCGAGCAGGTGCGTGAGCTGGGCGAGCGCCGCGCCGCCCGCAACGAGGACATCGCCGCCGACGCGCTCTCCCGCATGGTCGAGGTCTCCCGCACCGGCGAGAACATGATCCCCGCGATGCTCGACGCCGTCCGCGCCGAGTGCACCCTCGGGGAGATCTGCAACGCCCTGCGCGACGAGTGGGGCATCTACCGGGAGCCCGCCCGCTTCTGAGGCCTCCCACCCGGGGCCGGGAGGATCGCGGTCGATCCTGATCGGTCCGCTCGCATGGGGGAGTCCCGCTCGGGCCCGCTGCGCCGACACCCGGTGCGGCGGGCCCGTCGCGTCGGCCGGGCCGCCGGTTGTCACCCGCGCGCCCACGTCGGCAAGAATGCCGTCATGACCGAACAGCCTCCGATCCGTTCCTCCGCCCTGCGTGGTGCCGTCGACCTGTCCTCCCTCGGGCAGGGGCCCAAGAGCGAGCAGCCGGGAGCCGTCGCGCCCGGCGGCATCCGTGTCGACGCCGACGAGGCGTCGTTCCAGGAGCTCATGCTGGGGACGCAGGACGTCGCGGCGCTCGCCGTCGTCTGGTCCGCCTCCCACCCCGAGACCGAGGCCGCGGTGACCAACGCGGTCACGGCCGCCGAGCGGCTCGGTGGCCGGTTGCGGGTCATCGCGGTCGACGCCGACGCGCAGCCGCGCATCGCGCAGGCGTTCCAGGTGCAGCAGCTTCCCTTCACGCTCGGGATCATCGCCGCGCAGCCGGTGCCGCTGTCCCCGGGCGTCATCCCCGTCGACCAGCTCCTTCCGGCCCTCGAGCAGCTCCTCCAGGTCGCGCAGGAGAACGGCGTGACCGGACGCGTCGCCGTCGGCGGCGCCGAGCCCGAGCCGGAGCCCCTCTCGCCCGAGCACCAGGCTGCCTACGACGCCATCGAGGCGGGCGACTACGCCGCCGCCGTCGAGGCCTACCGCGCGGCGCTCAAGAAGAACCCCAAGGACGCCGACGCCGCGGCCGGGCTGGCCCAGGTCTCGCTCATGGAGCGCACGCAGGGCGTCGACCTCGCCGCCGCCCGCGCCGCCGCCGCCGACTCGCCCGACGACGTCGACGCCCAGCTCGTCATCGCCGACCTCGACCTCCTCGGTGGCCACGTCGAGGACGCGTTCTCGCGCCTCGTCGACCTCGTGCGGCGACTGGCCGACGAGGACCGGGAGAAGGTCCGCACCCGCCTCGTCGAGCTCTTTGAGGTCGTCGGTGCCCAGGACGAGCGGGTCGTCAAGGCGCGCCGCGCGCTCATGAGCGCCCTGTTCTGAGGGGTGGTGCGGTCTTCCCGTCGCCGGCGAGGGGGAGCCCGCCACCGCGTCACACGACGTCGCTCGCCGACCTGCTGCCGATGGCGGACCTCGTCGGCGGCGACGCATGTCCTCGACGCCTTCGACCACCCCGTCATTCGTCACGACGAGCGCGACGAGCGGGGTCTCGTCGCCCACCTCGGAGTCACGTCGTGCGTGCCGTCGGCGGCGGTCATCGCCGGCCGGCGGAAGCCCGGTCAGCTCGGCGGTGTGTGGCAGGCGGTGAGGACGAAGTCCCAGGACACGCCGAGGCGGCGGCTCGGGCGCCAGACCGCCCGCAGGTCGCGCCGCAGCGGTTGCCCGGCGAGCGGGACGATGCGCACCCGGTGATCGCGGACCGCATCGGTGACGGCGTGCGCCGAGACGACCGCCGGCCCGATTCCGGCCGCGACGCTGCTGACGATCGCCGTGATGCTCGACAGCTCCATCACCGGCGTCGCGGCCTCCCGCCCCGCGAGGAGTTCGTCGACGGTGTCGCGCGTGCCCGAGCCCGGCTCGCGGACAACGAGTGGGGTCGCGGCGAGGTCGTCGACGCTCACCTGGGTGCGGTGGGTCCACGGATGGTCCGGCGCGACGACGACGACGAGTTCGTCGTGTCCGACGACGAGGCTCTGCAGCGACGACGGGACGGTGGGGGACTCGACGAAGCCGACGTCGATGGTGCGGGACTCGACGGCCGCGACGACGTCGGCGGAGTTCATCACCCGGATCCGCACCTGGACCTCGGGATGCTCGCTGCGGAACCGCGTGAGCCACCGCGGCACGAGGTGCTCCCCGACGGTGAGGCTCGCACCGACGACGAGATGGGAGGCGCGGTCCTCGCGCAGGGACTCCGCGCCCGCGGCGAGCCGGTCGAGGGCGGTGAGGACGGGTTCGGCCCAGTCGACGACGAGACGCCCGTGGGGGGTGAGGCGTGACCCCGAGGGACTGCGGTCGACCAGCGAGAGCCCGAGGTCGCGTTCGAGCCGGGCGAGCATCCGGCTGGCGTTGGGCTGGGCGAGGCCCATCGTCCGCGCGGCGGCGCCGAGGCTCCCGGTGCGCGCCACGACGCTGAGCAGGGTGAGGCCCTCGACGTCCGGTGCCCGTGAGGTCATGCCTCGATGATATGACCCCATTCGCAGGAGGGCGCTAGCGCGGCCGCCGACCCCACGAGACGCTGACGAGGTGACTTCCCGACCGGGCGACCGCGCCCTCCTCTCCGTCGACGACCCGGCCGATCCCGGCGCGTTCCGACGGGTCGGCCCCGGCCTCGCCCTGGCGCTCACCGTCGCGCTCGCGGCGCTCGGCCTCAACACCCTCGTCCCCACCCTCAGCGCCCTGCTCGTCGCGATCCTCGTCGGCGTCGTGCTCACGAACCTCGTCCGGATGCCCGAGGCCACCGCACCCGGCCTCGCCGTCGCGGCGAAGACCCTGCTGCGCGCAGGGATCGTCCTGCTCGGCCTGCAGGTGTCGCTGCTGGACATCGCCGGTCTCGGTGCCGGCATGATCGGGGTGGTCCTCGCCGTCGTCGTCGGGGGACTCCTCGTCGCGGAGTTCGGCGGCCGGATGCTCGGGATCCGCCCCGCCCAGCGAAGCCTCATCGGCGCCGGGTTCTCCATCTGCGGTGCGGCGGCGGTCGCGGGCGTCGAAGGGGTCATCGACGACAAGCAGGACGAGGACGTCGTCACCGCGCTCGCGCTCGTCGTGCTCTTCGGGACGCTGATGATCCCGCTGCTCCCGCTGCTCGTCGCACTGCTCGGACTCGGCGCGCACGTCGGCGGGTTGTGGGCAGGGGCCTCCATCCACGAGGTCGCGCAGGTCGTGGCCGCCGCCGGCATCATCGGCGGGGGCGCTCTCGAGGGGGCGGTCGTCGTCAAGCTCGCGCGTGTGCTCATGCTCGCGCCGGTGGCGGTGTGGTTCGGATGGCAGATGCGGCGCCGGGCCGGCTGCGCGGCGGCGCCGGGCGGGGGAGCCCGTGAGCAGCGGCTCCCCCCGATCGTCCCGCTGTTCGTCGTCGGGTTCCTCCTCGCCGTGCTCGTGCGCACCGTCGGCGTGCTCCCGAGCCCGACGCTCGACGCCCTCAAGGTCGTCCAGACCGTCCTGCTCGCCGCCGCGATGTTCGCCCTCGGCTGCGGCGTCCGCATCGCGACCCTCAAGACCGTCGGAGGCCGGCCCGTCGTGCTCGCCACCCTCACCACCCTCGCCGTCGGGCTCATCGGCTGGGGCGGGGTGACGCTGGTCGGCTGAACGACCCCACCCCTGCGTGCACGACGCCGGCGCCCCCGCCCGGCGTGAACCCGAGACGGCGGATGGGATGGATGCTGGAGTACTGCCTGGGCGATACCTCAGCTGCCATCCCATCTGCCGTCTGGGTTTCACCGGGCTCGGGTGAGGATGCTCTCCAGCTCGGCGATGAGGAGCGGATCACCGACCCGGTGCAGGTCGCTGACCGGGGGACGACCCCAGAAGGCGCAGAGCAGATCCTCCCCGGTGCCCGTGAGGATCGCCTGGGGGCGCACGGTGCCGTCGGCGGGATCGGCGGTGGCGACCTCGATCGCCCCCGCGCCCGCGTCGACGGTGACGAGCCACGTCGTGCCCGTGTCGGAGGCGACGACCCGCACGGGCCGCCCCGCGGGGTCCTCGTGGGAGGCCGCAGGCGTGAACTCCGCGACGAGGTGGAGGAGTTCGTCGACCCCGTCGGCGGCGAGCATCGCATCGACGAGGGTGCGAGCGCTGCCGTCGGGCGCGGCGGTGAGTTCGGCGTCGAGGCGGTGGACGCACGCCTCGTGCGCCTGACGACGCAGGACGAACCCGATCGTCTGGTCCGACGCCCACGACCAGGCCGGTTGCTCCGGGGACCGACCACGCAGCGCGCCGAGCAGCTCGCCGGTCGCCTCGCTGAGCAGCGCGAGGGTCGCGTCCAGACCGTCGGCCTCGGGGAGGGGATCGGCGACCCGCAGGTCTTCGGCCTGCGTCGGCGTCGTCACGCCCTCGCGCACGTTGCCGGCCCACGCGTGTTGGACCTCGGCGAGATGTCGGGCGAGGTCGAGCGCGGTCCACCCCGGGCAGGTGGGCACCGCCGCCGACTCCTCGACGTCGGACAGTGCCTGAACGACACGGGCGGAGTCCGCCTCGATCGCCGCGAGGTACTGCTCGGGACCCGGTCGGGTGGGGGCGTCGGTCTGCATGTGCTCACCCTGCCACCGGCCACATCCCGGCGGCCACATCCCACCGGCCACGTTCCGGCGGCCACATCCCACCGGCCACGTTCCAGCGGTCAGGTGCCACCGGCCGGGGTCGCCTCTCACCGACCGACCCTCACCAACCCCCACCAACCCCCGACGCCCCCACCTGCTGCCGACGGCTCCGAGCGAGCAGAGGGGGAGGGACCCGGACCGGCTCGGGAGGCTGCGCGGCTCCGACATGCGGTGGGTCTTGACAGGGCGGAGGGCCACGCTGAGGGTGTGATCCGCAGATGTCGCCGACGACCTGAGGAGCCGTGGATGTCCGCAGGCCGACGGGTGCGTCCGACTGGAGGGACCGCGCACGAGGACGCCCCCTCCGCCCTCGTCGCGACGACGCAGCACCTGGAGCCCCCGTTCGCGGTCGTCGATCTCGACGCGTTCGACCGCAACGCCGACGCCCTCGTCGAGCGCGCCGGTGGGTCCCCGATCCGGGTCGCGAGCAAGTCGGTGCGGTGCCGGTTCCTCACGGCCCGGGTTCTGCGACGGCCCGGGTTCTCCGGTGTGCTCGCGTTCTCCCTCGAGGAGGCCCTCTGGCTCGTGACGGGCACCGACACCCTCCCCGCCGACCACGACGTCCTCGTCGCCTATCCCAGCGTCGATCGGGCCGCGTTCGAACGGCTCGCCGGGAACGCCGAGGCCCGTCGCCGCATCGTCGTCATGGCCGACGGCGACGCCCACCTCGACCTCGCGGAGAGCGTCATGCGGGCAGGGTCGGTCCCCGACGGGCACCGGCTGCGGGTGTGCCTCGACGTCGACGCCTCCTATCGGATCGGGCGGATCCACCTGGGGGCCCGCCGTTCCCCCCTGCGGACCGAGGCGGACGTCGCGCCGCTGGTGCACCGCCTCGTCGCCAGTGACGTGCTCGAACCGGCGG
The DNA here is from genome assembly GCF_032060985.1 of Mobilicoccus sp. Classification (NCBI taxonomy): domain Bacteria; kingdom Bacillati; phylum Actinomycetota; class Actinomycetes; order Micrococcales; family Dermatophilaceae; genus Mobilicoccus; species Mobilicoccus sp. The sequence goes on from NZ_DAMBGD010000001.1 coordinate 50,464, forward strand.
GCCTCATGTTCTACGACGCGCAGATCGCCGGGGTGGCCGACTCCTCCCGCCTCGTGCGGCAGGTGCAGCGCCGATCGGCGGCCGAGTTGGCCGGACGCCGCCGCCGGATCGTCGAGGCGGCCATCGAGATCGCGGGCATCGGCCTGCTCGTCAATGCGGGCGGCACGGGGAGCCTGCACCTCATGGGTCCCGACCCGTCGGTGACCGAGGTCGCCGCCGGATCGGGCCTGTTCGCGCCGCACCTCTTCGACGACTACCGCGCCTTCGACCTCGAGCCCGCCGCGTTCTTCGTCACGACCGTGGTGCGACGCCCGGCGCCGGGGTACGTCACGGTGTTCGGGGCGGGCCTCGTCGCCTCCGGCGCGGCCGGAGCCTCGCGTCTCCCACGGCCCTGGTGGCCGCGGGGGTTGCGGCTCGTGGGCACCGAGGGAGCCGGTGAGGTCCAGACGCCGCTGCGTGTCCCCGCCGGCGTCCACCTCGAGGTCGGTGACCGCGTGTGGTTCCGGCATGCCAAGGCCGGTGAGCTCTGTGAGCGCGTCGATCGTCTGCACCTCGTGACCGGCGGCGCGGTCGCCGACGTGGTGCCCACCTATCGAGGAGAAGAGCGGTGTTTCGGATGAGTCCCCAGCCCGACCGGACCGGCGGATCATGGACCAACTGGGCCGGCAACCACACCTGCGCACCGGCGCGGATCGCGTTCCCGACGACGGCTGTCGAGGTCGCCGACGTGCTGGCCCGGGCGCGGGAGGAGGGGCGCACCGTGCGTCCCGTCGGCTCGGGTCACTCCTTCACCGCCATCGCCGTCACCGACGACGTCATGGTCGATCTCCGGGCGATGAGCGGCCTCGACGGGGTCGAGCGCCTCGACACACCCGAGCGGGGAGACCCGTCCTCCGGCACGGTGGCGCGGGTGTGGGTGCGGGCCGGGACGACGCTGCGTGCGCTCAACGCCACGCTGGCCCACCTCGGGCTCGCCGTCCCCAACCTCGGCGACATCGACGCCCAGACGATCGCGGGCGCGGTGTCCACCGGCACCCACGGCACGGGGGCGCATCTCACCGGTCTGGCGGGGTTCGTCTCCGCGCTGCGGATCGTCCTGCCCGGTGGTGAGCTCGTCGAATGCTCACGTGAGCAGCAGCCGGAGCTGTTCGCCGCCGCCACCGTCGGCCTGGGCGCCTTCGGTGTCGTCGTCGCGCTGCGCCTGGACTGCGTCCCCGCGTTCCGGCTCCGCGCCTGTGAGCGGCCCGAACCTCTCGACGCGGTGCTCGGGCGCATCGACACGCTGCCCGACGAGGCCGACCACGTGGAGTTCTTCTGGTTCCCCGGCACCGATCGTGTGTCGGCGAAGTTCAACACCCGCGTCGCGCCCGAGGACCGCAGCGGCGCGCCACTGCCGCAGTGGCGGCATCTCCTCGAGGACGAAGTCGTCTCGAACGGCGTGTTCGAGGGCCTCAACCGTCTCGGCGCCCGGGTGCCGAGGCTCGTGCCCATCCTCAACACGGCGAGTGCGCGCGGACTGTCGACGCGCACCTACACGGCGTCCTCGGCCGACGTGTTCATCTCACCGCGACGGGTGCGGTTCCGGGAGACGGAGTACGCGATGCCCGTCGAGGCCGCGGGCGACGTGTTGCGCGAGCTGCGCGGCGAGCTCGACCGTCGCCGGGTCACGGCGACCTTCCCCGTCGAGGTCCGCTTCGCCGCCGCCGACGACGTCTGGCTCTCCACCGCCCACCGACGACGCACCGTCTACGTCGCCGTCCACCAGTACCATCGCGTCGACCACCGCGCGCTGTTCGCGCTCGTCGAGGACGTGTTCGCCGCCCACGAGGGGCGTCCGCACTGGGGCAAGATGCACCGCCTGCGCGCCGAACGGCTGGCCGAGCTGTACCCGCGTTTCGAGGACGTGCGACGCGTCCGCGCGCAGGTCGACCCCGAGGGGCTCCTGCGCAACGACGACCTCGATCGCGTCCTCGGGCCGGTGGGCTGACCCCCCTCGGGTCGGTGTCCCGCCGGCCGAGGGGAGCGGTCACTCTCCCTCGACCGGTGGGTCGACCCGGGCCTCCTCGGCGCGGGCGGCGATCTCGGCGGCGAGGGTGACCGGGTCGTGCCCGGTGAGCACGAGACCGGGAACCGGCGTCGCCGCGGGGGCGACGTCGCCGGCCGTACCGTCCTCGCCGTCCCTGGCACCCGCGCCGCCCTCACCGACCGAGAGCTGCACGAGATGCACAGGCGTGGGCGCGGCGAAGTCGAGGTAGGCCTCGAGATGGTCGTCCGGGACGTCCTCGGCGACGACGGCGTCGAATCCGGCGAGACGGAAGCTGTCGGCGAGGGCGATGCCCGCGGTGTAGCGCAGGTAGCGGGTCTCGAGGGCGGTGCGGGCGTCGGAAGGGGAGACCCCGCCCTCGCCGGTGAACATCGCCTCGACGACCGCCCCGTCGACCGACGCCGCGCGGGGGAGGGCGGCCGTGAGGGCACGGGCGACGTCGTCGGCTCCCGGACCGGTGAGGACGAACAGGCGGCCCTCGGCGTCCATCGTCGTCTGGTCGGTGGGGGTGGTCTCGCTCATCACGTGTCCTGTCGTGTCGTCTCGGGGCCGTTCTCGCGCTCTCGCGCCATGTGGGGCCCGGGTGTCGGGGCTGAGGTGCGCCGGCCGGCACCGCGCGGTCTGCGTCCGTCAGCGTGGGTCGGGATCGGAGAGGGGCGCCACGCCCGGGGCCGAGAGCGTGAGGAACGCGCGGGCGATGAACGGACGTTGCTCGAGGCGGTCCTCGATCGCCTGGATGCGCGGCTGCAGGGCGGACTCGACATCGTCGAAGGCGAGGTCGACAGCGGCGATGAGCAGCAGCTTCGACGGTCCGACGTACTCAAGGTGGAGGAACGTCACGCTGTCGATCTCGGGGTTGTCGTACAGCGCGGCGAGCACCTGGCCGCGGACGTCGGCGCTCACCTGTTGCCCGACGAGGAACTCGATGTTGCGTTGGATGAGAAGGAGCGCGACGACGCCGAGCAACACGCCGACGAGGATCGATCCGATCGCGTCGTAGACGGCGTTGCCGGTGATCTCGTGCAGCGCGAGGCCGCTCGCGGCGAGGAGGATGCCGAGGAGGGCGGCGGCGTCCTCGAAGAACACCGCCCGCAGCGTCGTCTGCGAGGTGTCGAGGATGTAGCGCATCGGCCGGAGCTGCAGCTTGGCCGCCGAGGCCCGCGTCTGGCGCAGGGCCTGGACGAACGACGCCCCCTCGAGCACGAACGCGATCGCGAGCACGATGTAGCTGAGGAGGTAGTCGCTGCCTTCGCCCTCCGCGCCGAGTTCGGAGATGCCGTGGGTGATCGACAGGATCGAACCCGCGACGAACAGACCGAACGCCGCGATCATCGACCACACGTACGCGGCGCGGCCGTAGCCGAGCGGATGGGTGTCGTCGGCCGCCTTCGTCGAGCGCCGTTCGGCGACGAGGAGGAACACCTCGTTGCCCGTGTCGGCCCAGCTGTGGGTCGCCTCCGCGACCATCGAGGCCGAGCCCGACACCATCGCCGCCACCGTCTTCGCCGTCGCGATGAGCGCGTTGGCGACGAGGGCGATGACGACGGTGAGGATGCTCTCCCCGCCCGTGGATGCGCCCGGTTCGTCCGCTCCGGGTGGACCGTCGCCACTCGTCACCGACGTGGCACCGCCGGCGCTCGATGACCCTGGTGATCCTGCCGCCGCCTCGGGACGCTCCCCGAGCACGGGCTCGTCTGCGTTCGTCACGAACCACGACGGTACTCGCGTGCCGGGTCTCCGGCGCTCCGACGACACCCGGACCGGGCCGTTCCGCCTCCCCCGACCGGGACCGTGCGACGTCGCGGACGCCCCGCCGCCCGAGGGTCCCTCAGGCGTTCCGGAGTTCGCGCTTGAGGATCTTGCCCGAGGCGTTGCGGGGGAGGGCGTCGACGACGCGGATGTCCTTCGGGATCTTGAAGCTCGCGAGGTCGGCACGGGCGTGGGCGCGCAGGGCCTTGACGTCGATCTCGGCGCCGGCCCGGGGGACGACGAACGCCTGCACCGCCTCGCCCCACTTCTCGTCGGGCACGCCGACGACGGCGACCTCGGCGACGGTCGGGTGGGCGTAGAGGACGTCCTCGATCTCCCGCGGCGCGACGAGCACGCCGCCGGTGTTGATGACGTCGCGCACCCGGTCGACGATCGTGAGGTAGCCCTCCTCGTCGACCGTCGCGAGGTCACCGGAGTGGAACCAGCCGCCGCGGAACGCGGTCTCGGTCTCCTCGGGCTTGTCCCAGTACCCGTCGCACAGTTGCGGGCTCCGGTAGACGATCTCGCCCCGCTCGCCGGGGGCGATGTCCGCCTCCTCGGCGTCGACGACGCGCAGGTCGACGAACAGCACCGGACGCCCGATCGAGGACGGTCGGTCGGCGTGCTCCTCGGGGCGCAGGACGGTGGCGAGGGGGGCGATCTCCGACTGTCCGAAACAGTTGTAGAACCCCAGCTCAGGCAGCTTCTCCTGCAGACGGGTGAGGACGGGTCCAGGCATGATCGCCGCGCCGTAGTACGCCTTGCGCAGCGCGGAGAGGTCGCGGGTCTCGAAGTCGGCGTGGTTGGCGAGGGCGACCCACAGTGTCGGCGCTGCGAAGAACGCGCCGTGCCGGTCGGCCTCGAGGCGCCGGAGGATCTCGGTGGGGTCGGGGGTCTCGAGCAGGGTGTTCGTCGCGCCGACCGCGAGCCACGGCAGCAGGAAGACATGCATCTGCGCGGAGTGGTACAGCGGCATGACGTGCAACGGCCCGTCGTGCTCGGTCATGTCGAGCGCGACGACGCACGAGACGTACTCGTGGACGAGCGCGCGGTGCGACATCATCGCGCCCTTGGGGGCGGAGGTCGTCCCGGAGGTGTAGAGGAGCTGGGCGAGGTCGGTGTCGTCGAGGTCGACGTGGACCTCGGGGACGCCTGCCTCCTCGCCTGCGTTCACGTCAGCGCCGCGCGCGAGGTCGAGCAGGCTGCCCTCCTCGTCGCGGAGGGAGAGGACGAGGTCGGGGCACCCTTCGGCGCCCTCGAGCGTCGCCCGCATCCCCGGGTCGACGAGCGCGGCGCTCGCGCCCGACTGGCGCAGCACGTATCCCGCCTCGCGCGAGGTGAACTGGTTGTTCATCGGTACGTGCACGAGCCCCGCCCGGCAGCACGCGAGGAACCCGACGAGGTAGGCGTCGGAGTTCTTGCCGAACGCCGCGACCCGCTCGCCCTTGCCGAGCCCGAGGCCGAGGAGATGGGCCGCGGCCCGGGAGACGGCGTCGTCGAGCTCGGCGTACGTCCACGTGCGGTCCGCGAAGACGAGCGCGGTGCGCGTCGGGACGCGGCGGGCGCTGCGGTGGAGCACGTCGGCGACGGTGCTGCGACGGACGACGTCGGTCATGGGCTCTCCTTGGCGAGGCGGGGGTGGCGGGGCGAGGCCACCGGTCCCGGGAGAGTAACGGCGGGCACGGGAGGCGGGGAAGCACCCGTCCACGCTGATGAGACCACCCGACCGGCCGGCCTTCTCGCGACCGGCGCGCAGAGCAGCGCACCCGCGCCCCCGGGCGTCCGACCCCGGCGGGTCGGACGCCCGGAGCGCGGGAGGATCCCGGCGTCCGTGCCTCCCGGCGTCCTGCCGCCGTGGGGCGCTTACCCCCCGGCGCGTGGCCGCCGAGGTCGGCCCGCCTCAGACGCCGTGGCGGGCGGCGTTGGCGCGGACGGCGTCGTCGACGTACTGCGCGAGCCCCGGGCGGATCTCGTCGTAGTACCGCGTGAACCGGGGGTCGCTCGGGTACATCGAGGCGATCCTCACGTGGAGGTCGTGCGGGCAGTCGAAGTGGGACTCGATGCTGCGGCGATGCGCCTCGGCGGCCCGCGCCGCCTCCTCCGAGTCCGCGGGGACGCCCGCGTCGAGCAGACGCGCGAACTCGGCGTTGACGGCGTCGCCCTCGGCCTTGATGCGCTCCCAGTCGGCGCGCGTGTAGCCGGCCGTGCGCTCCCGGCTCTGGGCCCAGGCGGGCGTGTCACCCCAGCGCTGCTCCGCCTCGGCGACGTACTCCTCGCCGAAGCCGTCGCCGAAGAGTTCGCGCTTGTCCGCGTCGGTGATGGGTGTGTCGTTCATGGCGTTCTCCAATGCGTGGTCGAGTGCCTCGACGAGCCCGCGAAGCTCCTCCAGGCGGGTCATGACCGTTGCGCGTTGACGGCGGAGGTGACCGACGAGCCCGTCGGGGGTCTCGAGGAGATCGGCGATCTCCTCGAGTCCGAACCCGAGCCGGCGATACACCACGACGTGCTGCAGGCGCGTGAGGTCCTCGTCGGTGTAGAGGCGGTAGCCGGCGTGCGTGCGCACGCTCGGGACGACGAGGTGGATCTCGTCGTAGTGGTGCAGCGTGCGCCGGGTGATCCCCACCCGCCGCGCCACCTGGCCCACGGTCATCGGTTCGTCGAACTCGTCCTCCGTCGTTCCGGTCATGACACGAGCGTGAGGCGTCACGTCGCGTGAGGGTCAAGTCCGGCGTAAGGATCCGCGGGTGCGCGGCCCGTCGCGTCCCTCCGACCTCCGCCGCCCTAGAGGACCTGGAGTCCGGAGGGTGCCGAGTGAACCGTTGTGGCGGTGGAGGCAGGGGGCATGGGGTCGCAACGGTGCCGAGTGAACCGTTGTGGCGGTGGAGGCAGGGGGCATGGGGTCGCAAGGGTGCCGAGTGAACCGTTGTGGCGGCGGAGGCAGGGGGCATGGGGTCGCAAGGGTGCCGAGTGAACCGTCGTGGTGGTGGCCGGCGTGCCGCCTCGTGGGCCGTCGTCATCACCGCCGAGTCTCCCCGGTCGCGTCCTACGCTGTGACCCGCGGCAGGCCGCTCACTCATGTCACGCCCAGACCCTCCCAGTACGGTCGAGGTGTCGAGAGGGGAATCCATGCCGGTGACGTTCGCCCATCCGGCCGCGGTGCTGCCGCTCGCGAGGACGCGGCTGCCCTTCGCCGCGCTCGCGGCCGGGTCGATGGCGCCGGATCTGCCGCTGTTCGTTCCGGCGGTGGAGGCGGTCGGTCTCGGGTACGCGCGGACCCACACCCTGCTCGGCGTCCTCACCATCGACGTCGCCCTCGGGGTCGCGCTGTGGTCGCTGTGGCGGTACGTCGTCGCCGCGCCCCTCATCGACGCCACGCCCACGGCGATGCGTCGCCGTCTGCCGCGACCGGTCGACGGGGGATGGCTGGTGCTGCCGGCCGCGCTCATCGGGGCGGCCACCCACGTCGGATGGGACGAGTTCACGCACACCGACCGCTGGGGCGTGCGACACGTGCCGTGGCTCGCCGCCCAGCACGGCCCCCTGATCGGGGCGAGGTGGGCGCAGTACGTGAGCGGTGTCGCCGGTCTCCTCATCCTCGCCGTCGTCGCGGTGACGATCCTCGTCCGGCGGACGCCGACCCCGTCCGAGGCCCGCCGACGGCCACGACTCGCGCCGTGGGTGCTCCTCGCGCCGCTGCTCGTCGGTGGAGTCGTGGCCACGTCGCAGCTCGCCGCCGGGGGTGGCGGACTCTACGGACTCCTCTACGACGCCGTCACGGTCGGTGGCGCGACCGCGGGCGCTGCGCTGCTGCTCACCTCGGGACTCTGGCACCTCACGCCGCGGCCCCCACCGGACTCCGGGGCCGAGGGTGGAGCCGGGCGCGGGACGCCGAGGCAGGGCCGCCGGGGCTCGACACCCGTCAGCTCGAGGTGCTCACGCGAGGAGTGAGACGGCCGGCGGCGCCGCGAGCGACGACACGACACGAGCGGCGACCCGACCGGGTCGCGAGGACACACCGACGGCCGCTCCCCCGGGGGAGCGGCCGTCGGTGACGAAGAAGGGATCAGCCCAGCGGTGAGATCCAGGACCTCGCGCGGGTCAGCCGCCGAGAGCGGCGGAGACGACCTCCCGCGCCTCCTTCTGCACCTGCGCGAGGTGCTCGGGGCCCTTGAAGGATTCGGCGTAGATCTTGTACACGTCCTCGGTGCCGGAGGGGCGGGCCGCGAACCAGGCGGACTCCGTCGTCACCTTGAGGCCGCCGATCGCGGCGCCGTTGCCGGCGGCCTCGGTGAGCTTGGCCGTGATGGGTTCGCCCGCGAGGGTCTCGGCGGTGACGGCCTCGGGGGAGAGGGCCTTGAGCTTGGCCTTCTGCTCGCGGTCGGCGGGGGCGTCGACGCGGGCATAGGCGGGGTCGCCGTGCGCCGCGACGAGGTCGGCGTAGTGCTGAGAGGGGCTCTTGCCGGTCTTCGCCTGGATCTCGCTCGCGAGCAGGGCGAGGATGATCCCGTCCTTGTCGGTCGACCACACCGTGCCGTCGAAGCGCAGGAACGACGCGCCCGCCGACTCCTCGCCGCCGAACGGCCCCGAGCCGTCGAGCAGCCCCGGCACGAACCACTTGAACCCCACGGGCACCTCGACCAGGGTTCGGCCGAGGTCCTCGGCGACCCGGTCGATCATCGAACTCGACACGAGGGTCTTGCCGATGAACCCGTCGGCGGGCCACTGCGGCCGGGCCCCGCCGTAGAGGTACTGGATCGCGACCGCGAGGTAGTGGTTGGGGTTCATGAGCCCGCCGTCGGGGGTGACGATACCGTGGCGGTCGGAGTCGGCGTCGTTGCCGGTGGCGATGTCGTAGGCGTCCTTCTTGTCGATGAGGCTCGCCATCGCCGAGGGGGAGGAGCAGTCCATGCGGATCTTCTCGTCCCAGTCGAGGGTCATGAAGCGCCAGGTCGGGTCCACGAGTGGGTTGACCACGGTGAGGTCGAGTCCGTAGTGGTCGGCGATCGCCTGCCAGTAGTCGACGGCGGCGCCGCCGAGGGGGTCGGCGCCGATCTTCACGCCGGCCTCCTTGATCGCCGCCATGTCGACGACGTTCTCGAGGTCCTCGACGTAGAGGCGCTTGAACTCGTAGCTCTCGCACGAGGGGCGGGCCTCGTCGAAGGGGATGCGCTGGACGCCCTCGAGGTCGGCGAGGATGTAGGCGTTGGCCTTGTCGGCGATCCAGGCGGTGGCGTCGGAGTCGGCCGGGCCGCCGTGCGGCGGGTTGTACTTGAAGCCGCCGTCCGAGGGCGGGTTGTGGCTCGGGGTGACGACGATGCCGTCGGCCAGCCCCGAGTTCGCCGGCAGGTCGTCGAACCCGCCGATCTTGCCCTTGTTGGCGCGCAGGATCGCGTGGCTCACCGCGGGGGTGGGGGTGTACCGGTCCTCGGCGTCGACCATGACGTGGACGTCGTTGGCGACGAGCACCTCGATCGCGCTCGCCCACGCCGGTTCGGACAGGCCGTGGGTGTCGCGCCCGAGGAAGAGCGGGCCGTCGAAGCCCTGCTCGCGGCGATAGTCGACGATCGCCTGGGTCGTGGCGAGGATGTGGTCCTCGTTGAACGCGGTCCTGAGGCTCGAGCCGCGGTGCCCCGAGGTGCCGAACACGACCTGTTGGTCGACGTTCTCGGCGTCGGGATGCAGCGTGTAGTACGCGGTGATCAGGTGGGCCACGTCCACGAGGTCGCGGGGTTCGGCGGGCTGTCCTGCACGGTTCGCGGTCATGCGTCCATCCTCGCACCATGCGTCCGCCCGGACGCCCGAGGCATCGGCCACATCGTCGCCTGACGAGGGGCCTGCCGCGGGTGGGGTCACCGCGTCGCGACCCCACCCGCGTCGGTCATCGGACGGCGCAGTTGCCGGTGGCCTTGTCCCCGCGGAACCGGGCCTCGAAGAAGGTGCCCGCGTAGGTCGCGGTGGGCAGCGCGCCACCGACGTGCGTGGGGGTCACGAGCGGCTGGAACCACACCGTGGCGTCCTTGGCGCACCAGTCCTTGGCGAGCTGCTTGCCGACCGAGAAGGGGATGACGTCGTCGGCCATCGAGTGCGTGAGCAGCACCGGACTGCTGGGCTTGCGGTTGCCGATCCTGTTGTCCGTGAGGATGCTCCGCAGCGGCTCCTCGGCGAAGGAATCGTGCATGGGGCGCCCGTCCTTCGTGAGCGTCGAGGTGCGGACGAACGCGAGGTCGGCGAGCTTCTGGGTGCAGCTCTGTTCGACCTTCGGCAGGACCGCGAGGCCCCGGGCGTTCAGGAAGGCCGCCGGGTCCACGTGGTAGCCCTGGAAGAGCCCGACGATCGCGTAGAGCTCGAACGCGGAGTAGAGCGACCCGTCGAGTTTGCGCGGCACCGCGGAGGACAGATCGGCGGGCACGGCGCCGACCGCGGTGCCCTTGATGTCCAGTTCGGGGGCGTAGGACGACGCCAGCTCGGCTGCCGCCGCCGCCCCGCCACCGCCTTGGGAGTACCCCATGAGACCGATCGGGTTGGCAGCGGACAGCCCACGGACGCCGACCCGCTGCGCCGCGCGCGCCATGTCGAGGACGGCCTGTCCCTGGGCCGCGCGCACCATGTAGGTGTGGCTGCCGGGCGTCCCGAGCCCCTGGTAGTCGGTGAGGGCGACGGCGTAGCCGCGGAGCAACAGCCCCTTGAACGCCAGGATCTCGTACTCGGTGAAGTCGCGCAGCTGTCGCGACGGGGCGCAGGAGTCGCCCATGCCCTGCGTGCCGACCGAGAACGAGATGATCGGGCGCGGCCCCTTGCCGAGCCACGTGGCGCGCGGCGAGACGACGAACCCGGTGACCGCGATCGGGCGGCCCTCCCGGTCCTGCGAGGCGTACATCACCCGGCGGGCGTCGAAGGATGCCGAGGTCACGTCGAGCGGGTCGAGGACGTTGTCGGCCTTCTCCTGACGGATGATCGTGCCCGGGGTCGTGGGGATCTCGGCGGGGGGTTCGTAGAACGCGGGTCGCGGCGGTTCCGGCGTCCCCGTGAGGGTGGCGGCACCGGCGGTGCCCGGGATGTCGTGCTCGTCGGCGGTGGCGGCAGCCGGAGCAAGGGCCAACAGCGCTGCGGTGAGCGCACTCGTGGCGACGACACTGCGAGGGGTGAAGATGGACATCGTTGTCCTCCGAGCGGATCGAGCAGGGGGGCGTCGCGACGGTGCGAGGCCCACCTCGTCGACAGACGTCCGACGAGGTGCGCACAACGTACGCGGCGGTAGCGTCGCTCGCTACCCCGAGTCACTGTGTGATGGCAGGCATTTCGCGACCGGGCCCGCGGCACGGTTCGCAGGCACTCACCGCGTCAGTCGTATGACGGCGTGCAGATGGTCGGCGGGGACGGGTTCGTCGGTGAGGCAGGAGCGGAGGTCGGCCTCGACCGCTGCGTCGTCCATGTCCGTACCGACGGCGACGATCTGGGTGCCCCTCGTCGTTCCCGCCGGCCAGGGGCGGCGTTCGAACGCGAGCCACCCGCCGACGGCCTGGACGACGTACTGCACCCGATGCCCGGGTGCGTCGAACCAGGTGCGTCCCTTGACCCGGTAGACACCCGGACTCCTGTTCTCCAGGACATCGACGAGCTGCCGCGGCGACGTTCCGAGCGGTGAATCCACGCTCACCGACGTGCACGACTCGTGCGCGTGGCCGTGGTGTGCGTCGTGTGCGTGCCCGTGTGCGTGCCCGTGCCCATGGGGGTCCCTGTGCTCTCCGGCGGTCTCCCGCAGCAGGTCGGCGAAGGACAACTGCCCCGTGGGGGTCTCGCGTTCGGCGGCGTCGAACAGCAGGCTGGGGTCGACGCGTCCGAAGTTCGTCCGCACGACGGGGGTGTGGGGGGCGTGACGCGCGATGGCCTGGTCCAGGCGGCGGGTCGCCTCGGGGTGTCCCTCGAGTCGGTCGATCTTGTTGACGACGAGGACCGACGCGACCTGCAGATGATCGGTCGCGACAGGCAGGGGTCCCTGAGGGTCGGCCTGCGCCCAGGCGGCCGCGTCGAGCACCTCGACGACCCCACCGAACCGGATCGCGCGGACGCCGCTCGAGAGGATCATCCGGGCGAGTTCCCGCGGTTCGGCGAGGCCCGAGGCCTCGACGACGATGACGTCGAGGTCCAGAGCAGGGGCCGCGAGAGACGCGAGTGTGTCGTCGAGTTCACTCGGATCGGACAGGCAGCACAGGCAGCCGCCGGAGATCGTCGCGGTCGCGTCGACCTGCCCCTGCACGAGGAAGGCGTCGACGGCGATGTCTCCGAAATCGTTGACCACCACACCGATCCGGCCGACACCCTGCTCGAGCAGGTGGTTGAGCAGCGTCGTCTTGCCGCTCCCGAGGCCGCCGGAGAGGAGGACGACGGGGACGCGTGCGGACATGCGCACACGCTCCCACATCCCCGGGGCGGGCCGGTGAGGGGATGCGCGGGGACCTACTGCGGACGCCGGGCGTTCCTCACGACGGATCCGACCAGGGTTCCGAGGCCGACGACGACGGCGACGGCGAGGGCCGTGGACCACGAGGCCCGGCCACCCATCGCCGACTGCAGCGGGAACCAGAGGACGGCGGACAGCGTACCCACGAGCAGCGCTCGGGCGAGGACTCGGGATCCGGGCTCGTCGCGGGGTTCGTGAGGGTCGGTCGGCATGGTCGACAGCGTAGGCGCTGCAGGCCTGGGCGTGCGCCGAGGCCCCGGAGCATTTGAGAATCATATTCATATAGGGTCGGCGCATGATCCGCACCCCACATCGTCGTTCCGCCCTGTTCGCCCTCCTCACCGTCTCCTCCCTGGCCGCCGCCGCCTGCGGCACCGCGACCCCGGCCGCCTCGCCGACCGCAGCGGGCGCCACCACCGCGGCGTCCCCCTCGCCCGCCGCCCCGCAGGCCGACCCGGGTGTCGGTGGGGGAGAGAAGGAGGTCGGTGCATTGAAGCCCCGGCTGCTCGTCTCGCACGCCGGTGGTCTCGCGCTCTTGGACGCGGCGACCGGAACCGTCATCAAGGAGACGTCCTACCCGGCGTTCCTGCGCCTCAACAACGCCGGCGACGGGCGCCACGTCATGGTGAGCGACTCCGACGTCTTCCGCCTCTACGACACCGGCATCCACGCACAGCCCCACGGTGACCACGCCCACCACTACGAGTACACCCCCGGCCTCACCGACGTGACGTTCGAGGCTCCCAAGGCCGGCCACGTCGTCCTGCACGAGGGACGAACCGTGCTGTTCGCCGACGGCACCGGCGAGATCCGGTCCTTCGACTCGGACTCCCTCCCCGGCCCGCCGAAGAACGCGAAGTCCGCCAAGACCGACGCCGCTCACCACGGCGTCGCGATCGAACTCGCCGACGGCACCCTCGTCACCACGCAGGGCACCAAGGACGAGCGCACGACCGTCCAGGCCAAGAAGGGTGACAAGGTCGTCGCCGAGACCACCGACTGCCCCGGTGTCCACGGCGAGGCGATGGCCGAGCCCAACGGCAAGGGCGAGGTGCTCGCCTTCGGGTGCGAGAACGGGCCGGTCGTCTACCGCGACGGCACGTTCCACAAGGTGCCCGTCAAGGATGCCTACGCCCGCTCGGGCAATCTCGCCGGACACGAGGAGTCCCCGATCGTGCTGGGCGACTACAAGGTCGACAAGGAGGCCAAGCCCGAGCGGCCCACGCGCGTCTCGCTCATCGACACCCGGACCGACACGCTCAGGCTGCTCGATCTCACCTCCCCGTACTGGTTCCGCTCCCTGGCGCGTGGACCGAAGGGCGAAGGGCTCGTCCTCACCTATGACGGAAAGCTGCGGGTGGTCGACGTCGCCAAGGGCGCCGAGACCGCCGCGATCCCCGTGATCAAGCCGTGGAGGGAGAAGGACGACTGGCAGGAGCCCGGTCCCGCGGTGAAGGTGGCGGGTTCGCACGCCTACGTGAGCGACGCCGAGAACCACACGATGACCGTCGTCGACCTCGCCACGAAGAAGGTGACGAACACGTACTCGCTCCCGGCCGCGCCGGTCGAGTTCGCCGTGACGACGGGGAAGGCCGAGGCCCCGAAGGACGCCCACGCCGGCCACGACCACGGCGACCACAGCGACCACGACGGCCACGACGGCCACGACCACGACGGCCACGACCACGACGGCCACGACCACGACGGCCACGACCACGGCTGAGGTCGGGCACGGGGTCGGGTGCCGCGGCGACGACGCGCTCGTCGCCGCGGCCGGGGACGTCGAGAGGGTCCAACTCGCGACGAGGCTCATCCCACATCGGTGGGGGATCGGCTCGCCCCGTGGCCGGTTCGGTCGATGAGGCGGCGACGATTCAGCCCCCTGCCCAGGAGAGACGATGTCCACTCCGTCGAACGACACCCCGCCGAGAGCACGTCGGCACACCCCCGGCCTCGTCCAGGCCGTCAGCACCCTCGCCGTTCTCGGGGTGGTCGCGACGATCGTCGTCGGTGCGCTCGGGTGGACCACGTCGAACCGCTTCCGGGCGGCCATCGACGACGCGAACGCGATCCGGGTGGCCCACGACGTCGGGGCGACGATCCGCACGTACAACTCCGACGTGAGCGGGTGGCAGGCGGCGTACGGCTGGGACACCCGGCGCATCGGCGGTGCGAAGGCCGTCGCCGACGACAACGCCAACCGCAAGGGCTACCTCGACTCGGCGGCGGAGCTGCGCACGCAACTCGACGCGATGCCGGTCGACGTCCTCACCCCCGAGGAGAGGACGCAGTTCACGACCATCCGGGACGCCTGGGGGCGGTTCTTCGCCGCCGACGACCGCGCCGTCGCCCTGTACCGCCGCGGGACTCCCGCCGCGGTGGACGCCGCCGACGCGGTGATCATGGACGAGGCGTGGGCCGAGTACGGCACCGTCGGCGAGGTCATGCCCACCTTCCTCGCCTCGATCGAGAAGCGTCTCGCCGAATCGGACCAGCGGGCGCGGGACCTCGCCACGCTGCTCACCCGCGTCCAGGTCGTCACGGGGATCGTCCTGCTCGGCGCCCTCTGCCTGCTCGCGTGGTGGGTCATCACCCGCACGAGGCGGTCCCTGGTCGAGCTCGGGCGCACGGTCACGGCGCTGGCCGACGGGGACCTCACCCAGGAGCCGACGGTCACCGTCCCCGCCGAACTCGCCGACATGGCCGCGGACATGCGGGTCGCGCAGGGGCGTCTGAGGACCCTCGTGGCCGGGGTCGCGGACTCCGCACGGCGGGTCGCCGCGTCGAGCCAGGAGGTCTCCGGCTCCTCGGAGGGATTCGCCACGACCTCGTCGGCCGCGGCGGACCAGCTCGCGCGCGTCCGGGGCCAGGCCGACGACGTGTCACGCAACGTCGACACCGTCGCCGCCGGCGCCGAGGAGATGACCGCGAGCATCCGTGAGATCTCCAAGAGCGCGAACGGTGCCGCAGAGGTGGCCGCCTCGGCCGTCCAGGTCGCCGACCGGACGAACTCCACCGTCGCCCAGCTCGGGACGAGCTCGGCCGAGATCGGTGAGGTCGTCAAGGCGATCACCTCGATCGCCGAGCAGACCAACCTGCTCGCGCTCAACGCGACGATCGAGGCCGCCCGGGCCGGTGAGGCCGGCAAGGGCTTCGCGGTCGTGGCGAACGAGGTCAAGGACCTCGCGCAGGAGACGAGCAAGGCCACCGAGGACATCGGCCGCCGGGTCGAGGCGATCCAGGCCGACACCGAGGCCGCCGTCGCCGCGATCAGCGAGATCGCCTCGATCATCGCCCAGATCAACGACACCCAGGCCACGATCGCCTCGGCCGTCGAGGAGCAGACCGCGACGACCAACGAGATGGGCCGCAACGTCGCCGACGCCGCCACGAGTGCGGCCGAGATCGCCTCCGGGGTGACGGAGATCGCCGGCCAGGCCGCGCGATCCAGTGAGTCGGGCCAGGGTCTGAACGCGACGGCCGAGGACCTCGTGGGACGTGCCGAGGACCTTCTCGCCCTTGTGAGCCGCTTCCGATACTGACGTGCCGCAGGGCTGACGCCCCGCCGCAGGGCTGACGCCCCGCCGCAGGGCTGACCTCCCGCCGCAGGGCCGGCGGACGACGCTCCGGCCCTCAGCCCGCCTGTGAGGTCGACGAGTCCTCGGTGCGCGGCATCGCCGGACCGGGCGTGCCGATCGAGGCTTTGTCGAAGGGGGTGCGCTGGTAGACGCAGTAGTTGAGCCAGTTGGCGTAGAGCAGGAACGCGTGGGAGCGCCACGACTGGCGGGGTCGTCGCGTCGGATCGTCGTCGGGGTAGTACCCGACGGGCACCGCGATCTCCTGGCCGCGGGCGATGTCGCGTTCGTACTCACCGGCGAGGGTGTCGGCGTCGTACTCCGGATGGCCCGTCACGTAGACCTCCCGGCCGTCCCGGCTCGCGGCGAGGTACAGCCCCGCCTGCGGTGAGGTGGCGATGACCTCGAGCGCGGGCTGCGCCGCGACGGCCTCGAGCGGCGTGCCGGTGTGGCGGGAGTGCGGCGCCGAGAACGTCTCGTCGAACCCGCTGACGATGCGCGCACGAGGGGCCTGGACCTCGTGCTCGAACACTCCGAACATCTTGGCGTCGAGCTCCACCTTGCCGATGCCGTAGTGCCGGAACAGGCCCGCCTGCGCGCCCCAGCAGACGTGCATCGTCGACCACACGTTCGTGCGGCTCCAGTCGAGGAGCTCGACGAGCTCGGGCCAGTAGTCGACCTCCTCGAACGGCAGCAGTTCCACGGGCGCGCCGGTGATGACGAGCCCGTCGAAGCGGTCGCCGCGGACGTCGTCGAAGCTGCGGTAGAAGGTGTCGAGGTGCTCCGGAGCGGTGTTGCGCGACTCGTGGCTGCGCATCGTGAGCAGCGTGATCTCGACCTGCATCGCGGTGTTCCCGAGGAGGCGCAGGAGCTGGGTCTCCGTCGCGATCTTCGTCGGCATGAGGTTGAGGATCGCGATCGACAGGGGCCGGATGTCCTGGCGGTCGGCCCGTTCCCGCGACATGACGAAGACGTTCTCCTGCGCCAGGGTGAGCCGGGCGGGCAGGGAGTGCGGGATGTTGACGGGCACGAGCTGATCTCCGGAGTCGAGCGGTGGCGCGCGGGCACCTACGGGTCCGACGAGGATAGTTCGCACGCCCAGGGCCGCGGATTCGGGGTGCACGCATCGAGACGGCCCACGTCAGCGGCGAACTGGCGCCCTCAGTTCTCCTCGAGGGTGAGGGGCTCGATCACCGGACGCTTGGGGGTGCGACCGTCGCCGGAACTCTGGCCGCGGATGCGCCGCACGATCCACGGGCGCAGGTGGGTGCGAGCCCACTCGCGGTCGGCGGCGATCGTCTCCCACCGCGTGAGCGGCGCGGCAGGCGGGAGGGGCTCGCGGTAGCTCTGGCCGTCGACCGGCAGGCCCAGGGTGGCGGCGGCCTGGCCGGCGATGCGGTCGTGGCCCTCGGGGGAGAAGTGGATGCGGTCCGCCGCCCACATGCGCGAGTCGCGCAGAGGGATGAGGTTCCACAGGTCGAGGACGTAGCAGTCGTGGCGCGTCGCGACGCCCCACAGGTTGGCGGTGAACTCCGCGACGCGCGGGTTGATGCGGCCGACGATGGGCGCCTCCCGCACGTTCGGGGCGGTGACGAGCAGCACGTCCGCGCCGGTCTCCCGGATTCGGCTCACGGCGTCCTCGACCTGCGCGGTGACCTCGTCGAGGTCGACCTTGGGGCGCAGGCAGTCGTTGCCGCCGGCGGAGAAGCTCACGAGGTCGGGCGTCAGCTCGAGGGCGTCGTCGAGCTGGGGGCCGGCGACGTCGGCGATGAGCCTCCCTCGGATCGCGAGGTTGGCATACCCGAACTCGGCCCCCACCTCCGCGTTGCGGGCGGCGAGGTGGCCGGCGAGTCGGTCGGCCCATCCGACGTAGGCGTCGGGCTTGCCGGGCGCCGGGTCCATGAGCCCCTCGGTGAACGAATCTCCGACAGCCACATAACGTTCCCAGGTTCGTGCGATCACCGTCCCCACGCTAGCAACGCGCGGCGGCCGGGTCCGTGCGGGGCTCATCCGGGGCGGTGCGGGGGCCGCCCGTCGGCCGGGGGTCGTGTGGTCGGTGCGCGGGCACCGGGCGACGGGGCGGACGACCGGGGGCGGGCGCCGTGTGCCGGCACCCGCCCCCGCTCGTCGGACCGCGACGGATCAGCTGTGACCCTCGCCGCTGGTGTGGCGGTCGTGCGCGGGGTCCGCCCGGAGTTCGGCCTCGGAGAGGTTGCCTCGCACGACCTCCTCCTCGGCCACCGGGGTGCGGCTCAACTCGGGGCGCGGCACGCCCGGTGTCTGTGCCTGCGAGGACTCTCCGCTGCCGTCGGCGACCGGTTCGAACCACACGGCCGACAGCTTCTGCATCGTGACGACGGCCGAGTAGGGCTGGCCGTGCCAGGGCACCTCCTCGGCGATGATCTCGCCGAGGTTGCCGACCCCCGCACCGCCGTACTGCTCGGCGTCGGTGTTGAGCAGCTCCCGCCACACGCCCGGCCGGGGGAGGCCGATGCGGTACTGGTGGTGCTCCATGCCGCTGTAGTTGACGATCGACGCCACCACCGGGCGGTCGCCCCGCTCGTCCGCCTTGCCGAAGCGCAGGAACGAGTACGTGTTGCCGCTCGCGTCGTTCGCGTCGATCCAGGAGAAGCCCTCCCAGTCGTTGTCGAGCTGCCACAGCGCAGGACGGGAGGTGTAGAGCCCGTTGAGGTCGCGGATCAGCGCGTGCACGCCCTGGTGCGGGGCGTGGTCGAGCAGCCACCAGTCGAGGCTGCGGGAGTCGGCCCACTCGCTCTCCTGGGCGAACTCGCACCCCATGAACAGCAGCTGCTTGCCGGGGTGGCTCCACATGAAGGCGTAGTAGGCCCGGAGGTTCGCGAGCTGCTCCCACCGGTCGCCCGGCATCTTTCGCAGCATCGATCCCTTGCCGTGGACGACCTCGTCGTGGCTGATCGGCAGGACGAAGTTCTCGCTGTAGGCGTAGACCATCGAGAACGTGATCTGGTGGTGGTGGTACTGCCGGTAGATCGGTGCGAGCTCGACGTACCCGAGGCTGTCGTGCATCCAGCCCATGTTCCACTTGAGGCCGAACCCGAGCCCGCCCATGTACGTCGGCTTGGTGACGCCGGCCCAGCTCGTCGACTCCTCCGCGACGGTGACGGCACCGGGGTAGCGGCGGTAGACCGTCGCGTTCGTCTCCTGCAGCAGCTGAACGGCCTCGAGGTTCTCGCGGCCGCCGAACTGGTTGGGAGCCCACTCCCCGTCCTCGCGGGAGTAGTCGAGGTAGAGCATCGAGGCCACGGCGTCGACCCGCAGGCCGTCGATGTGGAACTCCTCGATCCAGTAGCACGCGTTCGCGACGAGGAAGTTGCGCACCTGCGGGCGGCCGAAGTCGAAGATGTACGTGCCCCAGTCCTTGTGCTCGCCGCGGCGGGGGTCGGGGTGCTCGTACAGCGGCTCGCCGTCGAAGCGGCCGAGGGCGAACCCGTCCTTGGGGAAGTGCGCCGGCACCCAGTCGAGGATGACCCCGATGCCCGCCTGGTGGAGGCGGTCGACGAGATGGCGGAACTCGTCGGGGGAGCCGAACCGCGAGGTGGGGGCGTAGTAGCCGGTGACCTGGTAGCCCCAGCTCGGGCCGTAGGGGTGCTCGGCGACGGGCAGGAGTTCGACGTGCGTGAAGCCGAGGTCCTTGACGTAATCGACGAGCTGGTCGGCGAGCTCGACGTAGGTGAGTCCCGGACGCCACGATCCGAGGTGCACCTCGTAGGTGCTCATCGGCCGGTTGTGGGGGTCGGGGTGCCGGGCCCGGTCGTTGAGCCACACGCCGTCGTTCCACGAGTAGTGCGACTCCGTGACGACCGACGCGGTCGCGGGAGGGCACTCCGTCGCCCGGGCCAGCGGGTCGGCCTTCGTGCGCCAGTACCCGTCGCGGCCGAGGATCTCGTACTTGTACGTCGAGTTCTCTCCGACGCCGGGGACGAACAGCTCCCACACGCCGGTGCTTCCGAGCGCACGCATGGGGTGGGTCTGGCCGTTCCAGGAGTTGAAGTCACCGACGACCCGCACCGCGCGGGCGTTGGGCGCCCACACGGCGAAGGAGGTGCCGTGGACCTCGCCGAGGTCACCTCCGGGGTAGGTGCGCAGGTGCGACCCGAGGACCTTCCACAGCTCCTCGTGCCGACCCTCGCCGATGAGGTGGAGGTCGATGTCGCCGAGCGTGGGCCAGAAGCGGTATGGGTCGTCCTGCCGCAGCTCGGGGCCGTCCGCGTAGGTGACGAGCAGGCGGTAGTCGTCCACCCGTCCGTCCACGTGGGCGAGCCAGATGCCCTGGTGTTCGTGGGTCATCTCGACCCGGCGGTCGCCGGACAGCTCGACGACGACGGACTTCGCCAGGGGACGCAGCGCCCGGATCGTCGTGCCGCCGTCGTGCGGGTGCGCACCGAGGATCTGGTGCGGATCCCCGTGCCCACCCCGGACGAGGAGATCGAGCTGGGGCAGGTGCACGTGTCGGGCCTCGGGGATGATCGCCTGCGGCTCGGCCTCGGGCTCGGGCTCGAGACCGGTCGCGCTCGGCGAGGCGGGGCCGGTCTGCGTGGCCGCCCCGCTCGGCCGGGCCGAGGATGCGGCCGGCGAGGCCTTCGACGGCGACGGGGACGAGGGCTCGGCGGCATCCGCCGGGACGGGGGTGCCCATCGGCCAACCGGTACCCGTCGCGCCCGGGGCCTCCTCGGGAGAGGCGGGGATGACCTGGGCGTCGTCCTCCTCCGAGGACAGCGGTGTCGCGGTGGGGTCGAGTTCCCCGGTCCCCGTGGCGTCGGAGGCGCCGGTGGTGTGGTCGGGGGTCGTGCCGGGCGCGGGGGTCGTCGGGTCGGACACCTGCGTCACGCTCCTTCGGGCAGTCGTGGTGGTGTCGGTCGGGTCGTTGTCGTCGTCGAGGTCGTCGCCCTCGGAGGAGGGACCGCCGACGGGTTCCGCTCCGGTGTCGCAGAGGGTCCTCACCGCTCGTGCGGGGATGTCCACCCAGGTGGGACGGTTGCGGGCCTCGTAGGTGACCTCGTACAAGGCCTTGTCGAGTTCGAGCGCCCGCAGCAGCGGGGCGGCGGAGGCGTCGCGCGGGTCGGGCCCCGTCGCGGCGTACCCGTCGAGGAACGCCTCCCGGGCCGCCTCGGCCCACGCACGCGCGGCCTGCGCCGAGACTCGCGGTGTCTCCTCGAGCCTCGCCTCGTCCTCCGCACTCCGGGACGGGGTGGTCGACGTGCCTCCCGCGTTCTCCTCGGTCGTGTCGGTGTCGTCGGTCGCCTCGGACGCCTCCTGCGCCAGGGTGCCGGCGACGTAGTCGAAGCTGCGGAGCATGCCGGCGACGTCGCGCAGGGCGAGATCCGGGGCGGTGCGCTCGTCCATCGGCCGCAGCGGCTCGCCCTCGAAGTCGAGGACGACCCAGCCACGGTCGGGCACGTCGAGGACCTGCCCGAGGTGGTAGTCGCCGTGGACGCGCTGCAGGTCGGGCCACGGGGCCCGCAGGCCGCCCCCCTCGACGCGCTCGATCGTCGCGGCGAGGTCGGCGAGGTCGGGGGCCCCGGTGAGCGCGGCCGCGGCGCGGTCGTGGAAACTGCGCCCGAGGGCCCGACGGTCGCCCTCGTCCGCGGCGCGGGTGGGGAGTACCTCGGCGAGAGCGACGTGGATCGCGGCCGTGGCCGACCCGAGCGCGCGGGCGCGGTCGGAGAAGTCCTCGCCGCGTCGGGCGGCCTCGAGTGCCACGCGCCACGCGTCACGGGTGCCGGGGAGGAACTCGCTCGCGAAGGCGAGCGGCCCCTCGGCGCGGGCGCCCTCGACCTCGGGGTCGCGCCACGTGCCGTGGATCGACCCGAGCGGCGCGGGCACGTCGGTGCTGCCTGCCTTGGCGAGCGCGGTCTGCAGCTCGACGTCCGGGTTCTCCCCGTGCTGGAGCACCCGGAAGACCTTGCAGATCACGGGCAGTTCGGCGCCGTCGCCCGCCGTCGTCTCGAGGATGATCGAGGTGTTCGACTGTTCCCCGGCAAGGACGCGGGAGGCGGTGACCGCACGGGTGTCCGCGCCGTCGAGGGGACGCCCGGCGACACTCGGGTGGGGTGTGTGCGACCGCGAGGCGTGCTGGGCCTCCTCGTGCCCGGTGAGCAGCCCGAGCAGCAGGGACGCGTACACGGGATCGTGGGGCGCGTCGTAGACGTACCGGGTGCCGAGCACGCTGTGCTCCATCGTGCCCACGAGCGCGCGTTCGGCCCCGACGAGGGGTTCGGCGCGGTAGGTCACCGGCACCTGGTAGACCACGGGGCGGTCTCCGGAATCGTCGGCGACGATGAGGGTCTCGACGCCCACCTCGCCGTCGGGGTCGTCGAGGCGGTAGCCACCGAGGCGGCGCAGCTGCGGCTCGTGGGTGCCGCGGAACCACCGCTGGAAGGGCAGCCACGAGGCGAGGAGCTCGAGCTTGGTGGGGAACAGAGCTGCGTCGTAGATCTTCGCCATCACGCCACCTCCAGGGCGAGCCAGAAGAAGTCCCGCGACCCCAATGTGAGGGTCACCGTGCCGTCGTCGCCGACGCGGGGGAACCCGGTGCCGCCGAAGAGATCCTTGAGGGCGGCGCCCGCGAACCGCTCGGGCAGTCGGACCACGCTCGCCTGTGGGCGGGAGGACACGTTGTTGACGCACAGGACCGCCTCGTTCGCCTCACCGCGGTCGGTGGTCTCACGCACGAAGGCGAGGATGGCCTCGTTGCCGGCCGGGACGATCTCGAACGTGCCGAGCCCGAACACCGGGTGCTGCTTGCGGATGTGGAGCATGGCCCGGACCCAGTGCAGCAACGAACTCGAGTGCGCCATCTGCGCCTCGACGTTGACGTTGTTGTGGTGGTAGACGAGCGACTGGATGACCGGCAGGTAGAGCTTGCCCGGGTCCGCGTTGGAGAACCCGGCGTTGCGGTCGGGTGTCCACTGCATCGGGGTGCGCACGGCGTCCCGGTCCTCGAGCCAGATGTTCTCGCCCATCCCGATCTCGTCGCCGTAGTAGAGGTACGGCGAGCCCGGCAGGGAGAGCAGCATCGCGTGCATGAGCTCGATCTCGGCGCGGCTGTTGTCGAGCAGCGGCGCGAGACGGCGGCGGATGCCGACGTTGGCGCGCATCCGGGAGTCCGGCGCGTACCACGCATACATCGCACTGCGTTCCTCCGGCGTCACCATCTCGAGGGTGAGCTCGTCGTGGTTGCGCAGGAACGTGCCCCACTGCGTGCCCGGCGGGATCTCCGGGGTCTCGGCGAGGACGTCGATGATCGGCGTCGCCTTCTCCTCGCGCACCGAGCGGAACAGTCGCGGCATGACGGGGAAGTGGAAGCACATGTGGCATTCCGGCGTCTCCTCCGTGCCGAAGTAGTCGACGACCTCGTGCGGCATCTGGTTGGCCTCGGCGAGCAGGATGCGCCCGGGGTACTCCGCGTCGACCATCCGACGGATCTCGGCGACGTACTCGTGCGTCTTCGGGTGGTTCTCGCCGTTGTGCCCCTCCTCCTCGAACAGGTAGGGGATCGCGTCGAGCCGTGCCCCGTCGACGCCGAGGTCCATCCAGAACCGGATGACGTCGAGGACGGCCGCGCGCACCTTGGGGTTCTCGAAGTTGAGGTCGGGCTGATGGCCGAAGAACCGGTGCCAGAAGAACTGACGACGCACGGGGTCGAAGGTCCAGTTGGAGACCTCGGTGTCGACGAAGATGATGCGCGCGTCGCCGTACCGGGTGTCGTCGTCGCTCCACACGTAGAAGTCGCCGTAGGGACCTGCGGGGTCGCTGCGGGAGGCCTGGAACCAGGGGTGCTGGTCGCTCGTGTGGTTGATGGGGAAGTCGATGAGGATGCGAATGCCCCGGGCGTGGGCCTGGGTGATGAGCTCGGAGAACTGCGGCAAGGTGCCGAACTCGGGGAGCACGGCGGTGTAGTCGCTGATGTCGTAGCCGCCGTCGCGCAGCGGGGAGGCGTAGAACGGCGGGATCCACAGGCAGTCGATACCGAGCCACTGCAGGTAGTCGAGCTTGCCGATGAGGCCGCTGAAGTCACCGCTGCCCGATCCGTTGGAGTCGGCGAACGCGCGCACGAGGGCCTCGTAGAACACCGCGGTGCGGAACCACTCGGGGTCGTACCCGATGCCGTGCCCGGTGTGGTGGGGACTCGTCATCGGGCGTCGTCCCTGAGCACGTGGAGGATGTGGACCGGTTCGCCGTCGACCCCGAGCCGCACGTAGGCGTCCTGGCCCCACTCCCACGTGGCCCCGGTGACGAGGTCGGTGGCGAGGAAGGTCTCACCGGGGTGCATGCCGAGCGCCTCCATCTCGAGGTGGACCCACGTCTCGCGGGTGGTGTGGGGGTCGAGGTTGGCGACGACGATGATCGTGTCCTCCCGCCCGCCGACGACGCGTCGCTTGGAGAAGCAGATCGTCGCCGGGTCCTCGACGGGGTGGGACCGGAACGTGCGCAGTTCGTGCAGGGCGACGTGCTCGCGGCGGATGGTGTTGAGCATCCGCAGCCAGTCGGCCATCCAGAGCTGGCCCTCACGGTCACCGCCGGGGGCGTACCGCTCCCACTCGCGGTTCTTGAACTGGTATTTCTCGTTGTCGATCTGCTCCTCGACCCCGGGGCGCGGGACCGATTCGAGCAGCTCGTACCCGGCGTAGATGCCGTACGTCGGCACGAGGGTGGCGGCGAGCGCGGCCCGCAACTTCCACCCGGTGGGGCCGCCGAACTGCATGAACGGCGTGAGGATGTCGTGCGTCGTCGGCCAGAAGCTCGGGCGCATGTACGCCGCGGCCGGCCCGGAGAGCTCCTCCATGTACTCGAGGAGCTCCTCCTTCTCGTTGCGCCAGGCGAAGTAGGTGTAGCTCTGCTGGAAGCCGACCTTGGCGAGGGTCGCCATCATCGGCGGCTTGGTGAAGGCCTCGGCGAGCCAGATGACCTCGGGGTGGTCCGTCGCGACGTCCGCGATGAGCCACTGCCAGAACTGCACCGGCTTGGTGTGGGGGTTGTCGACACGGAAGATCTTGACGCCGTGGTCGATCCACACCTGCACGACGCGGCGGATCTCGGCGTAGATGCCGGCCGGGTCGTTGTCGAAGTTGAGGGGGTAGATGTCCTGGTACTTCTTCGGCGGGTTCTCGGCGTAGGCGATCGTGCCGTCGTTGCGCGTCGTGAACCACTCGGGGTGCTCGGAGACCCACGGGTGGTCCGGCGCGCACTGGAGCGCGAGGTCGAGAGCGACCTCGAGGCCGAGTTCCTCCGCGCGGGCGACGAAGGCGTCGAAGTCCTCGAACGTGCCGAGGCTGGGCTCGATGGCGTCGTGGCCGCCGTCGGCCGACCCGATCGCGTACGGGCTGCCCGGGTCCTCCGGGCCGGCGTCGAGGGTGTTGTTCGGCCCCTTGCGGTTGACCTGACCGATGGGGTGCACCGGGGTGAGGTAGATGACGTCGAAGCCCATGTCCGCGACCGAGGGGAGTCGCTCGGCGGCGGTGCGCAGGGTGCCGCTGACCCACCTGCCGGTCGCCTCGTCGAAGTGGCACCCCTCGGAGCGGGGGAAGAACTCGTACCAGGCCCCGTAGAGGGCACGCTCGCGCTCGACGAGCAGGTGGTGGTCGGGGCTGGGGGAGACGTACTCCCGCAACGGGTTGGCGACGAGCTCGTGCTCGACGTCGGCCGCGGTGCCGGCGGTGAGCCGCTCCTCGACCGATCGGCTCGTGTCGCGGAGCCGCTCGACCGCGCGCGTGAGCAGCGTCGTGGCCGCTGCCGAGCGGTCGCCCTCGGCGAGGGCCCGTTCCAGAACCCGCGCGCCCTCCTCGAGCATCACCTCGACGTCGACGCCCGCCTCGATCTTCACCGTCGCGTCGTGCTCCCACGTCGCGTACGGGTCCGACCATCCCTCGACACGGAACGTCCACATGCCGGTACGGTCCGCCCGGATCGTCGCCTGCCACAGCATGAGGCCGACGTTCACGCACCGCATCGGGACGACGTGCTCGGTGCCCTCGGGATCGGTGAGCACGACGTTGGCGTTGACCGCGTCGTGTCCCTCACGGAACACCTCCGCGGAGACGACCACGTCCTCGCCGGTCACGGCGGCGGTGGGGTAGGCCCCCCCGTCGACGACGGGCTGAACGTTCATCACGGGGATCCGGCCGAGGGGCCGTTGTCCCGCCTGTTCGAGGATCGTGGACGTGGGGCTCGAGGTGTGGGTTCTCACGCTCCGAAACTATCTGGTCGGAGCCGTCTCACGCAGCATGGGGCGTCGGTCCGCCGAGTCCGTTCCCGCGGGGGCGCGCGTCGGCCGTGACGCGCCGCGGGTCCGATCCCTCAGTCGACCTGCAGTACCCACATCGACGCGGCCTTCAGCCGCACCCGCTCGTCCGCGGCATACGTCGTCCGGGTCCCCTCGGGCGGAGTGTCGGGACGCTCCCACGCGCTGTCCCACAGGAGGGTGTAACCGGTGTGCTCACCCGTGAGGGGCGGCAGCGTGACCTCCTCCCGGGTCGACTTGCCCTGGAACACGAGCAGGATCGAGGAGGCGTCGACGTCGTCGCCGACGAGAAGGATCTGCAGCACCCGGCAGCGGGGGTCCTCCCAGGCGGCGGCCGTCATCTCCTCGCCGTGGCGGCCGTACCAGAGCACGTCGATCGCGTCGTCGCCCCACCGCGGCGCGGCCTGGAAGAACGCGTGCTGACGGAAGACCCGGTACTCCCGGCGGAGGTGCAGGAGGAACCGCGTCGAGTCGAGGAGGTCGCGTTGGGAGGTGCCGTGTTCCCAGTCGAGCCAACTCGTGTCGTTGTCCTGGCAGTACGCGTTGTTGTTGCCGCGCTGGGTGCGTCCGAACTCGTCCCCGGCGCAGAGCATCGGCGTTCCGGTCGCGAGGATCGTCGTCGCCAGCAGGTTGCGGACGGACCGGCGTCGGCGCGCGAGGACCTCGACGTCGTCCGTGAGCCCTTCGGCCCCGTGGTTCCAGGAGCGGTTGTCGCCGTGGCCGTCGCGGTTGTGCTCGCCGTTGGGTTCGTTGTGCTTGCGCTCGTAGGCCGTCGTGTCGGCGAGGGTGTATCCGTCGTGGGAGGCGACGTAGTTGATCGAGGCGGAGGGGCCGCGGTCACCGGCGTGGAAGAGGTCCTGGCTGCCCGTGAGGCGGGTCGCGAGTTCGCGTACCCCGTGCCCGTTCGCCGAGCTCGTCGCCACGTCGGGGAGCCAGAACGTGCGCACGGTGTCCCGGAACCGGTCGTTCCACTCGGCGAACGGCGGCGGGAACTGCCCCGTGCGCCACCCGTGCATCCCGACGTCCCACGGCTCGGCGATGTGTTTGAGCCCCCGCAACACGGGGTCGGTGCGCAACGCGACGAAGAACGCGTGGTCGGGGTTGAACTCGTCCTGCGGGCCGCGGGCGAGCGCCACCCCGAGGTCGTAGCGGTAGCCGTCGACGCCGCACTCGCTCGCCCAGTACCGCAGCGAGTCGAGCACCATCCCGCACACGTACGGGTTGCGGAGGTCGAGGGTGTTGCCGCAGCCGGTGACGTCCACGTTGTGTCCCCACCCGTCGAGGCGGTAGTAGGAGGCGGCGTCGATGCCCCGCCAGCACAACGTGGGTCCCTGGCTGCCCTGCTCGCAGGTGTGGTTGTAGACGACGTCGAGGACGACCTCGATGCCGCTCGCGTGGAGGGTGTCGACCATCGTGCGGAACTCGGCCACGACGGCCTGGGGGTCGTCGGCCACCGCGTAGGCCGGGTGGGGGGCGAAGAACGAGAGGGTGTTGTAGCCCCAGTAGTTGCGCATCCCCCGCTGGGCGAGGTGCCGCTCGTCCATGAAGGCATGGACGGGCATGAGCTCGAGGGTCGTCACCCCGAGGCTGCGCAGATGGTCGACGAACGCCGGATGGCCGAGGCCCGCGTACGTGCCGCGCAGCTCCTCGGGGATGCCGGGGTGCTGCAGGGTGGCCCCGCGCACGTGCGCCTCGTAGATCACCGTGTCGGTCCACGGCACCCGGGTGACGGGCCGAGGGCGCGGCAGGTCGGGGGAGACGACGACCGAGCGCGGCATCACCGCGGCGTCGTCGCGCTCGTCGCGCACGTCGGGGCTGCCGTCGAACGAGGCGTCGACCTCGTGGGCGAACAGCTCGGGGCTCCAGCGGGGGGCGCCGTCGATCGCCGCGCCGTACGGGTCGAGGAGGAGTTTGGCCGGGTTGTGCCGGAGCCCCGCCGCGGGTCGCCAGGGTCCGTGCACGCGATAGCCGTACCGCTGACCCGGGCCGACGCCGGGGACGAACACCGACCACACGTGGTGCACACGGTCGGTCATGCGGACCCGTCGCTCGGTCTCGGGGCCTCCGTCCGCCTCGTCGAACAGGCAGAGGTCCACGGCGTCGGCGTGGGCGGCGAACAGGGCGAACGTCGTCCCCCCGGGCTCCGGTGTGGCGCCGAGGGACGGGGCGACATCGAGATGGGGACGCATGAACGAAGGGTACGGTGCGGCCGCCTCCGTCGAGGAGCCCGCACGCGATCGCTCGGCGCGACACCGGTGCTCGCGAGACGTGGGTCCCGCTCCTGTCGGTCTGCCCGTGGGCTCGAGAACTCCACCCGTGCTCCCCGTACCGCAGGAGCACAGACGGGTGGTCGTGAGCACGGACCCCGCGTCGGGAGCGCAGGCGCTGGTCCGGTTCAGCCGACGGCGCGCTCGGGACAGGGTGCGTGACGCCACGCCTCCGTGCCGTGTGCCCGCCAGGCCCGCGCCCGGACGGCCTCGCCCCCGTGAGTCCGCGACGAGACGGCCGATCGTCGCGGCCACACCCGGGCCGAACACCGCGACCGGTCGGAGAATCGGAGTTTTCTCGCTACCGTTGAGACATGACCGACCCGACTTCTCTGCCCAACTTCCCTCCGCCCGCCGGTGACGCGCCTCTGCGTGGCCGGGTGCTCGACGCCCTCCAGGACGAGGGTTTCCGCCCCGACATCGACGGCGACGGCGACGTCAGCTTCAAGGTCGAGGGTCAGCAGCTCTTCGTGCACTGCGCCGAGGGCGAGGTGCCCGTGATGCGCGTCTTCGGCCAGTGGCAGATCGGTGAGGATCTCCCCGCCGACGAGATGCTGCGCCTCACCAACGCCAACGACCTCTCGCTGCGCCTCAACATCGTCAAGGTGGGCATCAACAACGGCACGCTCGTCTGCACCGCCGAGCACATCGTCGGCCCCGACGCCGACGTCCGCAGCCTGCTGCAGATCAGCACGCAGCTCGTCCTCACCGCCGTTCAGTTCTGGCACCAGATGATGCTGGGCCAGGACGTCTTCGGCGACGAGGGCCCGCAGGCCTGACGCCCCACGCCCGGCGCATCGTGACGATGCACGCGGCCGGGTGAGGCGAAGGGGCCGGACCGCACACCGCGGTCCGGCCCCTTCGCGCGTCGTCGGGGTCGTCGGCATCCTCCGGGGTCGTGCGGGTCGTGCGGGTCGTGCGGGTCGTGCGGTGAGGGGCGAGGTTCGTCCATGCGGGTTCGTGCGGGTTCCTGCGGGCGCGCGCGGATTCGTGCCGGTCCGTGGGTGGGTGCACGACGGGTCGTGCCGGTCGCCTCGCGGCGCCCGACTACCCGCTCACGCCGCGACCATGCCCACCCGTGCGGACCTGCCCGTGTGGCAACCGACACGCTGGGTCGGTCTTGGGGCGGCGCGCGGCGTTCCGTAGAGTCGGGCCGGAGTCCCTCGACGCCTGCGGGTCCAACGCGCCACCCGGTGCCGCGACCGGCGGCGGGGGACGGGCGCGGGTACGCGCCCACGAGACCAGCACCACCCGAAGGAGAGGGCGCCACATGAACATCGTCGTCTGCGTCAAGTACGTGCCCGACGCGCAAGCGGACCGCACGTTCGACGATTCCGACAACACCGTCGACCGTGAAGGCGTCGACGGCCTGCTGTCCGAGCTCGACGAGTACGCGGTCGAAGAGGCCCTGAAGATCAAGGAAGCCGGCGAGGCCGAGGTCACCGTCCTCACGATGGGCCCGACCGGCGCGGCCGAGGCCGTCAAGAAGTCCCTCCAGATGGGCGCCGACAAGGGCGTCCACATCTGCGACGACGCGCTCGCCGGCTCCGACGCCGGGGCGACCTCGCTCGTCCTCGCCGAGGCCGTCAAGAAGCTCGGCCAGGTCGACCTCGTCCTCACCGGTATGGCCTCGACCGACGGCACGATGTCGGTCGTCGCGGCCATGCTCGCCGAGCGTCTGGGCCTGCCCCAGGTGACCTTCGCCTCCGAACTCACCCTCGAGGGCGACGGCCTCACGATCCGCCGCGACGGGGACGTCGCCACCGAGATCATCGCGTCCTCGCTGCCGGCCGTCGTGTCGGTCACCGACCAGATCAACGAGCCGCGCTACCCCTCGTTCAAGGGCATCATGGCGGCCAAGAAGAAGCCCGTGGAGACGTGGTCGCTGTCCGACCTCGGCGTCGACCCCTCGCAGGTCGGCCTCGAGAACGCCTGGACCAAGGTGCTCTCCACGGCCAAGCGTCCCCCGCGCCAGCAGGGCCTCATCGTCTCCGACGACGGCAACGGCGGCGCCGTGCTCGCTCAGTTCCTCGCCATGCAGAAGTTCGTCTGAGCAGCCTCGACCGGTAGAAGGAGTCACCCACATGTCCGAAGTTCTCGTCCTGGTCGACCACGTCGACGGTGACGTTCGCAAGACGACCGCCGAGCTGCTCACCCTCGCCCGCCGCGTCGGCGAGCCCTCCGCGGTGTTCATCGGCGACGGTTTCGACGCCGCCAAGGACTACCTGTCCGGCTACGGCGCGGAGAAGGTCTACCGCATCGAGTCCGCCGACGTGAGCGAGTACCTCGTCGCGCCCGTCGCCGAGATCCTCGCCCAGCTCGTCGAGAAGGCCTCCCCGGCGGCGGTCCTCGTCTCCAGCGCCCCCCACGGCAAGGAGATCGCGGCGCGTCTTGCCATCAAGCTCGACAGCGGCCTCGTCACCGATGCCGTCGACGTCCGCGCCGGCGGCGAGGGTGTCGAGACCACCCAGTCCGTCTTCGCCGGCGGCTGGACCGTCGAGTCCACCATCACCCGCGGGACGCCGATCATCACGGTCAAGCCCAACTCGTGCGCCCCCGAGCAGGCCTCGGGTGCGGCGGCCGACGAGGTCGTCGACGTGCAGATCTCCGACGTCGCCAAGGCCGCGCGCATCACCGAGCGTCGCGAGAAGCAGCAGAGCGGGCGCCCCGAGCTCACCGAGGCGGCCATCGTCGTCTCCGGTGGCCGCGGCACCGGCGGCGACTTCAGCCCCGTCGAGACGTTCGCCGACACCCTGGGTGCCGCCGTCGGCGCCTCCCGCGCCGCCGTCGACGCCGGCTGGTACCCGCACACGAGCCAGGTGGGTCAGACCGGTAAGCAGGTCTCCCCGCAGCTGTACGTCGCGTGCGGCATCTCCGGCGCCATCCAGCACCGCGCCGGCATGCAGACCTCCAAGACGATCGTCGCCATCAACAAGGACGAGGAGGCGCCGATCTTCGAGCTCGTCGACTTCGGTGTCGTGGGCGATCTCTTCACGGTCCTCCCGCAGGCCACCGAGGCGGTCAAGGCCGCCAAGGGCTGACTCGGCCGTCACGTCCGCGAACGCGGCGCCCCTCGTCCCCGGGGACGGGCGGGCGCCGCGTTCGCGTGTGAGGGCCGGTCGGAGGGGGATGCCTGCCAGGCCGTCGACACGCAGGTCGCGCTCGCCGCTGGTGAAGGATCCCTGAGGCTGCTCCAGGAACATGCGATGGACTGAATGCCGCCCGCGGTCCTAGCGTCGGCGCGTGACCGTCATCCTCCTTGGGTTCCTCACCGGTGCCGCCCTCATCGTCGCGATCGGAGCGCAGAACGCCTACGTCCTCCGGCAGGGCCTGCGCCGCGAGCACGTGGGCGTCGTCATCGCGATCTGCGCGCTCAGCGACGTCGTCCTCATCGCCTCCGGCGTCGCCGGGGTCGGCGTCGTCGCCGGACTGCACCCGCGCATCATCGACCTCCTCACGTGGGTCGGGGCGGCGTACCTCGTCTGGTTCGGACTCCGCAGTCTGTGGTCGGCGCGGTCCTCGGGCGCTCTGCACGCGGGCGAGCCGCGAGCGGCCGGCTCGGTCGCCCTCACAGCCGTTGCGCTGACCTGGCTCAATCCGCACGTGTACCTCGACACGGTGCTCATGCTGGGGTCGGTGGCCAACCAGTACGGGCCGCAGGGTCGATGGCTGTTCGCCCTCGGCGCGGTGACGGCGAGCGGTGTCTGGTTCACCGGGCTGGGCCTGGGGGCCAGGGCCCTCGCGCCGCTGTTGTCGCACCCTCGGACCTGGCAGGTGATCGACGTCCTCGTCGGGCTGACGATGCTCGCGATCGCGGCTCTTCTCGTGCTCGGGTGAGTTCGTTCGCGGGGTGTTCGGCCAGGCCAGGAGGCGGACAGCACTGAGCCCCGACGGAGTCGGGGGTCATCGTCGGGGCTCAGTGGATCAGGGGCTGCGGAGGGGGATCGAACCCGCCTCCGGGCGATGGTTGAAAAGTACCGTAAGCGGGCGCTCGGACGTGCCGGTTGCGCAACGGAAGGGGGCGATTTGTGTCTCTTCGTGGACGTGAGTTGCGCCACGGGTACCGTGCCGGGCGGTCCTGCGGGTGATGGCGGGCCCTGGCGCGGTCGCGCGGTCGCACAGACGCTCGGCGGCTCGGCGGCCCGCAAGGGCTGTCGGGCACGGATCGTAGAATCACCGGCGTGACGCGCGCACCCATCTACCTCGACCACGGGGCGACCACGGCCGTCCGCCCCGAGGCGGCGGCCGCGATGGCCGACGAGCTCGGTCGGCTCGGCAACCCCTCGTCGCTCCACGGCCCGGGGCGCGCCGCCCGCACGCGTCTGGAGGAGCACCGCGAGACGATCGCCGAGGCGCTCGGTGCCACGGCCTCGGAGGTGGTCCTCACCTCCGGGGGCACGGAGTCCGACAACCTCGCGGTGATCGGCACCTACCGGCGTCGGCACCGTGAGGACCCGGCCCGCACCCGGGTACTCGTCAGTGTCCTCGAACACTCCGCCGTCCTCGACGCCGCCGAGTACCTGCTCACCCACGAGGATGCCGAGATCACGTGGATCGAGTGCGGTGCCGACGGACGCATCACGCCCGAGTCCTTCACCGCGGCACTCCACGCCGGGGGCGGGCCACGGACCGCCGCCCTCGCCACGGTGATGTGGGTCAACAACGAGATCGGCGTCGTCCAGGACATCCCCGCCCTCGCGGCGCTCGCCCACGAGCACGGTGTCCCGTTCCACACCGACGCGGTCCAGGCCGCCGGGCACGTGCCACTCGACTTCCGCGAGTCGGGTGTCGACCTCATGACGGTCACCGGCCACAAGCTCGGAGGCCCCTCGGGCATCGGCCTCCTGCTCGCGCGGCGCGATGCCCCCATCGAGGCCACCTCGTACGGAGGCGGTCAGGAGCGGCGCATCCGCAGCGGCACGCTCGCCACTCATCTCGTCGCCGGGCTCGCCTCGGCGATCGCTCTCGCGGTCGCCGAGCAGGAAAGTGAGAGCGCACGTCTGGTCGTCCTTCGCGACGCCCTGCTCGCAGGCATCCTCGATCGGGTGCCGGGTGCGCAGGTCAGCGGCGCCTGGACGCCGGGAGACACCACCCTCCGCAGCCCCACCAACGCGCACCTCCTCGTCCCCGAGTGTGAGGGTGACTCCCTGCTGTTCCTCCTCGACGCCGCCGGGATCGCCTGCTCGACGGGGTCGGCCTGCCATGCCGGGGTACCGCGGCCGAGTCACGTGCTCCTCGCGCTCGGGTACACCGACGAGCAGGCCTCCGGCGCCGTGCGACTCACCCTCGGCCACACCTCCACGCAGGCCGATGTCGACGGGGTCCTCGAGGTCATCGGCGAGTGCGTCGAACGAGCTCAGCGCGCCTGGCGGGCCGGGCAGGCACGGCGGGCGGGCTGATGCGGGTCGTCGCCGCGATGAGCGGAGGGGTCGACTCGGCGGTCGCCGCCGCCCGCATGCTCGACGCCGGTCACGAGGTCGTCGGGGTCCACCTCGCGCTCTCCACGAGCGCCGCCACCCTGCGCGAGTCGGCACGCGGCTGCTGCACGATCGAGGACGCCGGCGACGCCCGCCGCGTCGCCGACCGGCTCGGCATCCCCTTCTACGTCTGGGATCTCGCCGACGACTTCCGCCGCGACGTCGTCGAGGACTTCGTCGCCGAGTACGCCGCCGGACGCACCCCCAACCCGTGCCTGCGGTGCAACGAGCGGATCAAGTTCTCGGCCCTGGCCGACAAGGCCCTGGCCCTCGGGTTCGACGCGGTCGCCACCGGTCACTACGCGCGCATCGTCGACCCCGGCGAGCCCGGCAACACCACCGGGCGGCGTGAGCTGCACCGGGCGGTCGACGCGGCCAAGGACCAGTCCTACGTGCTCGGGGTCATGGACGAGGCTCAGCTCGCCGCGGCGTTCTTCCCCCTCGGCGACTCCACCAAGCCGCAGATCCGCGAGGAGGCCGCCGCGCGCGGCTTCGCCGTGGCCAAGAAGCCCGACAGCTACGACATCTGCTTCATCGCCGACGGCGACACCCGCGGCTGGCTCGCGCAGCGTCTCGGTGAACGCCCGGGGGAGATCGTCGACACCGACGGCGAGGTCGTCGGCGAGCACCGCGGTGCCTACGGGTACACGGTCGGTCAGCGCAAGGGCCTCGCGCTGCGGCGTCCGGCTGCCGACGGGCGCCCCCGCTACGTCGTCGAGACCGATGTCGCCACCAACCGCGTCGTCGTCGGGCCGGAGGAACTCCTCGGCATCGACGTCATCGTCGGCGAGCACGCCCGCTGGTGTGGACCGGCGCCGACGGGCGTCGTCGCGGTCGGGGCGCAGGTCCGGGCCCATGGGCGGGAGTTGCCCGCCACCGCCGAGGCGACGGCGGACGGGGAGGTCGTCGTCCGGCTGGAGAAGCGGGAGCGGGGGGTCGCGGCCGGTCAGTCCGTCGTGCTGTACGACGGCACCCGCGTCGTCGGCTCCGCCACGATCAGCCGCACCTTCGCCCAGCGCCACGCCCCCACCGCCTCGACCACCCGCTGAGCCGGTCTCGCGGACCCCGTCCCCACCCGACCTTCCCCGCGCCCCCCGATCGCGGCGGAGGCGGGGTGTGGGAGGGGGCGCGGATATCCTCGCGGCAACGGACGACGAGAAGAGGGCGCACGCGTGAGCACGGCGACGGGTATCGGCTCCTGGCCGGGGGAGGACATGCGGACCACCCTGCGATGGGTGCGCGACCTGCTGGGGGAGGTCGAGTCCGACGGGACGCGGTTCGGGCTGCCCTACCTGCCCGAGCTGCCGGCCCGCGGTCCGGGCGCCGACATGATCGGCCGTGCCGCCGCGCTCATGCCGGAGATGCCCGTCGACCTCCAGCCCTCGGGGTGGCGTCTCGTGGACCGCCCCGGCCGCGACCTCGAGCGCGCCCGTCACCTTCTCCGCGCCGACCTCGACGACCTCGCCGAGGCCTTCGACGGCTACGACGGTCCGTTCGCCGTCTCGATCACCGGGCCGTGGACCCTCGCGGCCCACCTGCGCCTGGCACGCGGGGAGCGCGTCGCCGGCGACGAGGGGGCTCGCCGCGACGTCGCCCAGTCCCTCGCCGAGGGGATCGCGGGCCTGCTCACCGACGTCGCCACGCTCCTCCCCGCCGCGACACTCCTCGTGCAGCTCGACGAACCGTCGCTGCCCGCCGCCCTCAGCGGCGAGTTGCGGACGTCCTCGGGTTACGGCCGTGTGCGGGCGGTCGACCCCGAGGAGGCGCGCCGGGTCCTCGGCGACCTCGTCACGCACGTGCGTCGCGCCGGTGCCGCCCAGGTGGTCGCGCACTGCTGCGCGGCGCGGCCCCCGCTCCCCATCCTGCGCCAGGCCGGGGTCGACGCGGTGTCCCTCGACGTCACCCTGCTGAGCGACCGCGGGTGGGAATCGGTCGCCGCGACGGTCGAGGACGGCGTCGGCCTGTGGGCCGGTCTCGACGTCGGCCCGGCGGTCGCGCGACGGGCCGAGGGCGGCGAGGGCGCCCACCATCTGCTGATCGACCCGCTCGTGCGCCGCTGGCGGGATCTCGGCCTCGACGTGGCGCTGCTCGACACCGTCGTCCTCACGCCGACCTGCGGACTGGCGGGCGTCACACCCGCCGAGGCCGTCGACACCCACCGGGTGCTCCTCGACGCGGCGCGCGAACTGCACTGGCGGGTCGCCGAATCCGATTGACCACCGGGCACGATGGGCAGGACCGACGAACAGGAGGAGCCGCATGGCCAACCAGGACTTCGATCCGCTCGCCTCGCTGCGGGACGAACCCGACGCCCCGGAGTTCGACGTCTTCCTCCAGGGGATGGTGTTCCTCGACATCGTGTTCTCGGGGTTGGACGAGATGCCGCACGACGGTCGTGAGATCTGGGCGGACGGCATGGGGAGCTGTCCGGGCGGCGTGGCGAACCTCGCGGTGGCGACGGCACGCCTCGGGATGCGGACCTCTCTCGGCGCCGCGTTCGGCGATGACGACTACGGGGAGTTCTGCCACCGCACCCTCTCGGAGGAGGGCATCGACCTGCGGGCGTCGCGCCGCTACCCGGAGTGGCATTCCCCGGTGACCGTGTCGATCGCCGTGGACGGGGATCGCAACATGGTGACCCACGGCCACGACGCCCCCGAATGCCCGACGACGATGATCGGCCGGCCACCGCGGGCGCGGGCCGTCCTGCTCGACCTCGCGGAGTCCCAGCCGCCCGGGTGCCTCGACGACCCGACGTGGGTGGAGATGGCCCGCGACGACGGGGCGCTCCTGTTCGCCGACGTCGGCTGGGACCCGACGGGGGAGTGGTCACAGGACATCCTGCGGGAGCTGACGAACTGTCACGCGTTCATGCCGAACGCCGGTGAGGCGATGGCGTATACGCGCACCGACACCCCGCAGGACGCGCTCTACGCCCTCGCCGATCACGTGCCGCTCGCGGTCGTCACCAACGGGCCGTACGGCGCCCTCGGGATCGACTCGGCGACCGGCGAGGAGGCCTCGGTGCCGACTCCGCGGGTCCGCGCCGTCGACCCGACCGGGGCGGGGGACGTGTTCGGTGCCGCGATGGCCCTCGGCACCCTCGCGTCGTGGCCTCTCGCGGATCGGTTGGCGTTCGCCGCGCTGTGCTCCTCACTCGCGGTGCAGCATGTCGGCGGCTCGCTCGCCGCCCCCGGCTGGGGTGACATCGCCGACTGGTGGCACGCCGTACGCGCGACCCCACCGCGCACCGCCTACGAGGCCTCGGTCCGGCGCCGGTACGCCTTCCTCGACGGCATCGTCCCGGACTCCTCGGTCCATACCGTCCGCCGTGCCGCCGCCACCATCGCCCGGCTCTCCGACGCCTGACCGCGCGTCGTCCCGCTCCCGGGCACGGTCGAGGACGGACAGCACCCCGGTGCCGCCCGTGAAGGTGATGCCGGGGATCGAGACACCACGGGCGACCTCGCGGAATCCCAACTCGGCGTGGAGAGGAGGGACGCCTCGTTGTGGGAGGAGGCGACGTACCACACCCGGTCGGCACGGTCGCGGAGCAGCGCGATCCGCGCGAGCGTGAGTCGGCGCCCCAGGCCGCGGCGTCGATGGTGGGGAGCGACGAGCACGCCCGTGAGATACCACCCGTCGGGGGCGCCACGGCCACCCTCGGACGTCGGTGTGAGGTGGGTGGCCGAGGCGTAGGCGGCCACCTCGCCGTCGCACTCGGCGACGAGCACGAGCTGGTCCGGCCTCGCCCATCTCCGCTCCAGGACCCCACGCCACGTGGAGGTCGTGCCGCCCTCCCGCTGCGCGGTGATCGCTGCGCAGGCGTCGAGGTCCGTGGGACCGGCGGGCCGGACGACGGCGGGGGCCTCCTCGCCGTGGTCCTCGGGGTCGAACGCGGCGAAGAGGGACATCCCGTCACGGTACGACGGGGCGGTGGCCCCTCGATCGCGGTCGAGGTCGGCGAACGACCAGCGCCCGCGGCCACCGGTGACCGTTGAGCCACCCGCCGATCCACGTGGAGCGCACGAACGCGTCGTACGTGAGCAGCAGGATCGCCGTCGCCGTCGTGAGGGTGACGAGCAGTTTGAACGCCGGCGGCTGGTCGAGATGGGTGAGCAGGCCGCCGACCGCGACGACGATCGGCAGGTGCATGAGGTACATCCAGTACGAGGCGTCGGCGAGGTATCGCACCCAGCCCCGTTCGCTGCGCAGACGGGCGACGCAGAGGCCGAGGAGCCCGTAGACCCAGCACCACGCGGTGAGGGCGGAGACGACCGCGCAGGCCACGTGCAGGGCGGGTGTCGGGGTCACGGTCTCCACGAGGTTCGAGAGCAGGACGACGGCGACCGACCCGACTCCCGCCGCGCACAGATGCGCCGGCCAGCGGCGCGCGACGTCCTCGAGCGATCCCGACTCGCGGGCGAGTACCCACCCCGCGCCGACGGCCGGCAGGTAGGCGAGGAGGACGGCCGCGTCGGGTAGGAGCGTCCGGGGTTCGTCCACGCCGAAGTAGTGGTGGGCCTGCCAGAGCAACGACCCCAGGTACGGCAGGGCGAGGACGCCCACGGCCCCCGGGCCGCGCAGCAGCGTGCCCACCCGGCCGAGGAGGGCAGCGGTGGCCTCCGGCATCCATCGGTGCGCCACCCATCGCGTGAGGGCGAGCAGCAGACAGCACTGGTAGAGCGTCCATAGGAACCACAGGTGTCCGGGGCTGAAGGCGGCCGACGGGCCGTCGCCGCCGTGCCGAGGCAGTGGCAGGCCGTGGGCCTCGTGCCACCAGGCCGCGACGAGCCCCAGCGGGAGCACGGCCACCGGCCAGAACGCGAAGACCGGCGCTGCGATCCGCAGGGTGCGTTCACGCAGGTAACGCCGCATCCCCCGGCGGCCCACGACGATCCGCGCGAAGTACCCCGCCAGAAGCATGAACAGGGCCATCCGGAACAGGTGGATGATCGCGATCGTCGGCATCGCCCACGTGGCCGGGCGGGTGTCGACGACCATCCACCCCATCGCCGGTTCGAACGGCATGAGGCCGTGCAGGAGGATCCCGAGCAGGAGCGCCGAGGCCCGCAGGGCGTCGAGGCCGTGGAGCCGCCGGGTCGGAGGCGTGTCGCTCGACACCCGGCTGCCCCGGTCGCGGCCGGACATGTCGACGTGGGTCCCCTCGATCCTCATCCTTCGACGTTATGAAGCGCCCGGGCGGCCCACATCGGACGATCGGCCGCAGGTGCGTCCACCGATCGGTGGACGGACCGGCGCTCCGGCGCGGGGACACTGGGTCCATGGAGACCCCGATCCGCGCGAGGATGCAGGCGGCGTTCGTCACGCCCGAGGGGGCCCTCGGCGCGGCGCTCGCGACCGTCGCCTCGCTCATCTGCGCGTCGACGCCGGCGCTCGGTCCGCACGCGGCTCCCTGGTGGTACGCCGTGGTCGCGGTCGGGCTCCTCGTCTATCGAGTCGCCTTCGAGCGGGCCGCCCATGCCGGCGGGTGGATCCCCGGACTGCTGTTCGCCGGGCATGTGCCGATCTGCCTGGGCCTGGTGGCGCTGCACCCCCTCTACGGCGTCTACGCCTTCATCGGATACGTCGACGCGGCGCGCGTCCTGCCGGGGGTCGGCCGCTGGATCGGCACGTGCGCCATGGCGCCGGTCGTCGCGTTCTCCCAGATCGCAGGGCTGGTCGGACGGTGGGCGACCTGGCCGGTCTACGCCGTGTTCGTCGCCGTCAACGTCGTCATCGCCCTCACGATGGCCGGTGCCGAACGCGCGCGGGAGCGCCGGGACGCGGAGCGCCTCGCGACCACGGAGCGGCTGCTCGCAGCCGAGCGGGAGAACGCCTCGCTCCAGGCGAGACTCGCCGAGGAGGCGAGAGCGGCCGGGGTACTCGACGAACGGGCCCGCCTGTCACGGGAGATCCACGACACCGTGGCGCAGGGGCTCGTCGGGATCGTGCGGCAGTTGGCGGCGATCGACCCCACCGCGCCCCCGGCGGACTGGCGGTGGCGCATCGACCGGGCGGGGGAGTCCGCCCGCGATGCCCTCGCCGAGGCCCGGCGCGCCGTCGCCGCGCTCGCCTCGCCGCGGCTCGACGAGGACGACCTGCCGACCGCCCTCGATCGTCTCCTCACGACGTGGTCGGCCCGATGCGGCATCACCGGCCGGCTCGTCGTCGACGGCACCGCCGAGCCCGGCGCGCACGATCAGGTCGTACTGCGCGTCGTCCAGGAGTCCCTCGCCAACGTCGAACGGCACTCCGGCGCCTCGCGTGTCGTCGTCACCCTCACCTACGGCGCCGCGTCTCGGGACGGCCTCCGAGTCGATGTCCGCGACGACGGGGCGGGGTTCGACGTCAGGCGTCTCCTCCCCCACCGCGAACAGGCCGGTCACGTCGGCACCGGCCACGCACCCGACGGTCACGTCACCGGCCACGCCTCCGCGGCACAGGTCGCTGCCGGGCACGGGACCGCCGGGCACGGACTCGCCGGCATGCGCCGTCGCGTCGCCGAGGTCGGCGGTACCTGGGACGTCGAGACGGGGCCGGGCGACGGCTGCGCCCTGTCCGTCGCCGTTCCGCTGCTTCCCCCGAGCAGTGACGATGTGACCTGCCACGTCGGCACCCGGGACGACTCCACCCGTGACGGCTCCACCCGTGCCGCCGTCGCCGAGCGCGCCACGACCGACGAGGGTTCCGTCGACGATCACGTCCCCGCCCGACCGGGGGTGGCACCGTGACGGACGGACACGGGGCGGTGCGACTCGTCATCGTCGACGACCACCCGGTGGTGCGCGACGGGCTGCGGGGGATGTTCGACCTCGTGCCCGACGTCGAGGTCGTGGGGGAGGCGTCGAGCGGCCCGGAGGCGGTCGCGGTCGTGCGGAACCTCGGGCTCACCGGGGTCCATGTCGTGCTCATGGACCTGCGGATGCCGGGAGGCGACGGGGTCGAGGCGATCCGTGAGCTCCGCGCGCAGGGAACGACGCCGCGCGTGCTCGTGCTCACGACCTACGACACGGACCGCGACGTTCGCGGCGCCCTGGAGGCCGGTGCGGACGGATTCATGCTCAAGGACGCGCGGCGCGACGATCTCGTGCGCGGCGTCCGGGACGTCGCCGCCGGGCGCCCGGTGCTCGCGGCGGAGGCTCTGGCCGTCCTCGCCCACCGGTCCGACCCGACACCGCTCCTCACCCCGCGGGAGGTGGAGGTCCTCCGCGTCGTCGCGGCCGGTGGCACCAATCGCGCGGCGGCGGACCGCCTCTTCGTCAGCGAGGCGACGGTGAAGACGCACCTGCTCCGGCTCTACGCCAAACTCGGTGTCGGCGACCGCGCCGCGGCCGTTCGGGTCGGGTACGAGCGGGGGATCCTCTGAGGCCTTGCACCTCGCTCGCACGGGCCGTCGCGGGCCGCGGGTCACGGGTCACCGCCGTCGGCGCTCCGGAGGATCATGCGCCGGCCCGCGGCACCTCACCCCGGATCAGTCGGCGTCGATCTCGACGAGGGTGCCGTCCTCGACGTGCCAGCGGCGGGTGAGACGGACGGATTCGAGCATCCGACGGTCGTGGGTGACGAGCACGAGGGTGCCCTCGAAGGCGTCGAGGGCCTCCTCGAGCTGTTCGATCGCGGGCAGGTCGAGGTGGTTGGTCGGCTCGTCGAGGACGAGGAGGTTGACGCCGCGGGCCTGCAGCAGCGCGAGCGCGGCGCGGGTGCGTTCACCGGGGGAGAGGGACTCCACCGGCCGGTGCACGTGGTCGGCCTTGAGCCCGAACTTCGCGAGCAGCGTGCGCACGTCGGCGTCCGGCCAGTCGGGCATCTCGAGGGCGAAGCGACGGCCGAGCGACTCCGCGCCCTCGAACGCCTCCCGGGCCTGGTCGATCTCCCCGACGACGACCCGGGAGCCGCCGATCACCGTGCCGGAGTCCGGGGCGAGGCGGCCGAGCAGCAGCGCGAGGAGCGTCGACTTGCCCGAGCCGTTGGGCCCGGTGACGGCGACCCGGTCGCCGTAGTGCAGCTCCGCGTCCACGGGGCCGAGCACGAATCCGCCCCGCCGGAGCACCGCCTCGCGGGCGACGGCGACGACGTCCCCCGATCGTGGCGCGCTCGCGATCGTGAACTGCAGGACCCACTCCTTGCGGGGTTCCTCGACGACCTCCATCCGTTCGATCATGGCGTCGGTCTGCCGCGCCTTGGCCGCCTGCTTCTCGCTCGTCGCCCTCGCGTGGTGGCGGATGAACTTGTCCTTCTCCCTGCCCCGACCGGCGCGGCCCGCGCGGGCGGCGGCCTTCGTGCCCTTGTCCATCCACGCCCGCTGCATCCGGGCACGCGCCTCCAACTCGGATCGGCGTTGGGCATAGTCCTCATAGGCCTCCCGAGCGTGCCGACGCCGGATCGACCGCTCCTCCAGGTAGGCGTCGTACCCGCCCCCGTAGGTCGTCACCTGCTGGAGGGATCTGTCGATCTCGACGATGGACGTCGTCGCGCGCGAGAGGAATTCGCGGTCATGACTCACGAGGACGACGGGCGCGGTGAGCCGGTCGACTAACTCCTCCAGGCGGTCCAGACCTTCGGCGTCGAGGTCGTTCGTCGGCTCGTCGAGCAGGTAGGCGTCGTAGCGCGACAGCAGCAGCGCGGCGAGCCCCACCCGGGCGGCCTGGCCGCCGGAGAGGGAGTCGACCGTGCGGTCCAGATCCACCTCGAGACCGAGGTCCTCGGCGACGAGGTCGAGGCGTTCCTCGAGGTCGGCGCCGCCGAGCGCGAGCCAGGACTCCAACGCGTGGGCGTAGGCGTCGTTCTCGGCGTCGCCGGCCTCGGGGCGACCGAGGTCGTGGGCCGTCGCGTCCATGACGGCCGCCGCCTCCGCCACCCCGGTGCGTCGGGCCAGAGCCGCGTGGATCGTCTCGCCGGGCCGCGCGTCGGGCTCCTGGGTGAGATATCCGACGTGGGCGTCCGCGGGGCTCAGCGTGACGGTGCCGGCTTCCGGTGGCCGCTGCCCCGCGAGGATCCGCAGCAGCGTCGACTTACCCGCCCCGTTGGGACCCACGACCCCGACGACGTCACCCGGCGCGACGACGAGCTCGAGACCGGAGAACAGCAGGCGGTCGCCGTGACCGGCCGCAAGGCCGCGGGCGTGGATCGTCGCACTCACCGGGCCATCCTCCCCGACGGTCCGAGAGGGAGGCGACCTCATTCTCGGCTCCGGCCCGGGGCGGGAGACCCGAGGCCGGAGACCCCGGCTGGGAGAGACGCGCACAGGGGCTCGTCGCCGAGCGTGGTGCGCGATCCTCCGCCTGTGCTCCTCCACCGTGAGGAGCATGGTCGGGGTCTGGGGAGCCTCACCTCCGGATGAGGCACAGGGAACCGCTCACCGGTGGGCATGAACCCACGTCGACGGCGCCGAGTGCGCGGCGAGGGGCCGCCGTTCACCTCTCGTTCGCCCGGAGGTCGGGGGTTGCGGGTTGAGTGGGCCTTCGCCCCCACCTCGCCCCGACCTCGCCCCCTGGAGGACCCACCTCGTGAACTCCCTTCGCCGTACCCTCGGCACCCGCGACGCCGTCGTCATCGGCCTCGGCTCGATGATCGGCGCGGGGATCTTCTCCGCCCTCGGTCCCGCGGCCCACGCCGCCGGACCGTGGCTGCTCCTCGCGCTCGCCGTCGCGACCGTCGTCGCCTACTGCAACGCGACCTCGACGGCGCGGCTCGCCGCGGTCCATCCGTCCTCGGGGGGGACGTACCTCTATGCCACGCGGCAACTGTCGCCGTTCTGGGGCTACCTCGCCGGGTGGTCGTTCGTCGTCGGCAAGACGGCGTCGTGCGCGGCGATGGCGATGACGGTGGGCGCCTACGCGTGGCCCGGTCGCGAGGTGCCGGTCGCCGTCGCGACGGTCGTCGCCCTCGTCGCGCTCAACTGCCTCGGGGTGCAGAAGTCGGTGGCCCTGACCCGCGTGATCGTCACGGTCGTCGTCCTCGTCCTCACGGTGCTCGTGTTCTCGGCCTGGGTCCTCCCGGCCGACCAAGCCCCCGTCGCTGCGGCCCAGGCGGGGGCGCTCGGCGTGATCCAGGGCGCCGGGCTCGTGTTCTTCGCCTTCGCCGGGTACGCCCGCATCGCCACCCTCGGTGAGGAGGTCCGCGACCCCGCGCGCACCATCCCGCGAGCGGTCCCGATCGCTCTCGCCATCGCGTTCGTCGTCTACGCCCTCGTGGCGGCGAGTGCGCTCCATGTCCTCGGTGCCGGTGGCCTCTCCGCCTCGACCGCGCCGCTCCTCGACGTGGCCCGCAGCGTGGCACCGGGATGG
Organism: Mobilicoccus sp.; assembly: GCF_032060985.1. Taxonomy (NCBI): domain Bacteria; kingdom Bacillati; phylum Actinomycetota; class Actinomycetes; order Micrococcales; family Dermatophilaceae; genus Mobilicoccus; species Mobilicoccus sp. The sequence continues at coordinate 94,605 of NZ_DAMBGD010000001.1, forward strand.
CTGCCCGCCGTCGTGCAGGTCGGGGCGGTCCTCGCCGCGACCGGGTCGCTCCTCGCGCTCGTCCTCGGGGTGTCACGCACCTCACTCGCGATGGCGCGGGACGGGCACCTCCCCGGTGCCCTCACGACCGTGTCGGAGTCCCGGGGCGTGCCGTGGGTCGCGGAGGTCGCCGTCGGCGTACTCGTGGTCGCGCTCGTCCTCACGGTCGACCTGCGGGGCGCGATCGGGTTCTCCTCCTTCGGCGTCCTGCTCTACTACGCGATCGCGAACGCCTCGGCGTTCACCCTGAACCCCGAGCAGGGGCGCCCGGCCGCGTGGATCCCGGTCACCGGGCTCATCGGGTGCCTCGTCCTCGCCGTCGGGCTGCCGGCTGCCTCGGTGATCGGCGGTGCGATCGTCGTGGCGCTCGGCGCGCTCGTGTTCGTCGCACGTCGCCGAGGGTGAGGACGCGTGGCGGTGGGCGGGAGGCGGCAGGGCGGTCGGGTCGCGTACACGGGGGGTGCGTCGGTGAGGTCGCGCCCGGCTGAGGGCGAGGAGGAACGCCGGGTGCTCAGGCGGCGCGACCGTCGGGAAGCCCCACCCGGGTCGTGCGGCGTCGCCACCACACCGTGCCGGCCGTGAGCGCGACGATCAGGGTGAGCGCCGCGATGCCCCAGGGGGATCCGGCGACCGCGAGGAGCGCGGCCTCCCACAACGCCCATCCGATCGTCGCGTAGATCGCGGCCCACGCGAGGGAGCCGGGGATCGTCGCGAGGGTGTACTTCCACGCCTCGATACGCAGCGCCCCGGCCGCGGCCATGACGGCGCTCTGCAGTCCCACCGTCACGTAGCAGAGCGGGACGGCGACGAGGCCGAGGCGCCGCAGCAACCGGGCGCCGTGATCGACCCCGGAGTCGTCGAGCCAGGCCGCCAGCCGAGCCCGGCGGCCCGTGCGGGCACCGCGCAGACTCGCCGAGGTGAGCGAGCGGGCGAGCCAGTACACGAGCTGGCCCCGCAGCATGGCGATGACGAACAACGCGACGAAGACGAGCTGGATCGGCCATCCCTCGAACAGCTCCGTCATCCCGCCTCCTTCGCGCCGCGTGCGAACGCCCCGGTGAGCAAGGGTACGGCGTGCTCCTGACCTGCTCCTGACGGTGCCGCCCCGGTGTCCGGAGGGCCGGCGCAGGGCGCGCAGACCCTGGTCGGGTCCGAGGACACGCGTGGAGCGAAGGGTTGTCGGCGGGCTGCGGCACCATGGGTCGCGTGACCGACGACAGCCCCGATCTCCCCCCCTCCGGCCGCAGGGCGAGCAGCACCGATGCCGACTCGACCGCCGACTCGACCGGCGACCCGGGGGCGCCTGCCTCTCCCGCCCCGGAGGACGCCCGCCGCCGGTGGGAGGACCTCGCCACGCGTCTGCGCGAGCATCAGTTCGCCTACTACGCCAAGGACGCGCCCACGATCAGCGACGGCGAGTACGACGCGCTCCTGCGCGAGCTGGAGGCCCTGGAGGCCGAGCACCCGTCGTTGCGCGTGCCCGAGAGCCCCACCCAGACGGTCGGCGGGTTCGACGTGGGAGCCGTCGGTGACCCCGGCACGAGGGCGGACGGTGGGGACGTCGGGGGGTCCGGGCCGGGACGAGTCGCGACGTTCACGCCGGTCGACCATCGGGAGCGCATGCTCAGTCTCGACAACGTGTTCTCGGAGGAGGAGCTCCGCGAGTGGTACACGCGTCTCGTCGACGGCCTGGCCGGGGTGGAGCTGCACTTCCTCACCGAACCCAAGATCGACGGGCTCGCCGTCAACCTCCTCTACGAGAACGGAGTCCTCACACGGGCGCTCACCCGCGGCGACGGACGCACCGGCGAGGACGTCACGGCCAACGTGCGCACCATCGACGGCGTCCCGCACCGGCTCGAACAGCCGCGCGACGCCCATGACGAGGCCACCGACACCGTGCCCATCCCGGAGCTCGTCGAGATCCGGGGTGAGGTGTACTTCCCCGTGGCCCGATTCGAGGAGTTCAACGCCTCCCGTGTCGAGGCCGGTCTGCCGCCCTTCGCCAACCCGCGCAACTGTGCCGCGGGGTCGCTGCGGCAGAAGGACCCGGCCGACACGGCCTCCCGACCGCTCGCGGTCATCGTCCACGGCCTCGGCGCGCGCATCGGGTTCGACATCACCCGTCAGTCGCAGGCGTACGAGATCCTCCGCGGCTGGGGACTGCCCGTCTCGCAGGAGAACCGCGTCGTCGACGATCTCGACGGCATCCTCGGCCGCGTCGCGCATTTCGGCGAGCATCGGCACGACCTCGTGCACGAGCTCGACGGCTGCGTGATCAAGGTCGACGAGGTCGCGGTCCAGCGGCGCCTGGGCAGCACCTCGCGCGCGCCGCGCTGGGCCATCGCCTACAAGTACCCGCCCGAAGAGGTCACCACCACGCTCCTCGACATCCGGGTCAACGTCGGGCGGACCGGTCGCGTCACCCCCTACGGCGTCATGGAGCCGGTCCTCGTCGCCGGATCGACCGTCGAGATGGCGACACTGCACAACGCCCATGAGGTGGCCCGCAAAGGGGTGCTCATCGGTGACACCGTCGTGCTCCGCAAGGCGGGGGACGTCATCCCCGAGATCCTTGCGCCCGTCGTCGACCTCCGCGACGGCACCGAGCGTCCGTTCGTCATGCCGACCCACTGCCCCTCGTGCGGCACCGAACTCGCCCCGCAGAAGGAGGGCGACAAGGACATTCGCTGTCCCAACGCCCGCTCCTGCCCCTCGCAGCTGCGTGAGCGCCTCTTCGGCCTGGCCGCCCGCGGGGCGTTCGACATCGAGGCCCTCGGCTGGGAGGGCGTCTCGGCGCTCCTCGACTCCGGAGCGATCGACGACGAGAGCGGGCTGTTCGACCTCACCGCCGACGACATCGCCCGCGTGCCGCTCTACACCCGACTGGCCCAGAAGAAGGAGGCGGCCGACCCGGGTTCGGTCCCGGCGCCCGGGATGATCGAGGGTCGTGTGCTCTCGGCCAACGGACACAAGCTCGTCGAGAACCTCGACAAGGCCAAGGCGCAGCCGCTGTGGCGGGTGCTCGTCGCGTTGTCGATCCGGCACGTCGGCCCCACGGCGGCGCGGGCGCTCGCGGGGCACTTCGGCACGATGGCGGCGATCCGGGCCGCGTCCACCGAGGAACTCGCGGCGGTGGAGGGCGTCGGGCCCACGATCGCCGAGTCGGTACGCGAGTGGTTCGACGTCGACTGGCATCGCGGCATCGTCGATCGCTGGGAGGCCGCGGGGGTGCGCATGGCCGACGAGCGGGACGTCTCGATCGCACGCACCCTCGAGGGCGTCACCGTCGTCGTCACCGGTTCGCTCGAACGGTTCTCGCGCGACGAGGCCAAGGAGGCCATCCTCGCCCGCGGCGGCAAGGCGTCGGGATCGGTGAGCAGGAAGACCGACGCGGTCGTCGTCGGTGAGAACGCCGGCTCCAAGGCCGACAAGGCGGAACAGCTCGGTGTGCCGGTCCTCGACGAGGACGGATTCGTCCGGCTCCTCGCGGGCGGTCTCGCCGCCGTCGGCCTGGGCGGGGACGCGGTCGCCGGTGGCGACGACGGCGCGAGCAGCGAGGGCGCGAGCGACGACGACGCGAGCGACGACGACGCGAGCGACGACGACGCCGAGAGCGGCGCCAGGACGGACGGGACGGCGGGACCGAGAGATGAGTGAACGGTGAGCGAGGGCGCGGACGCGGAGGGCCGGCTGGCGGCGCGCCGGTCGGTGTCGGACAGCGGGCAGACGGGCGGCACGGGGATGAGCGGCACGGAGACGAGCGGCACGGAGACGAGCTTGTCGGCGGAGAGGCGCGCGGAGGCCGGCCGTGAGCTCGACGACCTCGCCGGTGGGTGGGGTGTCCCGGCTGCGGTGCAGTTCGCGGCGGATCGGCTGCCCGGGTCGACGACGGCCGACGTGGCGTACGACTTCTCGATCGCCGTCGATCTCCTCCTGGGGGATCTCGCCACCGTCGTCGACGCCGAGGGGGAGTCGTGACACGTCGCGCCAAGGATCTGTCGGAGTCGGCCCGCGCGGCCGTGTCGGTGACGGCCTCGACGCTCTGGCGGCCGTTCGTCCACCCGTGGATGCTCGTCGACGGTGACACGCTTCGGCACACGGTCCGTCAGCTCGACGACCACCTCCCCCGGGTCGAGGCCGTGCTCGGCCGGGTCGGTGTCGACGCCGAGGCCGCCGAGCGGCTGCTCACGGCGATCGTCACCGTCCGCGCCGCCGTCCTCGGGCTCTCCATCGCGCTGGACGATCAGGGCACGCGGTTACGACGCCTCCTGCGCACCCGTCCCACCGCACTGCGTGAGATCCGCGCCTGCACCGACGTCCTCGCCCACGCCGATGCCCGCTGCCGCGACACGATCACCGAGGCGACCCGCGCCCTTCCCGCGCTCTCCGACCTGCTCGCCGGCACGGCGTGGGCGGCGGAGCCGGTCCTGGGAACGACCAGCGGCCCGCCCGCGCCCGGGACGTCGGGCGCGAGCCTCCGTGCGGCGCTCGCCGACGCGGCGCCGGAGCAGCTCGCCCGGCTCCTCGCGCGGGACCCCGATCTCCTCGCCGCGCTCACCGACCCGGCCGACTCCACCGAGCCCCCGTGGCTCGTCGGGGTCCGGGCGTCGTCCCGAACGCAGCACGGCGACACGTCGGTCCTCGAGGTCGCCCGCGTCCGCGAGCTGTGTGCCTCGGCGGGCGAACAGGAGGTGCGCCGGAGCGCGCTGCTCCACCCACGGGTCGTCGGGTCTCTCGACGGCGCCCCCCTCTCGGCCCGGATGGAGGCCAACCGGTGGGTCATGCGGGCCGACCTTCGACGCATGCGGGCCCGTGACGTCGGGTTCGCCGACGAGATCGCCGACGAACGTCGGCGCGACGCGTCGTCGCCGTGGCGCAGTGTGCAGGGGTCGGTGCTCGACGCCTGGCTCGGCAACGAGGCCGTCACCGCGATCGCGACGGTCGACGCCGACCGGGCCACCGCACTGCGCGCCGAGCACCGGGCCCTCGTCCAGCTCACCCAGCGTCTCCTCCACGACCGCGTCGACCAGGGTCGCGGTCGTCGCGCTCACCGGCAGGTCGTGGAGTTCCACCCCGACGGACGCGTCGTCGAGCTGTGGGGGGCGATCGACGAGAAGACGGCGCAGGTCGCCGTCTACGTCGGCGGTACGGGCACGACCGTCCGGCAGTTCGGGTGGCCGACGAACATCGTCCGGTCGCTCTTCGCCGCCGACCCGAGCGGTCGCACCGCCGTGGTCACGTGGATGGGGGCCGCCTTCCCGTCCGCGATCGGAACCCAGGCGCCGCTCGGTCGTTTCGCTCGGGCGGCCGCCGCACCGCTACGGAACTGCGTCGAGGGGCTGGACGTGCCGAGCGGCGTGCCGATCACCGTCATCGGACACTCCTACGGCGGCACGATCGTCGGCGCCGCCGAAGCGCTCGGCCTGCGCGTCGACCGGGTCGTCCACGCCGGGGTGCCGGGGATCGGGCCGGGCATCCGGTCGGTGGCCGACTACCCCGATCGTGATGCCCTCGGTCGCGCCCGGCACGTCACCCGCTACGCGCTCACCGCGCCGGGCGACCTCATCCGGTTGTGGCGCAAGGGAGACACGGCGCTGGCCTCGGCCGCCTCGCTGCCGTTCGCCCCCGCCCGCACCGCCGGCGAATGGGTGGGGGAGCGGATCCTCGGCGCCGACCCGATGACCCTCCCTGGCATCATCGACCTCGACACGGGGGTCTGGGAGACCGATCGGGAGGACCGACGCACAGGCGACGTCCTCCTCGGTCCGCGTGGTCATGCCGACTGCGTCGAGCCGGGAACGACGTCGTTCCGCCGCATCGTCGCGATCGTCCAGGGCCGCGACCCCCGCGAGATCACCCCGCCCGCGGGGCTCATGCCGTCCCGTCGGCGGTCGGGGCGTGCGAGGTCCTGACCGCGCGACCTCGGTGCCCTTCCCGGAGCCGCCGAGAGGGCAGGGCTGACACGACCGCAGGCTCGGGGGTACTCACGACGGGGGTGGGCACGCCGGCGACCACGGAACTTGTTGCGCAGGAGCACGTCGAACACCGGAGGGGCCGGGAGCGACGAGACCCGAGGTCGTGCCTACCCCGTCGTCGTGCGGGTCTCGGTGAGCACGGCCCACGTCCACGTCGGGTCCGGGTCCTCGCCCACGCGCCCGTCGATCGCCTCTCTGAGGAGATCGGCGTGGCCGGTGTGCCGGCCGTACTCCTCGAGCATGTCGTGGACGTGGCGTCGGGCGTGGGGACGCAGACCGCCGAACCTCATCGCGGCCGGGGCGTCGAGGCCGCCGTCCTCGACGAGGGAGCGGTAGCGCTCCCGCGCGCGGCGCACCGCGTCGTCGTAGACCGCGTAGAGGTCGTCGGCGGTGACGTCGTCGGCGAGGTCGAACATCCACGCCTCGGGGTCGGCGCCCTCCGGCATCGAGGCCGGCGCGTCGGATCGTTCGCCCGCGATGCGCCCCGCGAAGATGTCGTCCTCGACGACCGCGAGGTGTCGCAGGAGCCCGCCGAGCGACAGGCGGGAGGAGGGGAGACGTCGTCGCAGCTGGTCGATGGTGAGCCCGTCGGCCTTCCACCGGAACGTCGCCCGCAGGCGGTCCAACGAGGCGCCGAGATGCTCGGCGTCCGTGCCGGTGATGGGAGGCTCCCACGGCGGGAGGTCGAGCAGATGCGGACGTTCCGCCGCCTCCACGAGCGCCGCGGCGAGGGCGTCGGGGACGGAGAACATCGGCCAGTGGCCCGAGTCGACGTCGATCTCGTCGACGTGTCGGGCGCGGGCGAGTTCGGGCACGTCGCCCGCCGCGACCCACGCCCGCGCGTCGGCCGCGGAGAACTCGGGGCACACGAGCGTGACCGGGACGTCGAACCGGCGCGCGCTCTCGTAACGCACGACGCCGCCGGTCACGCCCTCGGCCACGGGGACGCACAGCGACTCGATATGACGTCGGGTCGCCTCGTCGAGGTCGGCGCTGTCGGGGCCCTCGAACGGCTCCCACCCGGGGAACGTCACGACGCCCTCGACCGCCGGGAACACGGGGAAGTACGGCTCGCCGTCATCGCCGGGGAACCCGCCCACGAGCGCGACCCGGGCGACCTTCCCCGGGCGTCGATCTGCGGCGAGCCACGCGAGGGTGGCGGCGGCCGAGTGTCCGACGACGAGCACCGGCCCGTCCGCGGCGTCGATCGCGGCGACGACGGTGTCGACCTGGTCGTCGAGAGTCGCGGGTGAGCGCTCGGGCCCCTGACCAGGGAGGCTGAGGGCGAGGGGGGTGTGCCCCGCGGCCTCGAGGGCAGGGACGACGGCGTCCCAGGCGCGCCCGTCGAGCCACATTCCGGCGATGAGCAGGATGTCCACGTCGAGTCTCCTCCACTGGGGGATGCACCAACGATAACCAGGCCCCACGCCGACCGTTCGGCGAACGGGGTCGTCCGCGCAGCGTCTCCCGCTCCTGCCGACGCCTAGATTGAGGACGACCCGACCGACGACGTTCGAGGTGAGCAAGCATGGCGAAGAAGCGCAAGGTCATCATCACGTGTGCCCTCACGGGCTCGATCCACACCCCGTCCATGTCGCCGTACCTGCCGGCGAACTCCGACGAGATCGCGCAGGCCGGCCTGGAGGCCGCCGAGGCGGGCGCGGCGATCCTCCACCTGCACGCCCGCACCGAGGACGAGGGCCGTCCGACGCAGGACCCCGACGCGTTCCGGCCCTTCATGGAGAAGCTCCACGCCAACACCGAGGCGGTCCTCAACATCACGACCGGCGGGTCGCCCGCGATGACCGTCGAGGACCGGATGCGGCCCTGCATGACCTTCGAGCCGGAGGTCGCCTCGCTCAACCTGGGGTCGATGAACTTCGGGATGTTCCCGATGCTCGCCCGCTACAGCGAGTTCGAGCACACCTGGGAGAAGGAGTACCTCGAGAACTCGCGCGACCTCGTCTTCAAGAACACGTTCAAGGACATCGAGACCATCCTCACCCAGGGCACGGCCAACGGCACGAGGTTCGAGTTCGAGTGCTACGACATCTCCCACCTCTACACGCTCAAGCACTTCGTGGACCGTGGGCTCGCGACCGGGCCGCTGCTCATCCAGTCGGTGTTCGGCATCCTCGGCGGGATCGGCACCCACCCCGAGGACCTCATGCACATGAAGCGCACGGCCGACCGGCTCTTCGGCGAGGACTACGAGTGGTCCATCCTCGGTGCGGGTCGGCGCCAGGTCCCCCTCGCGACGATGGGCGCGACGATGGGGTCGCACGTGCGCTGCGGCCTCGAGGACAGCCTCTTCACCACCGACGGGTCGCTCGCCGAATCCTCGGCGGTCCAGGTGAGCAAGCTGCGTACGATCGTCGAGGAGCTGGGCTTCGAGATCGCCACCCCCGACGACGCGCGCGAGATCCTTCAGCTCAAGGGGCGCGACAAGATCGCCCTCTGAATCGGGCGCCGACTCACCGGAGAACCCCGGGACGGCAGATGGGATGGCAGGTGAGGTACTGCCAGGGCAGTACCGTGGCGTCGTACCCCTCTGCCGTCTCGGGTGTCCCCGCCACTTCGGGCGGTGCCGGGTCGGCTGGGAGGATGGGGTCATGGTCACCACGGTTCTCGACATCACGACCGGCCGTCGCGAGGTCGTCCTCGACATCACGCGCGAATGCGAGCGGGTGGTGTCGGAGTCCGGCGTGCAGTCCGGGCTCCTCAACGTCTTCGTCCCGCACGCCACCGCGGGCATCGCCGTCATCGAGACCGGCGCCGGCAGCGACGACGACCTCCTCGCCGCCCTCGACGACCTCCTCCCCGCGGACGACCGGTGGCGACACGCCCACGGCACGCGTGGGCACGGCCGCACTCACGTCATGCCCGCGATCGTGCCCCCACACGCGACCCTCCCCATCGTCGACGGGCGTCTTGCCCTCGGCACGTGGCAGAGCGTCTGCTTCGTCGACCTCAACGTCGACAACCCCGAGCGTCAGGTCCGGATCTCCGTCCTCGGCGACTGACGACGTCCCGGCGGCGCCGGGTGCGGTCCTGTCGGTCGGCGCCGCCGGGTGGATGACGCCCCGGCCGTGGATGCCGAGCCCGAGTCGACCGCACGACTCTGCCTCCATCACGATTCCAAGGGGCCCAACGAGCCGACGACTCGCGGCCACCCCGGTGACGCCGCCGCGCCGGGGCGTCCGAGCTCGGCCTTCGGGGTCGAGGCGCGCCACGCGGGGGGTGGGCGTGGCGCAGGGGAGGACGGGTTGTCGGCGGGGCCACCTAGACTGGCGGATATGTCGAGGATCTCCCGTGACCAGGTGGACCATCTCGCGATGCTCGCGCGCATCGACCTCACCGACGCCGAGAGCGAGCAGCTCGCCGGCGACCTGTCGGTGATCCTCGACTCCCTCGCGCAGGTGCGCGAGGTGGCGGCGGACGACGTGCCCGCCATGTCGCATCCTCAGCCCCTCGTCAACGTCATGCGCGCCGACGAGGTGCGTCCCGGCCTCACCGCGCAGGAGGCCCTCGCCGCGGCACCGGCCGTCGAGGACGACCGCTTCGTCGTCCCGCGCATCCTCACCGACGACTGAACGCCCGGGGCGGCGAGCCCCTCACCGCCCCACCCGCGAGGCTTCCGCCTCGCACACCCCGCCCGCCCCACACACCCCGCCCCGATCCCGGCCCGAGTGATGCGCTCACAGCATCACGCACCCGCACAGCGCATCCTCATCACGCACCCGCATCACGCACTCGCGAAGGACACCCCCGTGCCACCCACTCTCGACACCCCCGAGGCCCTGACCCGCGCGAGCGCGGCCGACCTCGCCGCCGCCCTGGCCGACGGCACGGTGACGTCGGTCGACCTCACCCGCGCCCACCTCGACCGCATCGAGTCCACCGGGTCGGCGGTGCACGCCTACCTTGCCGTCGACGCCGAGGGCGCGCTCGCAACCGCGGCCGACGTCGACCGGGCACGCGAGGCGGGGGAGAAGTTGCCCGCGCTGGCCGGGGTGCCGATCGCCGTCAAGGACGTCGCCTGCACGAAGGGCCTCGTCACGACGGCGGGCTCGCGCATCCTCGAGGGGTGGGTCCCTCCCTACGACGCGGGCGTCGTCGAGCGGTTGCGCGAGGCCCGGATGCCGATCCTCGGCAAGACGAACATGGACGAGTTCGCGATGGGCTCCTCCACCGAGCACAGCGCCTACGGCGACACCCACAACCCGTGGGATCTCGACAGGTCGCCGGGCGGCTCCGGTGGCGGGTCGGCCGCGGCGCTCGCGGCGTTCTCCGCGCCCCTGGCGGTGGGATCCGACACGGGCGGCTCGATCCGTCAACCGGCGGCGTTCACCGGCACCGTCGGGTGCAAGCCGACGTACGGCGGGGTGTCCCGCCACGGCGTCATCGCCCTCGCGAGCAGCCTGGACCAGATCGGCCCGTGCGGACGCAGCGTGCTCGACACGGCGCTGCTGCACGAGGTGCTCGCCGGGCACGATCCGCGGGACTCCACGTCGATCGACGCCCCCGTCCCGCCCGTCGTCGAGGCCGCCCGGCGCGCGGACGTCTCGGGGATGACGATCGGCGTCGTCCGCGACCTTCTCGGTGAGGGCCTCTCCGACGGGGTACGGGCCCGGTTCACCGAATCCCTCGACCACCTGCGCGAGGCCGGCGCCGACATCGTCGAGGTCGACTGCCCGAGCTTCGCCCACGCCGTCGCCGCGTACTACCTCATCCTCCCGGCCGAGGCGAGCAGCAACCTCGCCCGCTACGACGCGATGCGGTACGGCGTGCGGGTGGACGCCGGCAGCACCGAGCGCACGATGGCCGCGAGCCGCGCCGCCGGGTTCGGCGCCGAGGTCAAGCGGCGCATTATCCTCGGCACGTACGCCCTGTCGTCCGGGTACTACGACGCCTGGTACGGGCAGGCCCAGAAGGTGCGCACGCTCATCGCCCGCGACTTCGAGGCCGCCTTCACCCGGGCCGACGTCCTCGTGTCGCCGACGGCGCCGACGACGGCGTTCCGGCTCGGCTCCACCCACGACGACCCGCTCGCGATGTACCTCGCCGACATCACGACGATCCCGGCCAACCTCGCGGGGCTGCCGGGACTCTCCCTCCCCAACGGGCTCGCCGACGAGGACGGCCTGCCCAGCGGTTTCCAGGTCTACGCCCCGGCGATGGCCGACGACCGCCTCTACGCCGTCGGCGCGGCCCTCGAGGCCCGCCTGCGGCACGCCTGGGGTGGAGGGCTGCTGGACCGCATCCCGGACCTGCCCCACGGCGGCGACAGCGCAGCGACGACGTCCCACACGCAGATCCCGTGCACGGAGGCCACCCGATGACCGAGCACCTCACCCACGTCGATTCCGACTCCGTCGAGCCGCTCGCCCTGGACGACGCGCTCGCGGCCTACGACCCCGTCCTCGGCCTCGAGGTCCACGTCGAACTGTCGACCGCCTCGAAGATGTTCTGCGGCTGTTCGACGGAGTTCGGCGCGGAACCCAACACGCACGTCTGCCCGGTGTGCCTCGGTCTGCCCGGCGCGCTGCCGGTGGTCAACGCGGCGGCGGTCGACGCGGCGATCCGCATCGGTCTCGCCCTCGGGTGCGAGGTGGCGCCGTACTCGCGGTTCGCCCGCAAGAACTACTTCTACCCGGACATGACGAAGAACTTCCAGACGTCCCAGTACGACGAGCCGATCGTCCACGACGGTCACCTCGACGTCGAGATCCCGTCCGAGGACGGTGAGGGCACCGAGACCTTCCGGGTCGAGATCGAGCGGGCCCACATGGAGGAGGACGCGGGCAAGCTCACCCACGTCGGCGGGTCCACGGGCCGCATCCACGGCGCCGTGCACTCCCTCGTCGACTACAACCGCGCGGGCATCCCGCTCATCGAGATCGTCACCAAGCCCGTCGTCGGGGCGGGGCACCGCGCGCCGGAGATCGCACGCGCGTACGTCGGCGCACTGCGCGAGATCATGCGCGCCCTCGACGTGAGCGACGCGCGCATGGAGCAGGGCTCGCTGCGCTGCGACGTCAACCTCTCGTTGCGTCCCCGCGTCGGCGCCCCCGACAGCCCTGAGCAGCTCGCCGTGCCTCTCGGCACGCGCACGGAGACGAAGAACGTCAACTCCCTGCGCAGCGTCGAGGGTGCGGTCGTCGCCGAGATCCGTCGGCACGCCGCGGTGCTCGCCGCGGGCGGGTCGATCCTGCAGGAGACCCGGCACTGGCACGAGGACACGGGCGAGACGACCTCGGGGCGGCCGAAGTCCGACGCCGACGACTACCGCTACTTCCCCGAGCCCGACCTCGTCCCGGTGGCTCCGAGTCGCGAACGGATCGAGCAGCTGCGCGCGACGCTGCCGGAGCCGCCCGCGGCGCGGCGCCGCCGGCTGCAGGGGGAGTGGGGGTACTCCGACCTCGAGATGCGCGACGTCCTCGGGTCCGGGGCCCTCGACCTCATCGCGGCGAGCGTCGAGGCCGGCGCCACGCCCGCTGCGGCGCGCAAGTGGTGGCTGGGCGAGGTGGCCCGCCGGGCCAAGGCCGACGGGCGCGAGCTCTCCGACCTCGACGTCGACCCCGCACACATCGCCGAACTGGACGCCCTCGTCGCGAGCGGTCGCCTCACCGACGCGATGGCCCGCCAGGTGCTCGACGGGGTCCTCGAGGGGGAGGGCACGCCGACGCAGGTCGCCGACGCCCGAGGTCTCGCGATCGTCTCGGACGACGGTGCTCTCCAGGAGGCGGTCGACACCGTCATCGCCCGCAACGAGGCCATCGCCGAGAAGGTCCGTGGCGGCAAGGTGCAGGCGGCCGGGGCGCTCATCGGACAGGTGATGAAGGAGATGAAGGGCCAGGCCGACGCGGCGAAGGTGCGGCAGCTCATCCTCGCCACGCTCGGGGTCGACGGCTGACGGTCTCCCGCGAGCGCGGCCCCTCGTTGCATGCTGGGACCATGGACAACGCAGGATTCGATTCCGGTGCACGCCTCCTCGTCCTCATGCGGCACGGGGAGGCCGAGCCGCACTCCGCGGGCGGGGACGAGGACCGCGAACTCACCGAGGGTGGGGTCGAGGACGCCCGCGACGTGGGGGCCTGGCTCGCGTCGCAGGGGGTCGAGCTCGACCTCGCGATCGTGAGCACCGCCGTCCGCACCCGCCAGACCTGGGAGGCCATGCAGGAGGGTGGGCTCGAGGGCGAGGACGTGCAGTACGACGAGGCCATCTACAACGGCACCGTCGACGATCTCGCCGAGGTCGTGCGCACCGCGTCCGACGACGTCACCCATCTGCTCGTCATCGCCCACGCCCCGGCCGTCGAGGACCTCGCGACGTGCGCCGAGGTGCGGTGCGACCTGCCGGACGTGTGGGAGCCCGCGACGATCGGCGTCATGGCCCACCCCGGCTCCTGGGCGCAGTTCCCTGCCGACGACACGGTCCTCCTCGTGTGCCGGCCCGGCGGCTCCGAGGGCCTCGACGCCGACGCCTGAGCAACGCCCGTTCGGCCGGTCGACCGCGCCTGCACCGGTCGGTCCGGGGCCCCCGCGCCCCCGCTCCGAGCGCCCCCACCCGACCCCCGGCGCGCCCAGGACCACGCGATCGCGCCGGATGCGTCCCAGGCCACGTCGGCGCGCGTCGTCCGAATCCGTCGCCGCGCCAGCGTGGTTGAAAAACGGGACGTGACGCGCGTCCAAAATGCTCGTCCTCATTGTCTAAGAGCACCCCCTTCCCCGGCCGATGACGGAGGGAGCCGCCCGTTCTGCCAGACGGGCGGCCCGTCTCCACGGATGGATGCGGTTCAGGGATGGAAGAGGGGCGCAGGATGCGTGAACACCGGTGGGTCGTGGTCGTGGGTGTCGTCGCCGTGCTGGGGGGGCTGGCCTCCCCGGCGGTGTACGCGTTCAGCGGCGAGTCCGACGGTGCCGAGGTGAACGTCGAGGGCGTCGTCGAGCGGCTGTCCGACGTGACGTCCGGCTCCGACGTCGCGGTCCGCCTGCCGAGCGGCGACCGTGTGCCCCTCACCGACGGCGGCGTGACCGAGTCCGGTGAACGGGTTCGGGTGACCGTGCCCGTGCCCGAGGACGTCGTCGACGACATCCGCGCCGGTCGCCCGGTCGACGGCGCCGAGGAGCACACCGTGACCCGCTCCGAGCTGCGCGCCTCCACCCTGCGGCCCGCGCCCAGCGATTCGCCGCTGTCCCATGCCGTCGCGGACCACATCGCCGAGGAGGGCACCCCGGTCGCCTCACGCGAGACCGTCGTCCTCGCCCACGCCGAGGTCGCCGCGGGTGCCGCGGCTTCGGCGGTGCACACGGTGACCGTCGCCATCGTCCGGCCCAAGGGCGTGTCCGGCACCGTCGCGACCGCCGCCCAGGTCGCGGCGCAGGTCAAGGGAGCCGACACGTACTGGCGCGAGCAGAGCGGCGGCAAGGTCGCGCTCCAGCTCGGGACGGTCTCCAAGCCCTATGCGTCCGCGTACACGTGCCGGGACTCCGCCTTCGCCGTGTGGACCGAGGCCGCCCGCGCGACCGGCTTCCGCGAAGGCCCTGACAAGCACCTCGTCGTCGTCCTCCCCCGCACCGCCGTCGACGCCGGTTGCAGCTACGGCCTGGCCTCGATGGGGCACGATCTCTCGAGCGGCGGTGTCGCCTACGTGTCGGACACGGCCTGGCCCGTCCTCGCCCACGAGTTCGGTCACAACCTCGGGCTCGCCCATGCCAAGGGCCTGCGTTGCCGCTCGACCTCCGATGCCGACCTCGCCCGCCTGCCCGGTGGGTGCCGGGTCGACGAGTACGGAGACCCCTTCGACGTGATGTCGGCGTCGTCGCAGGGCAACGCCGGGTCTCTGTCGATGCCGCAGGCCGTCCGCGTCGGGTTCGCCGGGACGGGGGACTACGTCGACGTCGCTGCCGGGAGTCGCACCGTGACCCTCCGCCCGGTGTCGGGTCTCTCGGGGGTGAGGGCTGCCCGGGTCCGGGACCCGCGCTCTGGCGCGGTGTACTGGGTCGAGTACCGCGACCGCGGTGGGCGCGACGCGGGGTTGTACATGCCGATGACCGCCGGGGTGCGGGTCCTGCGCGAGGAGGCCGCGACGACCGAGCAGTGGCCGGGCACCGTCGCGCTCGACGCCTCGCCGACCGGTTCCGGCAGCGACGCCGACTGGTCGCTGCCGGCCGGGTCGACCTTCGCCTCCTACGGGGGAGGGGTCGGGTTCTCGGTGGGCGCCGTCGGTCGCGGTGCCGCGACGGTCACCGTGAACGTCGCCGCGAGCGGCCGGGCCGTGGCCGGCACCCCGGGCAAGGTGACCCGCCGATCCGCGGCCGCGGTCGGGCGACCGTCCCCGCGCCCGACCGCGACGACGGTGAGGGTGGCGACCCCGTCCCTGTCCGTCGCGAGGAACGGTCGCGTGACGTGGAGGTCGCCCGGCAGGGCGGTGCGCTACGACGCTCGGATCCGCCGGGTCGTCGGTCGTTCGACCGGCAAGGAGCAGGTCTGGTACTCGAAGACGGGACGCACCTCCGCGCTGCTGAAGGGCACCCGGGGCACCACGGTGCAGATCCGCGTCCGCGCCACCGCCGGTGGCACCTCCAGCACCTGGTCACGCTGGCAGGCCGTGACGTTCCGCTGAGCCGCACGCCCCGGCGTCCCCGGCGTTCGCATCCTGAGATGTGGGTCTCATATCTTTGACGCCGGGGGTCGGCTCCGGCATGGTGGGCGCATGCCCGGTATTCTCGTACTCCCTTAGCGCGTCAGCGATCACTCGCCGACGCGCTCACCCCATCGTCCCCACGGCGGACGGCGGGGTTTTTTCATGACCGGTCCCGGATCGACCGATCCGGGTGGGTCGCCTTACCGGCTCACGACCAGGAGACGGCAGAATCGACCGGGACACGTCCACGTACGACCCTCGTCCCACACGTAGCGAATTCACGAAAGCGGTGACCCACCGTGACCGATCCCCGACCTCCGCGCCCCGCGCCGCCGCCGCGGCCGGCGCGCGGCGACGCCGCCTCCGCTCCCACCTCCTCCCTCCCCGTCCCGGGCCCTCAGGGCACGCCGACGCAGGTCGTCGAGGAGCTCACGGGTGCTCAGAGCCTCGTCCGTTCCCTCGAGGAGGTCGGCGTCGAGGTCGTCTTCGGGATGCCCGGTGGCGCGATCCTCCCCGCCTACGACCCGCTCATGGACTCCGAGAAGGTCCGCCACATCCTCGTGCGGCACGAGCAGGGCGCCGGGCACGCGGCCGAGGGGTACGCCGCGGCCACCGGCAAGGTCGGGGTCTGCATGGCGACCTCCGGCCCCGGAGCGACGAACCTGGTCACGGCCCTCGCCGACGCGCACATGGACTCGGTCCCGATCGTCGCGATCACCGGACAGGTCGGCAGTGGCGCGATCGGCACGGACGCCTTCCAGGAGGCCGACATCCGCGGCATCACGATGCCGATCACCAAGCACAACTACCTCGTCACCGATCCCGAGGACATCCCGCGGGCGATCGCCGAGGCGTTCCACATCGCCGCGACCGGACGCCCCGGCCCGGTGCTCGTCGACATCACCAAGGACGCGCTGCAGGCACGCACCCGGTTCGCCTGGCCGCCCAAGCTCGCGCTGCCCGGCTACCGGCCCGTGACCAAGCCGCACAGCAAGCAGATCCGCGAGGCCGCCAAACTCATGGCCGCCTCCCGGCGCCCAGTGTTCTACCTCGGCGGCGGCATCATCCGCTCCGGCGCCAGCGAGGTGCTCCGCGAGCTCGTCGACCTCACGCAGATCCCGCTCGTCACGACCCTCATGGGTCGCGGTGTCGTGCCCGACACCCACCCGCTGCACCTCGGCATGCCCGGCATGCACGGCTCGGTGTCCGCGGTGACGGCGCTGCAGAAGGCCGACCTGCTCATCGCGCTCGGGGTCCGGTTCGACGACCGCGTCACCGGCAAGCTCGCGACGTTCGCGCCGCTCGCCAAGGTCATCCACGCCGACATCGACCCCGCCGAGATCGGCAAGAACCGGACCGCCGACGTGCCGATCGTCGGGGACGCCGCCCAGGTCGTCACCGATCTCCTGGACGAGCTCCGGAGCACGGGCGTCGAGACCGACTACTCCGCGTGGCGCGAGGAGGCGCAGTCGTGGAAGGAGACCTATCCGATCGGCTACACCGAGCCGGAGTCCGGTCTGCTCTCCCCGCAGTACGTCATCGAGCGCATCGGCGCCCTCTCCGGCCCGGAGGCGATCTACGCCTCCGGGGTCGGTCAGCACCAGATGTGGGCCGCGCAGTTCATCCGCTACGAGCGTCCGCGCGCCTGGCTCAACTCCGGCGGACTCGGCACGATGGGCTACTGCGTGCCGGCCGCCATGGGCGCCAAGGTCGGCGAACCCGACCGCGTCGTGTGGGGCATCGACGGCGACGGTTGCTTCCAGATGACCAACCAGGAGCTCGCGACCTGCGTCATCAACCGCATCCCCATCAAGATCGCCGTCATCAACAACAGCTCGCTCGGCATGGTGCGGCAGTGGCAGACGCTCTTCTACAACGAGCGCTACTCCAACACCGACCTGCACACGAGCCACGGCGCCTCGCGCATCCCCGACTTCGTCAAGCTCGCGGACGCCTACGGCTGCGTCGGCCTCCGCTGCGAGACCAAGGAGGACGTCGACGACACCATCCGCAAGGCGCTGGAGGTCACCGACGGGCCCGTCATCATCGACTTCGTCGTCTGCCGCGACGCGATGGTGTGGCCGATGGTGCCGGCCGGCGTGAGCAACGACGAGATCATGTACGCCCGCGGCATGTCCCCGGTGTGGGACCGCGGCGACGAGGACGAGACCCGCGCCATCGAGGCGATGAACGAGAAGGCTGGAGGCGCCCGATGACCCGCCATGTGCTCTCCGTGCTCGTGCAGAACCAGCCCGGTGTGCTCACCCGCATCGCCGCCCTGTTCTCGAGGCGCGGCTTCAACATCTCCAGCCTCGCCGTCGGCCAGACCGAGGACCCGGCGATCTCGCGGATGACCGTCGTCGCCGACGCGGACGAGCTGCCGGTGGAACAGGTCACCAAGCAGCTCAACAAGCTCGTCGAGGTCATCAAGGTGGTCGAGCTCGAACACTTCGTCGAGCGGCGCATCATCCTCATCAAGGTGCGGACCGACCCCACGACGCGCAGCCACGTGCTCGAGACCGTCGACCTCTTCCGCGCCCGCGTCGTCGACGTCTCGCCCGACAGCGTGACCATCGAGGCCACCGGCAAGGTCGAGAAGCTCGAGGCGCTCCTCGCCCTTCTCGAGCCCTACGGCGTGCGCGAACTCGTCCAGTCCGGCATGGTCGCCATCGGCCGGGGCCCCCGCTCGATCAGTGACCGCAGCTCGCGGCACTGAACCCACCGGGCGCTCGCTCCCACACACCTCCACCGATCCCTCACCAACGAAGGAGCCACTCGTGGCACAGATGTTCTACGACGACGACGCCGATCTCTCGATCATCTCAGGCAAGAAGGTCGCCGTCATCGGTTACGGCAGTCAGGGCCACGCGCACGCCCTCAACCTGCGCGACTCCGGTGTCGACGTCCGCATCGGTCTCGCCGAGGGCAGCAAGAGCCGCGAGAAGGCGGAGTCCGAGGGTCTGCGTGTCCTCTCCGTCGCCGACGCGACGGCCGAGGCCGACGTCGTCGTCATCCTCGTGCCCGATCAGACCGCCCGGACCGTCTACGCGGAGCAGATCCTGCCGCACCTCAAGAAGGACGCGACGCTCCTCTTCGCGCACGGCTTCAACATCCGCTTCGGCTACATCGAGGCCCCGGAGGGCGTCGACGTCGTCATGGTCGCCCCCAAGGGCCCCGGTCACATCGTGCGGCGCGAGTACACCGACGGTCGCGGTGTGCCGGTGCTCCTCGCCGTCGAGAAGGACGACTCCGGCTCGGCCTGGGAGACGGCGAAGTCGTACGCCAAGGCCATCGGCGGCCTGCGCGCGGGCGGCATCGGCACGACGTTCACCGAGGAGACCGAGACCGACCTCTTCGGTGAGCAGTCCGTGCTCTGCGGTGGCGCGAGCCAGCTCGTCATGTACGGCTTCGAGACTCTCGTCGACGCCGGCTACCAGCCCGAGATCGCCTACTTCGAGTGCCTGCACGAGCTCAAGCTCATCGTCGACCTCATGATCGAGGGCGGCATCGCCAAGCAGCGCTGGTCGATCTCCGACACCGCGGAGTACGGCGACTACGTCTCCGGGCCGCGGGTCATCGACCCGCACGTCAAGGAGAACATGAAGGCCGTCCTCGCCGACATCCAGGACGGCACGTTCGCCACCCGGTTCATCGAGGACCAGGACGCGGGCGCGCCCGAGTTCACGGCGCTGCGGGAGAAGGGTGCCCAGCACCCCATCGAGAAGACCGGCCGCGAACTGCGCAAGCTCATGGCGTGGGTCAAGGACTCCGACGCCGACTACACCGAGGGGTCCGCCGCCCGCTGACCGCGGCTCGGACGACCAGACGCCGGGGCCACGCACACCGCGTGGCCCCGGCGTCGTGTGTTCGGACGACCCCCGACGCCCGCCCCCTCAACCGAGACGGCAGAGGGGATGGCAGCGGCGGTACTGCTCCAGCAGTAGCCGACGTGCGATCCCATCTGCCGTCTCGGTGTTCGCGCGTTGTGTCCCCGGGTGCGGAGGTCAGGAGTGCGGCCGGTGTCCGTGTTCTCCGGCCCGTCGGTCAACGTTCGGTCTGAAGTAGGCATGGCGACGGGCATCACATGAGTGCCCGTGCTGCAATTGATCTCGGGCGTGCCGATCGTGAGGGAGACGGCCCCGAACCTGACTCCGAGGAGCACGATGACCTGGCGTGGACGAATGAGCGTGGCCGTGGTGCTCGCCTGCGGGATCTCCGCACCGGCGACGGCGTTCGCGGATCCCGCTCCGGATCCGGGCGGCAGGGTCGTCACGCAGGCCGAGGTCGACGCCGCCGCCAAGGCCGTCGAGGACACCCAGGCCGAGGTCGCCGCCGTGCAGAAGCGGCTCGACGACGCGCGCGAGCAGCAGCAGGCGGCGCAGGACGCCGCCGAGATCGCCGCGGAGAAGGCGAACGGTGCGCGGGCGCTCCTCGCCGAGAAGACGCGAGCCGCCGCCACCGCCCGACAGACCGCCGCCGCCGCGGCCGCCGAGGCCGAAGCCTCTCAGGGCGACGTCGAGCACATGGCCGCCCAGCTCTACATGCGGGGTGGCTCGCTCAGCGAGTTCGCGTGGCTGTTCGCCAAGTCGACCGGCGACATGGCCCGGGCCGAGGCCGACATCACCGCCGCTCAGGACTACCGCCAGGGGCGTCTCGAGGACGCCCGCGACGCCCAGGCGCGCGCGGCCGCGGCTGCGGCTGCTGCGGTGGCCGCCCAGAAGGCCCAGCAGCAGGCCGCCACCCAGGCCGCGACGGCGCTCACGGACGCCCAGGACGCCGCCAAGAAGGCCGCGGACATCTCGACCCAGATCGCCGCGCAGGAGAAGCAGCTCGTCGCCCGCCTCGCCGAACTCCGTCGTACGAGCGTGCAGGTCGAGCAGCGGCGCCAGACCCAGCTGCGTGAGGCCGCCGAGGCCGCCGAGGCCGCCCGCATCCGTGCCCAGGTCGGCGCCGCGGGGAGTGTCGGGTCGTCGTCCTCCGCCACGGGCGTCTCTCCCGCGAACCTCCCGGCGCCGAACTTCAAGGCCGCGGGCACGGCCATCTCCTTCGCCAAGGCCCAGCTCGGCAAGCCCTACCTGTGGGGAGGCACCGGCCCCGGCGCCTTCGACTGCTCCGGTCTCACACTGGGCGCGTGGACGAGCGCCGGTGGGCGTCTGCCGCGTACGGCGCAGTGGCAGTACACCGCGACCGCCCGCGTCGCGATCGCCGACCTCCAGCCCGGCGACCTCGTGTTCTTTGGGCCGAACGACAGTGCGATCCATCACGTCGGTCTCTACGTCGGCAACGGAACGATGATCGAGGCCCCGCACACCGGCGCGGTGATCCGGTACTCCTCGATCTACCGCCGCAGCCTCCTGCCGACCGGGGGTCGGGTGGGCTGAGCCTCGGCGGGGGCTCCCGTCGAGAGGCGGCCCGTCTCAGATCCTGAAGACGGCGTACCGTCTGCCGAGACGACCGTCAGTAGGATGGCGCCATGTCGACCGAGAGCTGCGCCATGCCCACGTCCACGCCCGAACCCGCGTCGGGGCCCCTCGACCTCGCCGTCATCGGCGGGGACGGCATCGGCCCCGAGGTCACGGACGAGGCGCTCAAGGCGCTGCGGGCGGTGCTCGGTGAGGACGGCGTGACGACCACCGACTACGCCCTCGGGGCGCGCGCGTGGCACGAGACCGGTGAGGCCCTGCCCGAGGGCACCCTCGACGATCTGCGGCGCCACGACGCGATCCTCCTCGGCGCGATCGGCGACCCGAGCGTGCCCAGCGGTGTGTTGGAGCGTGGGCTGCTCCTGCGGTTGCGCTTCGAACTCGACCACTACGTCAACCTGCGTCCCTCCCGGCTGTTCCCCGGTGTGCGCAGCCCCCTCGACGTCGAGCGCGTCGCCCCCGACGGCATCGACTTCATCGTCGTCCGCGAAGGCACCGAGGGTCCCTACACGGGCAACGGCGGCGCCCTGCGTGTCGGCACCCCGGCCGAACTCGCCACCGAGGTGAGCGTCAACACCCGGTTCGGCGTCGAACGCCTCGTGCGTGACGCCTTCGCCCGCGCTCAGGCCCGGCCGCGCAGGAGACTCACCCTCGTCCACAAGCACAACGTGCTGTCGTACGCGGGGCACCTGTGGCGCCGGACGGTCGAGGAGGTGGGCGCCGAGTACCCCGAGGTCACGACCGACTACCTGCACATCGACGCGGCGACGATCTTCCTCACCACCGACCCCGGCCGGTTCGACGTCATCGCCACCGACAACCTCTTCGGCGACATCATCACCGACCTCGCCGGGGCCGTCACCGGCGGCATCGGGCTCGCGGCGAGCGCGAACATCAACCCCGATCCCGCCGTGCCGAGCATGTTCGAGCCCGTCCACGGCTCCGCCCCCGACATCGCGGGACAGGGCAAGGCCGACCCGACCGCGGCGATCCTCTCGGCGGCCATGCTGCTCGCGGATTCCGGTCGCCCTGCCGAGGCGGCGCGGATCGAGGAGGCCGTCGCCGCCGACCTCTCCTCCCGCGGCGCCGGTTCCCGATCGACCAGCGAGATCGGGGACGCCATCGCCAGGCGCCTCACCTGAGGCCGATCTCAGCACTGCCTCGTCCGATACCCTGCGGACGGCGGCCACCCCGCCCGCAGCCGTCCCCGTCGTCGTGGAGAGGAACCCCATGCTCACGTTCACCACGAACAGCCGCACCGATCGCCTGCCCGAGGAGGAGCGTGCGCGGATCCTCGCCGACCCGGGCTTCGGCAAGACGATGACCGACCACATGGTCCGCATCCGCTGGACGCGTGACGGCGGCTGGGAGAACGGCGAACTGCTGCCTTACGGCCCGATCCCGCTCGACCCGGCGGCCGGCGTCCTGCACTACGGCCAGGAGATCTTCGAGGGCCTCAAGGCGTACCGGCACGAGGACGGATCGATCTGGTCGTTCCGGCCCGAGGCCAATGCCGAACGCCTGCAGCGCAGCGCCCGTCGCCTCGCGCTGCCGGAACTCGCCACCGAGGACTTCATCGAGTCCATCAAGGTCCTCGTCCAGGCCGACCAGGACTGGGTGCCCGAGTACGGCACGGGGGAGACGAGCCTGTACCTGCGGCCGTTCATGATCGCCTCCGAGGCGTTCCTCGGAGTGCGGCCCTCGAACGAGGCGACCTACTACGTCATCGCCTCGCCGGCCGGGGCCTACTTCTCCGGCGGCATCTCACCGGTGTCGCTCTGGCTGTCGACCGACTACGCCCGCGCGGGTGACGGGGGCACCGGCGCCGCCAAGTGCGGCGGCAACTACGCCTCCAGCCTCGCCGGGCAGGTCCAGGCCGCCGCGCACGGTTGCGACCAGGTCGTGTTCCTCGACTCCTCGACGCACACCTACATCGAGGAGCTCGGCGGGATGAACCTCTTCTTCGTGCATCGCGACGGGCGCCTCGTCACGCCCGAACTCACCGGCACGATCCTCGAGGGCATCACCCGCCGCTCCATCCTCGAGCTCGGCAGCGAGCTCGGCCTGAGTGTCGAGGAGCGGCGCATCCCGATCCAGGAGTGGAAGGACGGGGTCGCCTCGGGCGACATCACCGAGATCTTCGCCTGCGGCACGGCCGCGGTCGTCACGCCGGTCGGCACCCTCGCCTGGGACGGGGGCACGTGCACGGTCTCGGAAGAGCCCGGCGAGACGACGATGACGATCCGCACGAGGTTGCTGCAGATGCAGTACGGCGAAGTCGAGGACACGAGGGGCTGGATGACGCGTCTGGTGTGAGTCAGACTGGCTGCGCAGAACCGAACAGGTGGACCAACACCCAGCAGCACGACGACGGGGGAGTGCCATGGATGCGAGAAACGACCTGGAACGAGTTCGACAGGAGGCGTCGGGCCGCCTGGACGAGGCCTGGCGCCGCGGCCACATGAGCGCGGCCGAACACGAGCGACGCACGACCGCACTCAAACACGCCGACCACCACGATCAGGTGGACGCGATCGAGCGCGGCGAGTTCGACGCCGCGCACCGGAACGCTCACGGCGGTGTTTCGCCGATCCCCTCCGTCGATGACGATGGGGACGCGGGTTCCGCTGCCGCGAGCCGCCCGGAGGCGGGGGGAACCGGGGCCGGATCCCCCGCTCCGGTCAGGGAGAGCGGCCGCAGCGGCGTCCTGTCCCCGGAGGTCGGACGCGTCATCATGGGGGTCGTCCCCCTGGTTGCCGTCCTCGCGTTCTTCCTCACCAATGACTCGATGGACAACGCCTGGCTGTGGTTCCTGCTCATTCCCCTCGTGTGGACGGTGGTTCCGGCCCTGGGTGGGGGCAAGCGAGGCGGGTGCTGACCTGCTCGAGTTCCGCGCACAGGCCCACGAGGCGGGCGCGGACACCCTCGGCGTCAGCGACCAGCTCGCGCTGCGCCGTGACGTAGGCGGTCCGGCCCTCGGGGGTCTCGATCGGCACGGCGTCGTAACCGAGTCCGGACACGTCGTACGGCGAGGCCCGCATGTCGAGTTCGCGGGCCCGGCGGGCCAACCGGAACGTGTCGACGAGAAGTGAACCCGGTACGGCCGGACCGAGTTTCGTCGCCCACTTGTACAGATCCATCGTCGCGTGCAGGCAGCCCGGCTGTTCGTTGGCGACCTGTGTCTCCCGCGTGGGGGCGAGGGTGTTGAGCGGTCGGGCTCCGTCGGTGAAGAACCGGAACGCGTCGAAGTGACTACACCGGATCGTCGAGGTCTCGACGACCGCATCCGTCTCGGCCTGGGTCAGTCGAAGTGGCAGCGACTCGTGTCGTTGCTCCCCGGGCGCCAGCCCGTAGACCATCGCCCACTCGTGCAGGCCGAAGCAGGCGAGCCGGGGCGGCCGGTCGGCCGTCTCGGCGAGGAGTTCCCGGACGAACCGGACGGTCCCGCCACGCCTGTCGAGGTAGGCCGACACGTCGAGACCGATGCCGTCGTCGGTGCGGCGGTAGAACGGCCATGCCTCGCGGCCGGTCGTGTCCTCTCCGAGCAGGGTGACGCCCGGGCCCGGGTGCCATCGGCGGAGCTGGCCCGGGCGGTGTCGGTAGTAGACGAAGAGGAAGTCCTCGATCGGGTGGTTGCGTCCGGTCCGTCGTCGGGCGAGGTGGTCCCCGGTGAGATCGTCGACCGTGGCGGCGTGGAGGCGTTCCGCCTCCCGCCATTCCTCCCACGCCATCACACGCTGCTCCACCCGAGCAGGGTAGACGGCCGAGGTGACCGGGCGCCTCGCCCTCATGCGGCTGGCCGTGCTCATGCCGCGCCGCTCCTGGGGTGCTGGTCGCCCCCCGCCTTCGTTCGGCGCCACGCTGGTCGTGCCGCCCGTCGAGCCACCGGCGGGCGGGCCCGTCGGTGCCGCGGGCGTCGGCCTCACCCCGTCGGTGGCGCCGTCCCCCGGTCGTTGCTCGGTGGCGCCCCGTCGGCCGAGGCGACAGGGTGGGGGTCGAGGCTCGAGGGGCGTCGCCGGGCTAGGCTCGAGAGAACCAACCCTCACCTCCCGGAGGCCGAATGTCTTCTCTGCGTAGTCGTTTCGGGACCCGGTCGCTCATCGCCGCCGCACTGACGGGCCTGCTCGTCGGCTCATCGGCATCGGCATCGGCGGCTGTGGCTCCCTCCGCGTCCGCGACGGGGGCCGCCTCCTCGAGCGGGGCGGCGACGAACACCGCCGCGGCTCGGCCCTATCTCGTGCTCGGCGACTCCCTGTCGGCGGGCTACCAGCCGGGACGCGGCGACGACCGGAGCGGCGGCTACGTGGAGACCGTCGCGGCCGGCCTGCGGCGGAGCGGGACGCCCGTGCGCGTCACCAACCTCGCGTGCACGGGGGAGTCCACCGCCACGATGCGCGACGGCGGACGATGTCGCTACCGACAGGGCAGCCAGCTCCGCGCCGCGACCGCGTTCCTGCGGGCCCACCCCGACACGACGCTCGTCACCGTGTCCCTGGGCGCCAACGACCTCCTCCGCTGCGTCGACCGGTCCCGGGGGACCGCCGATTCACGCTGCCTCGGCACGCAGGCCGCGGGGCTGCGTCCCCGGCTCGCGAGCACTCTCCGCGAGTTGCGCCGCGCCGCGCCACGGGCCCGGATCATCGTGCTCGACTACTACGACCCGTCCCAGGCCGCGGCCGTCCTCGCTCCGTCGCAGCGGGGGCGGGGGGCGAACGCCGGTCTGGTCCGCACGAAAGTCAACGTCGCGGTCCGCGGCGCCGCCCGGGACGCCGGGGCGCGTGTCGCCTACGTCAGCGAACCGTTCGACGAGGGCTGGGCGCGTCGCGTCGACCTGCCCGGGCATGGCAGGGTGCCCATCAGGGTCGCGCGGATCTGCACGTGGACGTGGATGTGCAGTCGGGGCGACATCCACCCGAACGACGAGGGCTACCGCGTCATCGCCGGTGCGGTCCTGGAGTCCTGGCAGCGAAGGAGATGACATGCGCATCGCGCGATTCACCACGGGGGACGAGCCCCGCTACGGCGTCGTGCAGGGGGAGGGGGAGGACGCGTGGATCGCCGAGGTCGCGGGCGACCCGCTCTACACGCCGGTCTCGGGGACGGGGCAGCGGGTGGAGATGGCCGACGCCCGACTGCTGTCGCCGGTGATCCCCCGCAGCAAGATCATCGGCATCGGGCGCAACTACGCCGATCACGCCGCCGAGATGGGCAACGAGCTGCCCACGAAACCCCTCATGTTCCTCGTGCCCAACACCGCCGTCGTCGGCCCCGGCGACCCGGTGGTCCTGCCCGACCTCACCGCCGAGGTGAGCTACGAGGGAGAACTCGCGGTCATCATCGGGCGCATGTGCAAGGACGTGCCGGCCGAGCGCGCCAAGGACGTCATCTTCGGGTACACGTGTGCCAACGACGTCACCGCCCGTGACCTGCAGCGGGGCGACGGGCAGTGGGCCCGCGCGAAGGGACTCGACACGTTCTGCCCCCTCGGGCCGTGGATCAAGACCGACTTCGACCCCGAGGACGTCGGCATCGTCACCCGACGCGACGGCGAGGTGGTCCAGGACGGCCGCACGGTCGACATGGTCTTCGACGTCCCCACCCTCGTGGAGGCGTGCTCGCGGGCGTTCACCCTCCTGCCCGGCGACGTCATCCTCACCGGCACGCCCGCAGGCGTCGGCCCGGTCGTCGACGGGCAGCGCGTCGAGGTCGAGATCGAGGGTCTCGGCACCCTCTCCAACCCCTTCATCCGGCGCTGACGCGTGGGCTGATCGCCCTTCCGTCGTACACCGACGTGCGGCGGCAGCCCGGGCCCGGCTCATGCCTGGCGAAGGTGCTGGTCAGGGGGTCGCCGGCGAAGCGTCCGGTGTCCGCCCCGCTTCGGTGTACGACGGAAGGGCCGACGGCCCCTGTGGATGAGCCCACGTGGGTGGGCGCCACCGCGCCCGAGACTTGCCGATGTGTCCCTGGATCTCCTCGTGCGCGAGCTCGCGGCCCGTGGCGGCGTCGCCTACCGCGATCAGTTGCCCGTGCGCAAGGACGCGTTGACCGGTGCGGTGAACGCCGGGCTGATCCTGCGTCCCCGCCGAGGCGTCTACGCCCTCGCCGGAGCAGATGAGGCCCTGCTTCTCGCGCGCATGGTGCGAGGCGCGCGGTCGCACCGGAGCGCGGCCCTCGTCCACGGGTGGTCGGTGGTGAGCCGGCCGCCTAGACCCGAACTCGTGGTGCCACGCGGACGATCGGCGAGGATCCCGGATGGCGTCGATCGGCGGGCGACGATCCGGTGGCGCCTGCTCTCACGGGAAGAGATCGACGAGGCGTGCACGTGTGCGATCGAGACGGTCGTCGACTGTCTGCGTGATCTGCCCGCCGACGAGGCCGTCCCCGTCGCGGACTCCGCGTTGCGGTCGGGCCGTGTCTCTGTGGACGAGCTGGCGTCGGCGTTGGCGGTGGATCACCGACGCGGCTCCAGGTCGGCCCGCACTCTCGTGGGGTCGCTCTCCCCCTTCGCCGAGAGTGTCCTCGAGTCCCGCCTGCGGATGCTGGGGGAGAGCATTCCCGACGTCGACCTGCGGTCCCAGGTCGAGATCTGCGGGTCCGGGTGGGACGCGCGGGTGGACCTCGCCGACCCTGACCTGGGCATCGTCGCCGAGGCGGATGGCTTCGCCTGGCACGGAGACCGGGCCGCCCTGCGCAGGGACTGCCTGCGGTACAACCGGCTGACGTGTGCGGGGTGGCGCGTCCTCCGGTTCAGCTTCGAGGCGATCTTCCGCGACCCCGACCATGTACGGCAGAGCCTGCATGACGTGGCGGGGCAGCAGCAGCGGATCCGGGAGGCCGGGCTGACGCCCTGGGCGGCCTCCCTTCGCCGGCCCTGACCCGAACCGGGTGCACTTCCGTCGTACACCGATGACAGCCTCTCCCTTCGTGGACAGTGGCGGGGCTCTGACCTGCGACGCTTCGTGAGCCGGGACCGCGGGCGCCGGCACACGGCATCGATGTACGACGCAAGGGGGGCGGACCCCGGCAGATCGGTAGGCTGGGCCGCATCATGACGACCACAGCTTCGACCCCCGATCCGGCCCCGCGTCTGCGGGTGGCCCCGTCGCCCACGGGTGACCCTCACGTCGGTACCGCCTACATGGCCCTGTTCAACCTCGCGTTCGTCCGCAAGTACGGTGGCGCGTTCGTCCTCCGGGTGGAGGACACGGACCGGGCACGGTTCCGGGCCGACAGCGAGGCGCAGTTGTTCGACACCCTCGACTGGCTCGGGCTCACCTGGGACGAGGGCCCCGACGTGGGTGGACCCTACGCGCCGTACCGGCAGTCGGAGCGGTTGGGCACGTACGCGCCGTACGTCGAGAAGCTCATCGAGGACGGCCACGCCTACTACTGCTGGTGTTCCGCCGACCGGCTCAAGGAGCTGCGTGCCGAGCAGGAGAAGTCCAAGACGTCGGTCACCGGGTACGACCGCCTGTGCCACGGCAAGACCCGGGAGGAACGGGCGAAGCTCCCCGGGTTCTCCGAGACCCCCGTCGTGCGGATGCTCGTCCCCGACGACGTGCCGCTGGAGTTCGACGACCTCATCCGCGGCACGCTCAAGGCCCCGCGCCCGGACGACCAGGTCATCCGCAAGGCCGACGGATTCCCCACGTACCACCTGGCGGTCGTCGTCGACGACCACGAGATGGGCATCACCCACGTCGTCCGCGGTGAGGAGTGGATCTCCTCGACGCCCAAGCACCTGCTGCTCTACCGGTGGCTCGGTCTGCCGGAGCCCAAGTTCGCGCACATGCCGCTGCTGCGCAACGCGAACAAGTCCAAGATCAGCAAGCGCAAGAACCCCGAGGCGCGGCTCACGTGGTTCCGCGAGGAGGGCTACCTCCCCGAGGCGCTCGTCAACTTCCTCGCACTGCTGGGGTACCCGCCGATCATCGAGGCGGGTGAGGGCGGCGAGCGGGTCGAACGCGAGGTGTTCTCGTTCGCCGAGTTCAGCGAGGGGTTCGACTGGACCAAGGTCAACCCCGTGGGGCCGATCTTCGACCTCACCAAGCTCGACTGGCTCAACGGGGTCTACATCCGTGACCTCGAGACCCACGAGCTCGCCGCGCGGCTGTTGCCGCACCTCGTCGCCGAGGGCGTCCTGCCGCAGAACCCCAGCCTGGGGGAGTTCGGCCGGCTCGAGGCGGTGACCGCGCTCATCCAGCCGCGTCTCACCCACCTGACGAAGGCGGGCCCGCAGGTCGCGCCGTTCTACGTCCCCGACGACGCGGTGCCCGTGGACGACGACGCGCGCGCCCAGCTCAAGGACGACGCCCCCGCCGTGCTCGACGCCGCGATCGAGGCGCTCGAGGGCCTCCCGACCGACGAGGGCGACATCTTCGGCGAGGGCCGCGGGTGGACCCACGCACACATCGAGGCCGCGTTGCGCGCCGCGCTGGTCGAGGGGATGGGCCTCAAGCCCAAGGTCGCGTTCGGCCCGCTCCGCACCGCGATCTCGGGCAAGCGGGTCTCCCCGCCGCTGTTCGAGTCGATGGAGATCCTCGGCCGGCACAGCACCCTCGTCCGTCTGCGCACCCTGCGCGCCTCGCTGTGACGCAGGTGGGTCCGGCCGGGGCTCGAGCAGATCCGTGGGCCGAACCGGTCCGCGGGCTGCTGCTCGACATCGACGACACGCTCGTCGACACGCAGGCCGCGATGCGCAGCTCGTGCGCGACCGGCGCTGCCGCGGCCTGGCCGCAGGAGGCGGCCGAGCTGCATGCCCGAGTCTCCGAGATCTTCTACGACGACCCGCGCGGATATTTCGACGCCTACACCCGGGGCGAGTTCGCGTTCGCCGAGATGCGGGCCGCGCGCTACCACGAGGCCTGTCGCCGGAGCGGGCTGCCGGAGAAGGGGTTCGAGCGTTTCGAGGAGGCGTACCGCGTGGCCTTCGCCCGCTCCCAGGTGATGTTCGACGACGCGCTCGCCCTTCTCGACGGCGCCTCGGCGGCAGGGGTGGCGGTCGGGTTCGTCACGAACTCCGGGCACGAACAGACCGAGGTCAAGCTCGACGCCGTCGGTCTCCGCGGGCGCGGTCCCGTCGTCACGACCGACACCCTCGGTGTCGGCAAGCCCGACCCGGCGATCTTCACCCGCGCGATGGCGCTCGTCGGAGGCCGGCGCGAGCAGACCGTCGTCGTCGGCGACACCCTGCACACCGACGTCGTGGGGGGTCTGGCCGCCGGGATGCGCGTTGCGTGGCTGCAACGTCCCGGTCGTCCCGAGCCCCGCAACGCCGGCTGGGGCACGCCGGTCGAGGATCCCCGCGTCCGCGTCGTCCCCGACCTCGCCGCCGTCGCCTCCTGGTTCCAGGCCGGCCCGTAGCCGCGGAAGAGCCACCGTCACGGGGTCGGCCCGAGGGCCGGACACGGAGACGACCGTCGGGACGTCAGGTGAGCCCGAGGGGCAGGCCGGTGGCGTACTCCCCGTCCACGACGGGCCCGAAGTCCTCGTCCAGGCCGAGGAGACCGGCGAGGGCGACGAGGGATTCACCGAGACCGGCGTCGATGCGATGGGTCGCCTCGGCGTCGCCGCGAGTGTGTCCGCGGGTGATGATCCCGATCGGCCGGCCGGCCTTGCGGGAGTGTCGCACGAACCGGTACCCGCTCATCACCGACAGGCTCGACCCGAGGACGAGCAGCGCGCGGGAGGCGTCGACCGCCTCGTAGGCGCGGGCGACGCGGTCCTTGGGGACGTTCTCCCCGAAGTAGACGACGTCGGGTTTGAGGGTGTCGGCGCCGCAGACCCGGCAGGTGGCGAGGACGAACTCGGCGACGTCGTCCTCGGCCAGGGTGACGTCCCCGTCGGGACGGATCTCCCCCGTGCGCACGCGCGCGGCGAACCCCGGGT
The DNA here is from genome assembly GCF_032060985.1 of Mobilicoccus sp. Lineage (NCBI taxonomy): Bacteria > Bacillati > Actinomycetota > Actinomycetes > Micrococcales > Dermatophilaceae > Mobilicoccus > Mobilicoccus sp. The sequence continues at coordinate 125,583 of NZ_DAMBGD010000001.1, forward strand.
TGAGGTGGGCGAGGCGTTGCTCCACCACCTCGCGGGGAGTGCGGTCCTCACAGGTGAGGCAGCGCACGAGCGACAGCGTGCCGTGGAGTTCGATGACCTCGCGTGCTCCGGCGGCCTGGTGGAGTCCGTCGACGTTCTGGGTGATGACCGAGTCCGCGAACCCGTGTCGCTGCAGCGCGGCGACGACGCGGTGCCCGGCGTTGGGCGCGGATGCGGCGAAGCGCTGCCATCCCACGTGCGCGCGCGACCAGTACCGTCGCCGCGAGTCGCTGCCGGCGGTGAACTCCTGGTAGGTCATCGGTTGCACGCGGCGCGCGCCGTCGGGACCGCGGTAGTCCGGGATGCCGGACTCCGTGCTCATGCCCGCCCCCGTGAGCAGACAGATCCGCCCGCCGGACAGGAGGTCGGCAAGGATCTCGAGCTCGGCCGCGTCGGGGTGCGGGGCGTGCACCTCAGCCCCTCATCGGGCCGCGCGCTTCTGGATGTTCGCCCATTCGTCGCGCAGGCCCACGGTGCGGTGGAAGAGCATCGGGGTGCGGGGGTCGTGGGCGAAGTACCCGAGCCGTTCGAACTGGACGACCTCGCCGGGCGCGGTGTCGGCGAGGGCCGGTTCGACCTTGGCGTCGAGGAGTTCGACGCTGGCGGGGTCGAGGTCGTCCATCGCGTCGCCGGTGCGCTCGCCGGGGATGGGCGCCGAGAAGAGCCGCTCGTACAGCGCGACCCGCGCGTCGACCGCGTGCTCCGCCGACACCCAGTGCATCGTCGACTTGACCTTACGCCCGTCCGGCGCCGTGCCGCCGCGCGACTCCGGGTCCATCGTGACGTGGACGCGGGTGACCTCCCCGGCGTCGTTCTTCTCGACGTCGGTGCACGTGACGAGGTAGGCCCCGCGGAGGCGGACCTCACGGCCGGGGGAGAGGCGGAAGAACTTCGGCGGCGGGACCTCGGCGAAGTCGTCGCGCTCGATGAACAGGCGCCCGGTGAAGGGGACGCTGCGGGTGCCGTCGTCGGGGTTCTCGGGGTTGTTGACGACGTCGAAGTGGTCGACGTACGGGGTCCCGTCGTCGTTGCTCGGCCAATTGTCGACGACGACCTCGAGCGGCCGCAGGACCGCCATGCGCCGCTGGCTCGTGCGATTGAGGTGGGTGCGCACGAAGCTCTCGAGGAGTTCGATGTCGTGGCGGCTGTTGGTGCGCGTGAGACCGATGTAGGCGCAGAACTCGCGGATCGCGGCGGGCGGGTAGCCGCGCCGACGCAGACCGGAGAGCGTGGGCATGCGCGGGTCGTCCCACCCGTCGACGATGCCGTCCTCGACGAGAGCCCTGAGGCGACGCTTGCTCGTGACCGTGTGGGTGAGCTCGAGGCGGGCGAACTCGCGTTGTTTGGGTGCGGTCTGCTCGAGGGGGAGGTGGGCGAGGTACCAGTCGTACAGCGGACGGTTGCTGCGGAACTCCAGGGTGCACAGGGAGTGCGTGACGCCCTCGACCGCGTCGGACTGTCCGTGCGCCCAGTCGTACGTGGGGTAGATGAACCACGTGTCGCCGGTGCGGTGGTGGTGGCTGTGGCGGATGCGGTACATCACGGGGTCGCGCAGCTGCATGTTCTCGCTCTGCATGTCGATCTTCGCGCGCAACACCCGCGAGCCGTCGGGGTACTCACCGGCCCGCATACGACGGAGCTCGGTGAGATTCTCGTCGACCGGTCGATCGCGGTAAGGGGATTCGATTCCCGGTTTTCCGTATCCGCCCCGTTGTGCGGAGATGGTCTCGCCGTCCTGTTCGTCGACATAGGCCTTGCCCTGTTCCACGAGACGCTCCGCCCAGGCGTACAACTGCTCGAAGTAGTCGGAGGCGAAACGCACGGAGGCGGGTTCGTATCCCAGCCAGGCGATGTCCTCCTGGATCGAGTCGACGAACTCGACCTCCTCGACGTCGGGGTTGGTGTCGTCGAGGCGGAGGTTGCAGCGGCCGTCGAAGTCGTCGGCGATGCCGAAATCGACGCAGATGGCCTTGGCGTGGCCGATGTGCAGGTGGCCGTTGGGCTCGGGGGGGAACCGTGTCTGCACCCGCCCGCCGTAGGTGCCGGCCTCGATGTCGACGCGGATCTCGTCGCGCACGAAGTCGCTGGTGGGGGTAGGGGGCACGGCCTCGGTCATGGGTTCGATCCTACCGTGGGTGCCGAATCCGGGGACGGGCTCCTCGCCGGGCGGACGGCCTGCCGCGCCGGGCGGTGACCGGGCGGACCGGGGTCGGTGCCTCCGCGCACGTGCGGATTTGGGATGCCCGGCCGCGAACGGCTAGAGTGTCTCCTCGTGATCGCGGGCGCACCGCTCACCCGTCCTTCGGGCAGGTGTGGCGCCGGGCCCGGGATACCCCATGGGGTATGGTGTAATTGGCAGCACGACTGATTCTGGTTCAGTTAGTCTAGGTTCGAGTCCTGGTACCCCAGCTCCGAAACGAGGTTCACCTCGATTTGGACGAGGACGATCGTTCAGATAGTCTTCACCAGCAGTTCTACGGCCCCGTTGTGTAGTGGCCTAGCACGCCGCCCTCTCAAGGCGGTAGCGCCGGTTCGAATCCGGTCGGGGCTACATCGAAGGAAAGCCCGCCTCCGTCATGGAGGCGGGCTTTCGTCATTCCTGGCGCAGTTCCACGCCGTGCTCCCGACTCTCAAGGCGCCGAGGTCGCAGCCGAGGATGCGGGGATGGGGCTGTCATGGCGACCACCACGCCGCATCGTCGCCTGCGACCTCGGGGACGGGTCGGGTGCTCGCTCGCCTCAGTCCGCGTGGCGGGAGTCCTGGGCGGCGGCGTTGCCCTGCTGGGCCGCGTGGGCGCGCTGGAGGACCTCGGTGAGCTTGTTGGCGCCGGCGACGACCGTGGCGGCGTGGAGACGGCCGGGCTGACGCGAGACGCGCTCGATGGGGCCCGAGATCGACACCGCGGCGATGACGCGGCCGGCGGGGTTGCGGACGGGTGCGCTCACCGAGGCGACCCCGGGCTCGCGCTCGCCGACGCTCTGCGACCAGCCACGGCGGCGGACGCCGGAGAGCGTCGTCGCGGTGAACTCGGCGCCCTGCAGGCCGCGGTGGAGGCGGTCGGGCTCCTCCCAGGCGAGAAGCACCTGGGCGGCGGAGCCGGCGAGCATCGACAGGGTCGCGCCGACGGGGATGGAGTCACGAAGGCCCATCGGACGCTCGGCCGCGGCGACGCAGATGCGCATGTCGCCCTGTCGACGGAACAGCTGGGCGCTCTCGTGCGTGTGGTCGCGCAAGGCGCCGAGGACGGCGCCGGCGGCGGCGAGGAGGCGGTCCTCACCGGCGGCGGAGGCGAGTTCGCCGAGGCGGGGGCCGAGGATGAAGCGGCCCTGCATGTCGCGGGAGACGAGTCGGTGATGCTCGAGGGCCACGGCGAGCCGGTGCGCCGTCGGGCGCGCCAGTCCGGTGCTCGCGACGAGCTGGGCGAGGGTGGCCGGCCCCGCCTCGAGGGCGCCGAGGACGGTCGCGGCCTTGTCGAGCACTCCGACACCACTGGACTTCTCCATGCAGGCATCTTGCCGTCTCGACTCATGAGACGCAAGTGCTTCACATCCTGAACTTCACATGCCCTCGTCCTAGCCTGTCTGCACGGCCCGGCAGCACGGGCGCGAGGCGCGCGCCCCCACGACCGGCGGCGCGCCACGGCAACGCATCACGACGGTGGCGCACGACACCGCACGGGCGCGCAGGCACCGCGTCGCCCGCAGGACACCGCGGCAACCGGCACGCAGAAGGAGCACCATGAGCGGCACCCTGGCCGAGAAGGTCTGGCAGAGACACGTCGTCCGATCGGCGGCGGACGAACCGGACCTGCTGTACATCGACCTCCACCTCGTGCACGAGGTGACGAGTCCTCAGGCCTTCGACGGTCTCCGACTCGCGGGACGCCGACTCCGCCGCCCGGACCTCACGATCGCGACCGAGGACCACAACGTCCCCACCCTCCCCGGCCCGATCACCGACGAGACCAGCCGCACCCAGGTCGAGACGCTGCGCCGCAACTGCGAGGAGTTCGGCGTCCGCCTGCACCCCATGGGCGACGCGCAGCAGGGCATCGTCCACATCATCGGCCCGGAGCTCGGGCTCACCCAGCCGGGCATGACGGTCGTCTGCGGTGACTCCCACACCTCCACCCACGGCGCGTTCGGGGCGCTGGCCTTCGGCATCGGCACGAGCGAGGTCGAGCACGTCATGGCCACGCAGACCCTGCCGCTCAAGCCGTTCAAGACCATGTCGGTCACCATCGACGGCGACCTCCCGCCCGGGGTGACGAGCAAGGACGTCATCCTCGCCGTCATCGCGAAGATCGGCACCGGCGGCGGCCAGGGCCACGTCATCGAGTACCGCGGCAGTGCGATCGAGGCGCTGTCGATGGAGGCCCGGATGACGATGTGCAACATGTCGATCGAGGCGGGTGCCCGCGCGGGCATGATCGCCCCGGACGAGACGACCTTCGCCTACCTCAAGGGGCGTCCGCACGCGCCGACGGGTGCGGACTGGGACGCCGCCGTCGCGGACTGGACGACCCTGCGGACCGAGGCGGACGCGAGGTTCGACACCGAGGTCCACCTCGACGCCGCCGAGCTCACCCCGTTCGTCACGTGGGGCACCAACCCCGGCCAGGGCGCCCCCCTCGGGGCCTGCGTGCCCGACCCCGAGGCGATCGCCGACGCCCAGGAGCGCGAGGCGACCCGCAACGCCCTCGACTACATGGGCCTCGAACCCGGCACGCCGCTGCGGGAGGTCCCCGTCGACACCGTGTTCGTCGGGTCGTGCACGAACGGACGCATCGAGGACCTGCGGGCCGTCGCCGACGTCCTCCGCGGACGTCGGGTCGCCGACGGGGTGCGGATGCTCGTCGTGCCCGGCTCGGGTCAGGTCGCGGCGCAGGCGGAGCGCGAGGGTCTCGACACCGTCTTCACGGGGGCCGGGGCGGAATGGCGCCTGCCCGGGTGTTCGATGTGTCTCGCGATGAATCCCGACAAGCTCGCGCCGGGGGAGCGGTGCGCCTCGACGAGCAACCGCAACTTCGAGGGACGCCAGGGCAAGGGCGGACGCACCCACCTCGTCAGCCCGGCCGTCGCCGCCGCCACCGCCGTGCGCGGACGCCTCGCCGCGCCCGCCGACCTCTGACCGCCGCGCCGCACGACCGCCTCAGGAGAACCCCATGGAGAAGTTCACGACGCACACCGGCGTCGGCGTGCCCCTGCGCCGCAGCGACGTCGACACCGACCAGATCATCCCCGCCGTCTACCTCAAGCGCGTGACACGGACCGGGTTCGAGGACGGCCTGTTCGCGGGCTGGCGCGCCGAGCCCGACTTCGTCCTCAACCGGCCCGAGTACGCCGGCGCGAGCGTCCTCGTCGCGGGCCCCGACTTCGGCACCGGCTCCTCCCGCGAACACGCGGTGTGGGCGCTCATGGACTACGGCTTCCGGGTCGTCATCTCCTCCCGGTTCGCCGACATCTTCCGTGGCAACTCCGGCAAGGCCGGTCTGCTCACCGCCCGCTGCGAACCGAGTGACGTCGACCTGCTGCAGAAGCTGCTCGAGGAGCAGCCCGGGACCCCCGTGACCGTCGACCTCGAGAACCGCACCATCACCTGCGGTGAGACCGTCGTGGGCTTCGAGGTCGACGACTACCAGCGCTACCGGCTGCTCAACGGCCTCGACGACATCGACGTCACGCTCACCCACGAGGACGACATCCTGGCCTACGAGGGTGCCCGTCCCTCGTACACCCCCACGACCCTCTGAACCGCCCGCCGGGTCCGGGGCCCGGCGCTCTCCCTCCGTGACGACCCGTCACGTCCACCCGTGCGCGGTCACACGTGGCAGCGTGGCGGCGCGGCGTGGCCGCGGCATGGCCGCGATGCGGCGCTGCGGCGTGGCGGCCCGTGCCTTCGGGCGGCACCGCGCCGTCGCATGCCCGGCGGCGCGTCCCCCTCGCCGTCGCGTGCCCACGGGGCACGGTCCCACCCCGTCGTCTTCCGCTCTCCGCGCCCGGGATTGGGCTGTGGACGCCGCTGCTCCCACCCCGTGACGTATCTCTGCCCATAGGCCCTCTGACCTGGGAATTCATCGGCCACGGGGGCGGATTCGGTGGGGGCGCCACGGGGGGTGCGACCGGTTCCCCTGCGAGCGAGGGGACTTCGTGCCGATAGGTGGGGCGTGAGGCGCCCGCCGTCTCACCGTGATCGCCCTGCCTGGGTGCTCGCGAGCACGACGAATGGATGGCCCGGCATCACCTGGCCTGCACATGGACGTGGAGGGGTCTTGAGCCTCTTGCCACGGCTCAAACCGGCCCGCATCGCGAGCCACCCGTCTCTGGAGGGAGAGAAATGAACAAGGCTGATCTGGTCGACGCGCTCGAGTCGCGTCTGGGCGGTCGCAAGGCGGCGTCGGACGCCATCGAGGCGATCTTCGACGTCATCATCCGCGAGGTCGCTCACGGAGGGAAGGTCGGGATCACCGGTTTCGGCACCTTCGAACGCGTCGACCGCGCGGCCCGCACGGGTCGTAACCCGCGCACCGGTGAGTCGGTGCGCATCGAGTCGACCGCGGTGCCGAAGTTCCGTCCCGGCACGGCGTTCAAGCTCTACGTCGCCGAGCCGGCGACGCTGCCGAAGTCCGGCCCGGCCGCCGCCCGCGCCGCCGCGGGAACCGCGTCCGAGGTCCGCGCCAAGGCCGAGGCCGCGATCGCCGCGTCCAAGGGCAAGAAGGGCAAGGGCGGGCGCCAGAGCGCCTGACCCGCGTCCCGACGCCCCGCCCACCGGTCCCCTCACCCGGTGGGCGGGGCGTCGTCGTGTCGGCGCACGCCCCATCCCTCATGCTTCGCTGATTCGCAGGCCCGATTCTCGACATCCCGCCCCGCCACCGGCGAGGATGTCGACGAGTCGGCGCGAGACCCAGGTCACGCCGACGGGACGAGTGAGCGGACGAGAGGCACGGCGTGACGTCATCGAAGGTGCGGCAGCGGGGGATCGAACGATCCTTCGCCTATCGGTCGGCGGTGGTGTCGATGTTCGGCCCCATCCGAGTGATGACCGACAGCGACTGGCAGGGCACCGAGCACCTCCCGAACGGGGGCTGCGTCGTCGCCGCCAACCACATCTCCTACGCGGATCCCTCCGCCCTCGGCCGGTTCCTCCACGACAACGGTCACCCGCCGTTCTTCCTCGCGAAGGACGCCCTGTTCGAGCTGCCGCTCCTCGGACGCTGGCTCACCGCGGCGGGTCAGGTCCCGGTCCGCCGGGGCACGGGTGAGGCGATCTCCGCCTACGCCGACGCCGTCGAGGCCGTCCGCGCGGGCAAGACCGTCGTCGTCATGCCGGAGTCGACGATCACCAAGGACCCGGATCTGTGGCCCATGCGCGGCAAGACCGGCGTCGTCCGGATCGCGCTCGCCACCGGATGCCCCCTCGTGCCGCTCGGGCAGTGGGGTGCCCAGGACCTCATGCCGCGCGGCACGACCCGCCTGCAGCCGTGGCCGCGCAAGACGATGCACATGCGCGTCGGACCGCCGGTGGACCTGTCGGACCTCTCGCCGGGTACCGTCACCCGCGACGACCTCCTCGCCGCGGCCGACCGCGTCATGGAGGCGATCACCGGGCTCGTCGCCGAGATCCGTGGGGAGACTCCGCCCCCGGGGCGGTGGACCTCGCGCTCGGTCGCCGTGTGCCCACCCACCCCGAGGAGCAGCCATGATCGCCGAACGCGCCACCGTCGTCGGGGCGGGGAGCTGGGGCACCGCGTTCTCGCTCGTCCTCGCCGACGCCGGCCTCGACGTGCGCCTCTGGGCGCGTCGCCCCGAGCTCGCCGACAGCATCAACCGCACCGGCCGCAATCCCGACTACCTCCCCGACGTCGACCTGCCGCCGCAGGTCACCGCGACGTCGTCCGTGGTCGAGGCGTTGGAGGACACGGACCTCGTCGTCCTCGCGATGCCGGCACAGAAGCTGCGGGACGGGCTCGTCGACTGGGCCCCGCACCTGCCCGACCATGCGCCGCTCGTGTCGCTCGCGAAGGGCATCGAGCTGCGGACCGGATGCCGGATGAGCGAGGTGATCCGTCAGGCCACCGGCGCCGCGCCCGAGCGTGTGGCCGTGGTCTCCGGACCCAACCTCGCGCGTGAGATCGCCGCCCGCCAGCCCGCCGCGGGCGTCGTCGCCGCCTCCGACGCCGAGACCGCGGACCTCGTCGCCACGGCCTGCCAGTCCCCGTGGTTCCGGCCCTACACCTCGACCGACGTCGTCGGCGCCGAGATCGCCGGTGCGACGAAGAACGTCATCGCGCTCGCGGTCGGCGCCGCCGAGGGCCTCGGGCTCGGGGACAACTCCAAGGCGAGCGTCATCACCCGCGGCCTCGCCGAGACGGGTCGCCTCGGCGTCGCGCTCGGCGCCGACGAGGCGACGTTCTCCGGCCTCGCCGGCGTCGGGGACCTCATCGCGACGTGCATGTCGCCGCTCTCGCGCAACCACCGCGTCGGGGTCGGCCTCGGTCGTGGAGGCACGGTCACCGACGTCGTCGCCGCGATCGGCCAGACCGCCGAGGGCGTCACCTCCTGCGAATCCGTCCTCGCCCTCGCCCGTGGGGCCGGCGTCGACGTCCCGATCGTCGAGTCCGTCGTCGCGATGGTCGCCGACGGCCAACGTCCCGAACTCATCGTCGACGCCCTCATGTCCCGTCAACGCAAACCGGAGACGGCCTGAGCACCGAGTCGGGCGGCGGGATGGACCGCGCCCGACCATCGGGGGTCAGTCCGTGCCCGCGAAGGGGCGCGGCCGGAGGTCCGCCTCGCTGAGGACGGCGACGAAGGTGGGACGGCGACGCCGCTCCTCACGGTCGCGGCGCACGTCCTCGAGGACGTCGAGCTGGCTGAGGGTCTGCTCGACGGCCGAGAGCACCGAGCCGCGGAGCAGCCACTGCTGCGTGCCCGAGGCCGGGTCGACGAGCATGAGCTCGGTGAGGATGGCGCGGCTCTCGCGGAGGTTCTCGAGGGTCTCGACGAAGTGCTGTTCGACGCCGACGGGGTCGTCGCCGAACTCCGCCTCCAGCAGCCCGCCGAAGGCATGGATCGACTCGGCCATCGTGTCGAGGACCACCGCGAACGCGGGCCGGATGGCCTCGTCGAACGGGTCCTCCTGGGTGCCCTCCCGCGGCAGCTCCCGGAGGAGCACGATGTAGAGGGCGATGATGGCGCGCAACACCCCGTCGACCGTGTCGAGGCCGGCGCGCAACGTCGTCTCCCCGCTGCGCGAGCCGAGCGCCCACACGTTCATGCGTCGACTGTCCCCGACGTCCGACACCCGCGCCGAGGCGGTCGCCACCTGCGCCCCGCACCGGCGGGTCGAGTCCAGCCAGGTCTCCACGTCGTCGCGGATCACCTCGTGTCGTCGCATCGACTGCGCCGAGGTGCGCAGCACGGCGCCGATCTCGTCCGCGGCGCGTCGTACCTCGATCGCGGCCTTGCGTGCGGGCACCGCAGGGGCGAGGAGCAGCCCGAACGCCACGCCCACGGCGGCGCCGATGAGGGTCGTGACGACTCTCGTCTGCACCGCGACGCCCGAGCCGTGGACGGCGAGGATGAGCATCGCCGAGATCGGCGTCTCGAGCATCTGGTCGCCGAGCCGCAGCACGCGACCGAGCAGGAGCGCCAGGGCCACGGCGGCCCCGAGGGACCACCAGGTCAGCCCGAACCAGTTCGTGAGCAGGACCGCGACGACGACCCCGGTGAGGACGGCACCGACGCGGACCAGGCCCATCTTCAACGTCGAGTAGGTGCTCGCCTGCACGACGAGCAGCGCCGTCAGCGACCCGGTGAGGTCCTGACGCTCGCCGGTGAGCCCGAGGACGAACAGGTAGGCGACGACGGCCGCCGCCGTGAGTCGCAGGATCTCCACCAAGGGTGGACGAAGGCGACGGGGAACGTCCCGCCACGTCGTCGGGTGCCCGGGCCAGGCCCAGGCGAGCGCGCGGCGGAGCACACGCCGGACGGGCCGTGGCAGTCGCCGAGAGAGGCGGAGGCGCTCCCGTGGAGGCCCCGGCCCGTCGTCGACCCCCGCCGCAGCCACCTCTTCATTGAACCAGGAGGCCGGTTCGCCGGTTTCGTGCGGCTCGTCACGGTGGCGGGGGAACGGGTTTCCCGGCGGGTACTGTCGGGGTCGATGAGCACCACGCAGCCCAAGACCCGGGTCGCCCTCGTGTACGGCGGCCGTTCCTCCGAACACGCCGTCTCGTGCGCCACCGCCGCCGGGGTGATGTCCGCGATCGACGCCGACCGGTACGAGATCGTTCCGATCGGGATCGCCCGTGACGGGCGATGGGTGCTCGGAGGCGCCGATCTCGCCGAGCTCGCCCTCGCCCGCGGGCACACCCCCGAGGTCACCGGCCGGGGCGACCTGCGCCTGCCGCTCGCCACCGGCGACCGATCCCTCGTCGACGTGGGGGCCGCCGACACCGCCCTCGACGCCGCCGGTGCCTCACCGGTCTCCGCGCTCGGTGAGGTCGACGTCGTGTTCCCGCTGCTCCACGGCCCGTTCGGGGAGGACGGCACGATCCAGGGCATGCTCGAGCTCGGCGACATCCCCTACGTCGGCTGCGGTGTCCTCGCCTCGGCGAGCATGATGGACAAGCACGCGATGAAGGGCGTTCTCGCGAGTCACGGCCTGCCCATCGGACCGTTCGTCACGATCACCGATCGACAGTGGTGCACCGACCCCCAGGCCGCCCTCGACGCCGCCTGCGCGATGACGTTCCCGTTGTTCGTCAAGCCCGCCCGCGCCGGCTCGAGTGTGGGGATCAGCCGCGTCGAGACCCGCGAGCAGCTCGAGGCCGCCGTCGAGGCTGCGCGGATCCACGACCCCAAGGTCGTCGTCGAACAGGGCATCGTCGGCCGGGAGATCGAGTGCGGCGTCCTCCAGGGACGTGGGCACGACGCGCCGCGGACGAGCCTGCTCGGTGAGATCGTCGTCGAGAGCGGTCACGGCTTCTACGACTTCGACGCCAAGTACCTCGCCGAGAGCGAGGTCGTCCTCTCCTGCCCCGCGGACCTGCCCGAGGCCGACGCCACGCGCATCCGTGCGCTCGCCGCCGAGGCGTTCGAGGCGGCCGGCTGCGAGGGCCTCGCGCGGGTCGACTTCTTCTACACCCCCGAGGGCGAGGTCCTCGTCAACGAGATCAACACGATGCCGGGGTTCACCCCCCATTCGATGTACCCCCAGATGTGGCTCGCGAGCGGGATGAGCTATCAGGACCTCATCACCGAACTCATCGAGCTCGCCCTCGCGAGGCGCGTCGGCCTGCGGTGACCGTCCGCCCGGGACGGGCCGTCCCAGGCGCCGCCCTCACGCACCTCGGGCGCGACTCAACTGCATCGATGTCCCGTGGCACGGCCCGCGGCGGCCGCGTCGGCGAAGGAGGAGAGCACGAGGGGTTCGGGCGCGTAGGCGTTCGGCACGAGTACCTCGATGGCCGGCTCACGCCCGTAGGTGGTGAACCGCATCCCGTCGTCGAGACGGTGGGCGATCCAGTCGACGCCGTCGACGCCGAGGCACTCGTCGGTCGTCGGGCCGGGCACGGGCACCCCGCAGCGGGCGATGATCGCGACGTCGCCCCGGTCGGCCCACGCGGCGGTCGCGGGGGAGTCGGGGCTCGTCGACCGCCGGTCCAGGCCGGCGACCTCACTCGGCCACGACACCGACCCGCAGGCGGGGTCGGACGCCGCGGCGGGCGGACTCACCTCCACGGCGCCGCCACACCCCGCGACCACCGCGGTGAGCGCGACGACCGCCGCGCCCACGAGCGGGACGTGGACGCGGCGGCGAGGCGTGGAGGGGGCGCCGAGCACCTCAGGCGTGCACGACGGTGCAGGTGAGCGTGCGAGTGATACCCGAGACCTCCTGCACCTTGGCGAGGACGAGCGACCCGAGCTCCTCGACGCTGACGGCCTCGAGTTTGGCGATGATGTCGTAGGGGCCGGTCACCTCGTCGGTGGCCACGACGCCCTTGATGTCCCGGATCGACTGGGCGACCGAACTGGACTTGCCGACCTCCGTCTGGATGAGCACGTACGCCTGGACCATCGGTGCCTCCTACGCTGGCGCGGGCGGGGTCGGTGCGCCCCGCGGGTGGTCCGACGGTACCGTGCCTGCCAGCGGCGGGTGCGTGTGCGAGCATCCATAATTCGGTCAGGATCACCGGAGGGTCGCCCCCCTTGCGTATCCCGGCCCACGCCGCCCGATCTGGTCGGATCCCCCTCCGCCCATCCCGTCGAGCCAGGAGTGTGCCCGTGGCCCTGCGTCTGCGTGATGTCACCGAGGAGGAGCTCCTCGCCCGCCTCGTCCCGCTCCTGCGTGGGCACGATGCGCGGGTACTCCTCGGACCCGGTGACGACACCGCGTGGCTCACCGCCGGCGACGGGCGCTACCTCGCGACCACCGACACGATGGTCCGCGGCCACGACTGGTTGGACGCGTGGTCGACCGGGGAGGACGTCGGGCACAAGACCGTCGCGCAGAACTGCGCCGACATCGCCGCGATGGGCGGGGTGCCGACGGGGCTGCTCGTCACGCTGGCGGCCGACCCGGAGACGCAGGTCTCCTGGTGCGAGGGTCTCGCCCGCGGGATCGGCACGGCCGCGCGGGCGGCCGGCACCTGCGCCGTGGGTGGCGATCTGTCGGGAGCGGACGCGGGGACCGTCATGGTGAGCGTCACGGCGTTCGGATCGATGGAGGGCCGGCGGCCCGTGCTCCGCAGCGGCGCGCGGGCGGGCGACGTCGTCGCCGTCGCGGGCACCCTGGGACGGTCCGCCGCCGGGTGGGCCCTCCTGCGTGACGAACGAGCCGCCGCCGCACCGGATCTCGTCCAGGCCCACCTGCGGCCCACGCCGCCGTTGCGCCAAGGGCCGCTCGCCGCGCGCCGCGGCGCCCACTCGATGATCGACCTCTCCGACGGCCTCGTCCGCGACGCCGGTCGCATCGGCCGCGCGAGTGGGGTCGCGCTCGACCTCTCGACCGACCTCCTGCGTGAGGACGTCGCCGCGCTCGTTCCCGCTCTGGGGGAGGAGGCGGCGCGGGAGTGCGTGCTCACCGGCGGTGAGGAGCACTCACTGCTCGCGACGTTCGAGGAGAAGGCCTCGGTCCCCGACGGCTGGCGCGTGATCGGGCACGTCCGGGCGTGCGACGGTTCGCGCCCCGGTGTGCTCGTCGACGGCCGCCCCCGCAGCGGCGGCGGCTGGGATCACTTCGACGCCTCGCGGTGAGCGCGACGCACCGGGAGGGCACGGCGGTACCGGCGGTGACGGTCGGCGTGGGGCGGCGGATCGCGACGCGGGCACTCGAGAGCAGCGGCGCGTCCGCGATCGCCCGAGCGATGTCGACGTCGCGGCACGCGGGGCCCGCACGCAAAGGGGTGGGCACGACAAAGGGCGTCGGAGCCGACCCCTGGGGTGGGGTGGTCCGACGCCGGATGTCGTGCGGTGCTCCGGCCGCGAACGGCCGGTGGCTCAGCGCCTCCGCGTCAGCGGGCGACCTTGCCGGCCTTGATGCACGAGGTGCACACGTTGAGGCGCTTGGGGGTCTTGCCCTCGGCACCCACGAAGGCGCGCACCTTCTGGATGTTCGGCGTCCAACGACGGTTGGTGCGCCGGTGCGAGTGCGAGATGTTGTGACCGAAGGTCGGTCCCTTGCCGCAGACGTCGCAGGTGGCAGCCACAGGTCACTCCTGGTGATTTCACGATGAACGATTCGACCCGACCGGGGTGACCGGGTGCCGCACGGGGGGCACGCGAGGTCGACGCATCGATCGGAGATAACCGGCCAAGCGTACGTCACCGGGCTCGGGCCGCCCAAATGCGCCGGTGGACGCGGGGGTGAGCCCGGACGCGAGTCGCCGCAGCGCCCGGTGCGTCCGGTGCGAAGGGTTGTCGGGAGCGGATGTGAGGATGGACGCGTGACCGAGAACCCCGTCACCCGCCGCGCCCCCGCCGGCCTCGCCGCGCTCGATGCCGCCGCGCTCCGGCGGTGGATGTTCCGTGCCCGGGAGGACCTGGGGCGACACCGCGGGGCGATCGACGCGCTCAACGTCTACCCGGTGCCCGACGGCGATACCGGCACCAACCTCCACCTCACCCTCGACGTCGGCCTCCGTGGTTTCGTCGAGACGTTGGTCGCCCGGGCCCGGGAGCGGGACGAGGTCCTCGGCATCGTCGACGGCACGGCCGTCATGGCGCGGGCCACGTTGTACGCGGCGCGGGGCAACTCCGGGGTCATCCTCAGTCAGCTCGTGGCCGGGCTCGCCGGGGCGGTGGCGGCGGTGCCGGACGTGGAGGAGACCGGCATCGACGGTGCGCTCATGGCGAGCATCCTCGAGGAGGCCGACGTGCGGGCCCGGCGCGCCGTCGCTCAGCCGGTGGAGGGCACGATCCTCACGGTGATGCGCGGGGCGGCGCAGGCGGCGCGTGTGGCGGTCGAGGCGGGGGCGGATCTCGCCGGGGTGGTCGCGGCGGCGTGTGACGCCGCCCGGGTGGTCCTCGCCGCCACCCCGACACAGCTCGCGGCTCTGGCACGGGCCGGGGTCGTCGACGCCGGCGGGGCGGGACTCGTCGTGGTGCTCGACGCGCTGCGGGCCCAGGTCGAGGGGGTCGGTGGCGCCGAGAGGCGCGGCGACGGGGACGGGATCGGACACGCCGACCGATCCTCCTGGGGGGCGGGCCCCGGTTCACCCCACGCCCCGGTCCACACCTCGCCGGCGTACGAGGTCATGTTCCTCCTCGACGGGGTGGACGACGACGGGGCCCTCCGGCTGCGCACGCGCCTGTCCGAGATCGGCGACAGCGTCCTCGTGGCGGGTGACGTGGGCCTGCGCACCGTGCATGTCCACACCGACGAACCAGGACTCGCCGTCGAGGCGGGGGTCGACGTGGGGCGGCCCTACGGGGTGCGCATCGCCACGCTGACCGAGATCGACGCCGCGTGCCACGCCGTGGGCGTCGGTGCCGTCACGGCGGCGCCCGACGGGGGAGAGGCGGGTGACGGCTGGCCGCGGACGGGCCTCGGCACGGTGTCTCCCGACGACGGGGTCGTGGCCGCCGACGCGCTCACGGCACCTCCGGTCACCGGCACCGCGGAGCCCACCGTGGTCATGGAGGGCACCGACGCCTCTGCGGCCACCGAGGCCACGGACGCCACCGACGCGGGCGAGGGGCCGGCCCGTCGCGCTCTCGGCGTGGTGGCCTGCGTCCAGGCGCCGCGCCTGGTGCCGCTGTTCGAGGACCACGGAGCCGTGGTCCTCGCCGACGCCCCCGGGAGGAGGGTCAGCCCCTCCCAGCTCGTCGAGGCCGCCCGCTCGACGACGGCGGGGCGGGTCGCCGTGCTCCCCGACGACGGGGACGCGGTCCTCGCCGCGTCGGCGGCCGTGACCATCGCCCAGGAGGAGGGCATCGACCTCGTCATCGTGCCGGCGGCGCACCTGCTGCAGGGACTCGCGGCGCTCGCCGTCGCCGATCTGGACGACGCGTCCTCGATCGAGGGCATGGCGTCGGCGGCCACCGCGGTGCGGTGCGGGTTCGTCGCCACCGCCACCTCGGCCGCGACGACCGACGCCGGCCCCTGCACCCCGGGGGACGCCCTCGGGGTCACGGACGGCCGGGTCACCCACGTCGGTGGCCGGACGCGCACCGTGGCGGCCGCGCTGCTGCGGGACCTCCTGGGCGACGGTGCCGAGATCGTGACGATCGTCGACGGGGCACAGGGCGCCGGCATCGGTGCTGCCGTGGCCGCCGACCTCGCCGAGGAGCTCGACGGTGTCGAGGTGACCCTCCTCGACGGGGGCCAGGCGGTCTACGACGTGTTGATCGGAGTGGAGTGATGACGGGAGCGTCGGGCCGGTCGAGGCCGCCGAAGAAGCCCGGCAAGGTCGGCCACACCAGTGATCACGGGCCGCTCGCCGGTGCGGTGCACGTCGCCGGGGTCCAGCTGCCGCAGCCCGTGCCGCTCATGCGCTCGGTCGATCTCTCGACGCGGCTCACCTCGGTGCTCGACAAGGACACGTGCGGATTCCTCGAGGCTGCGCGGGGCATCGAGACCGTCGAGGACCTGCTGTGGTTCGTCCCCACCAGGTTCGGCCGGGTGGCCACGTCGATGCAGGGGCTGTGGCCGGGGCGCTATCTCGTCCTGCCCGGCATGGTGCGGCGGGCCGACACCAAGGTGATGCGGGCGGGCATGCGCTCCGGCAAGAAGATGCTGACCGCTCAGGTCGAGACCGAGAGTGGCGATCTCACGGTCGTCTTCTTCACGGCCTGGGGCCACGAGGACCGGCTCGCGCCCGGCATGTCGGCGCTGTTCCAGGGCCCGGTCACCCAGTTCAACGAGCGGTGGCAGATCGCCCACCCGTTCTACGACGTGCTCGAGGACGTGCCGCCCGTGTCGTCGGTGCGCCTCGACCGGCAGATCATCCCCGTGTATCGGCAGGTCAAACGCATGACCTCGTGGGGCGTCGGGCAGGCGGCACGCCTCGTCGTCGAGGCCCTCGACATCGAGGAGCCGTTGTCCGACGAGATCCGCGCCGTCAACGGGTTGCCCACGTTCGCGCAGGCCATGCGGCTGCGCCACCTCCCCGCCACCCGCCCCGATCTCGAGATCGCGCGGCGCCGATTCGCCTACGACGAGGCTCTCGCGATCCAGATCGTCCTCGCCGAGCGGCGCCGCGAGGCGAGAACCGGGGTCGCGGTGCCCCGGGTCGCCCCGGAGCACGGACTCCTCGCTCGGTTCGATGCCGAGCTCCCGTTCGCGCTCACCGGCGCCCAGCGCGAGGCGGGTGAGCAGATCGCCGCCGACCTGGCCTCGGAGCGCCCGATGAACCGCCTGCTCCAGGGCGAGGTGGGTTCGGGAAAGACCCTCGTCGCGTTGCGGGCGATGTTGTCGGTCGTGGACGCGGGCGGCCAGTGCGCCCTCCTCGCGCCCACCGAGGTGCTCGCCACGCAGCACCACCGGTCGATCACCGCGATGCTCGGCGACCTCGCCGAGGCGGGGTTGCTCGGCGGCGACCTCGACGGCACGCGGGTCACGCTCCTCACCGGCGGCCTCACCACCGCGGCTCGCAAGAGGGCCCTGCTCGACATCGTCACCGGCGAGGCGGGGATCGTCGTCGGCACCCACGCGCTGTTGCAGGACAAGGTCGAGTTCCATTCGCTCGGTCTCGTCGTCGTCGACGAACAGCATCGGTTCGGCGTCGAGCAGCGCGACGCCCTCAGCGAGAAGGTCGCGGGCGGCGCCCGCCCGCACCTTCTCGTCATGACCGCGACGCCGATCCCGCGCACGGTCGCGATGACGGCGTTCGGCGACATGGACGTGAGCACGATGCGCGAACTCCCACGGGGACGGTCGCCCATCGCCACCCACGTCGTCGACAACCCCCGCTGGTACGACCGGGCCTGGCAGAGGGTCGCCGAGGAGGTCGCCGCCGGGCACCAGGCGTACGTCGTCTGCCCGCGCATTGACGGGGAGGACACCGACGACGCCGAGATCATCGGCGCCGGTCAGCCTGAGGAGACCGACGAGCTCGGCGACACCGACGACCCCCGCACGTTCGCCGCCGACGCGCCCGAGGGGGAGGAGGGCCTGTTCGCCCCATCCCCCCAGGCACTCCCACCGGAGCTCGGTATCGCCGACCTCTCCGCGGTGGGTGACGTGGCGGCCGAGCTGCGGGCCCGCCCCGACTTCGCGAACATCCGGGTGGGGGTGCTCCACGGGCGCCTGTCCGCGGAGGAGAAGGACGCCGTGATGACCGCGTTCGCCGCGGGAGAGATCGACGTCCTCACCTCGACGACCGTCGTCGAGGTCGGCGTCGACGTGCCCAACGCGACGGTCATGGTCGTGATGAACGCCGACCGCTTCGGCGTCTCGCAGCTGCATCAACTGAGGGGGCGCATCGGCCGCGGCAGCGCCGCCGGCCTGTGCCTCCTCGTCACCCAGACCCGCAACGAGGCCTCGCTGCGGCGGGTCCAGGCCGTGGCCGAACTCACCGACGGGTTCGCGCTCGCCGACGTCGACCTGCGGGAGCGACGTGAGGGAGACGTGCTGGGCGCCCGGCAGAGTGGCGGCGGCACGCGGCTGCGGGCCCTGCGACTCGTCAGCGACGAGGAGATCATCGCCTCGGCGCGCGAGGACGGCACCCGCCTGCTCGACTCCGATCCCACGCTCGAGGCGCACCCCGCCCTGCGTCGTATGGTGCTCGCCGCGGTGGACGACGAGGGCGCCGAGTTCCTCACCCGCGGCTGAGGAGGACGACCGTGCCCCGCATCATCGCCGGCCGCTACGGAGGGCGGCGTCTCGCCGCCCCCGGCGGCCGCGACACCCGCCCGAGCACCGACCGGGTCCGGGAGTCGCTGTTCTCGCGCCTCGCCCACCTCGACGTGCTCGAGGACGCCGTCGTCCTCGACCTGTACGCCGGGTCCGGCGCCCTGGGGCTGGAGGCCCTGAGCCGAGGGGCGTCCCGGGCCGTCCTCGTCGACATCGCCGCGGCCGCCGCGCGCACCCTGCGCCGCAACGTCGCCGAGCTCGGGGCACCCGCGCAGGTCGTCGTCTCCGACGCGGACCGGTATCTGCGCGCGGGCACCGAGGGTGGGCAGACCGGTTTCGACCTCGCCTTCCTCGATCCCCCGTACCACCTCGCGGAGGACGCCCTGGCCGCGACGCTCGCGCTGCTTCCCTCCGTCCTCACCGAGGAGGCCGTCGTCGTCGTGGAGCGATCCGCGCGGTCGCCGGAGCCGTCCTGGCCGCCTGCGCTGGAGCGTTTCGCCGAACGTCGCCACGGGGAGACCGCCCTCTGGTATGCCGAGGCGGCGCCGTCCACGGGTGTTGGTCCGCAGGTCGCGGCGAGTGATCGTCGAGGTTACGGGTCAGTCACGAATACGCCGACGGTGCCCAGCGAGGTCGAGAGGCCGGATTCGGCCCCTAGACTCAGGTGACGTGAGCAGGTCTCAACGTGCCCAGTGGTGGAACACCGCTGCCCTCGGGGGCGGCGGTGTGCTGTTGGCATCCGCGATGCTGATCCTCGGCTGGCACGTTCCCGCGATCGTCGCGATCGCTGTGTGCGGAGTGCTGGCCTGGCGGTCCGCTCCCCGCCCCACGCCGCACGAGCCCCGCCACTGGGACGCCCAGGAACGCCTCGTCCGCGACGGGCGCGTCATCGTCTACTGGCGGCCCGGTTGTTTCTTCTGCACGCGGCTGCGCCTGCGCCTCGGCGCCCTGGCCGGTGAGGCCACCTGGGTCGACATCTGGGCCGACCCGGCGGCGGCGGCCTTCGTGCGTGACGTGAACTCGGGCGCCGAGACCGTGCCGACGGTCATCCTTCCCGACGGCGAGGCCTGCACGAACCCCGACCCGGCCCTCGTGCGCGGCCATCTCTCCCGCATGCGCCGCGCGGCCTGAACGCCGCCCCCGAGCCCCGCGCGTCCGCCCGGCGGGATACGTTCGACCCGTGAGCGTCTCCCGTTGCGTGTGTCCCGGCTCGTTCGATCCCGTCACCCTCGGGCATCTCGACGTCATCCGGCGCGCCCGGACCCTGTACGACGAGGTCGTCGTCGCCGTCCTCGTCAACCCCAACAAGACGGGCATGTTCGCGCCCGAGGAGCGTGTGGCGCTCATCGAGGCGGAGACGGCCGATCTCGACGGCGTGAGCGTCCTCACGTTCGAGGCGCAGCTCCTCGTCGACGTGTGCCGGTCCACCGGCGCCGGGGCGATCGTCAAGGGCCTGCGCGGCGAGACCGACTACTCCTACGAGCTGCCGATGGCCGTGATGAACCGTCACCTCGCGGGCATCGAGACGCTGTTCCTCCCCAGCGACCCGGAGTTCGCGCAGGTCTCGAGCTCCCTCATCAAGGAGGTCGCCAAGTACGGCGGCGACATCTCCCGCTTCGTCCCGTCGGCGGTGACCGCGGCCCTGCACGAACGGCTCGGCCGGCGGCGGTGATCCGCGCGGCCAGGGGGCCGCGGCGCGTCGGAGCGGATGTGCGTCAGGGTGTGCACTCGGTTAAGGTGGACAGTCGGTCCCGTCGTTCGATGTGCGACCGTGCCTGCCGGGGTGCCCTTCACGCCGTCCCGATCGGCTCACGACCCGCACCCGCGCGTGCCTCGTGACGCCCGGCAGTCATGGTGCACGCGAGGGACGAGACGCATCCCGAGACCATCGACCCGAAAGCCTGAGACCATGAGCAGCCCCGCCCGCGAGAACTCCCTGGTGATCGACACCAGGCGACTCGTGCGTCGACCCGGCAGCATGGTCGAGGAGTCCTTCGAGATTCCTGCACCTGCGCTCTTCGGGACCGACGTCCTGGCCGTCCCCGAGGGCGAGCCGTTGGACATCGAGCTGCGGCTCGAGTCGGTGATGGAGGGGGTGCTCGCCAGCGGAACGGTGCGGGCCACCGCGACCGGGGCGTGCGTGCGGTGCCTGGAGGACGTCGAGTATCCGATCGACGCGCCGTTCCAGGAGCTGTTCGCCTACCCCGATCGGGCGGCCCACCACCGGGAGGTCGGCGACACCGACGAGGACGAGCAGCACGTCCTCGAGGGTGACTCCCTCGACCTCGAGCCCGTTCTGCGGGACGCGGTCGTGCCCACCCTGCCGTTCCAGCCCGTCTGCCGCGAGGACTGCCCGGGGCTCTGCTCCGAGTGTGGTCGCCCGTTGGCCGACGACCCGACCCATCAGCACGAGAACCTCGACCCCCGCTGGGCTGCGTTGCAGTCCCTCGCGGTGGACGAGACCGAAGAGAAGAGGAACTGACGTGGCCGTCCCGAAGCGGAAGATGTCGCGCTCCAACACCCGTTCGCGTCGCGCGCAGTGGAAGACGACGGCGACCACGCTCGCCTCGTGCCCGCGCTGTTCGTCGCCGAAGCAGCCGCACATGGCGTGCCCGTCCTGCGGCACGTACAACGGGCGTCACTACCCGGAGGCGGAGCGCACCGAGCTCCAGAACTGAGCAGCCCGGGGATGGGCTCCAGAAGCGCGGCGAGGGCCGGCCAGGGCGACATCCGTCCTCTGGCCGACCTCGCCTCCGAGATCGAGGACATCATCGGCGTCCGCCTCGACGAGGCGCTCCTTCGTCATGCCCTCACGCACCGGTCGTACGCGTACGAGAACGGCGGCGTGCCCAACAACGAGCGCCTCGAGTTCCTCGGCGACTCCGTGTTGGGACTCGTCGTCACCGAGTCGCTCTACGCCGACCACCCCGAGATGGCCGAGGGGCAGCTCGCCAAGCTGCGCGCGGCCGTCGTCAACATGCGTGCCCTCGCCGAGGTGGCCCGCACCCTCGATGTCGGTGACCACCTGCTCCTCGGGCGTGGGGAGGAGACGACGGGCGGCCGCGACAAGGCCTCGATCCTCGCGGACACGATGGAGGCGCTCATCGGCACCGTGTATCTCGCCGAGGGCCTGGGTTGCGCACGCGTCTTCGTCCACCACCTCATCGACCCGCTGCTCGCCAGCTCCACCCGCCTCGGCGCGGGGCTGGACTGGAAGACGAGCCTGCAGGAGCTCGCGGCCTCCGGCGGCCACGGCATGCCAGAGTACCGGGTGACCGAGGAGGGGCCGGACCACGAGAAGACCTTCACCGCGCACGCCGTGGTCGCCGAGGAGGAGCTCGGCACCGGCGTCGGCCGCAGCAAGAAGGAGGCCGAGCAGCAGGCCGCCCACGCCGCGTGGACGGAGCTGACCCGCCGCGCCGAGGCGGTCCTCGAGACCGCGGCGACCCCTGCGGCGGACGTCTCGGGCGACGCCGTCGGGGCCGGCGGCGGTGGGTCCTCGTCGGTGGGCTCCGGACCGGTGGACACCTCGCCCGCCGCCTGATGCCCGAGCTCCCCGAGGTCGAGGTCGTCCGTCGGGGGCTCGCCGCCCACGTCGTCGGCCGCACCATCTCCCGCGTCGCGCTGCACGGATCGCGTGTGGCGCGTCGTCATGTCCCGGGGCCCGAGGACCTCGCGACGAGGCTCGCGGGGCGCACCGTCCGCGCGGCCGACCGCCGCGGCAAGTACCTCTGGCTCGCGCTCGACGGTGAGGAGGCCCTCGTCGTCCACCTCGGCATGAGCGGGCAGATGCTCGTCGAGGACCCCGCCGCCGTGCCCCGCGCCCATCAGCACGCGACGTTCGCGTTCGTCGACGGCGGGCCCGAGCTGCGGTTCGTCGACCAGCGCACGTTCGGTGGACTCGCGCTCGCCGAGCTCGTGCCCGATCCCCGCGCGGGCGGTGCGCACCCCTTCGGCATCCCGGACTCGGTGACGCACATCGCCCTCGACCCACTCGAACCCGGCTTCGACGCCCGCGACGTCGCGGCACGGATGAGGGCGAGCCGCAGCGGCGTCAAGCGGCTCCTGCTGCACCAGGGGGTCGTCTCCGGCATCGGCAACATCTACGCGGACGAATCGCTCTGGCGCGCCCGCATCCACGGCGAACGACCGGCCGCCTCGCTCACCGGGCCCGCGACCGCGCGGCTCCTCGGGCACGCCCGGGACGTCATGGAGGCGGCCCTCGCGGCCGGTGGCACGAGCTTCGATGCGCTGTACGTCAACGTCAACGGGCAGTCCGGGTACTTCGACCGGTCGCTCGACGCGTACGGGCAGCAGGGGCGTCCCTGCGCCCGGTGCGGCACCCCGATCCGCCGCGAGGTCTTCATGAACCGCAGCTCGTTCTCCTGCCCCCGCTGCCAACCCCGCCCCCGGGCCCGGCGCGCGCGGGTGACGACCGACTGAGTCCTCGACCTCGTCCCCACCCACGACATCCCGTCCGGACCCCCGGCGGTCAGGTGGCTCCGGACGGCGGATCCCGGCGGCGATGGTGGGGCCGTGGAGGCGGTGCCGTCGAGCTTCACCCGGCATCGTCCCGCACGCCGCCCAGTTCTTGCGGGAAGGATGAGGGCGGGGCCGACGCCCTGCACGACCCGTACCCGATCCGTGAGGAGACCACCGTGGCCTATGACGTCGCCCGATTCCGTGCCGAGTTCCCCTCCCTCGCCTCGGGGGTGGCGCATTTCGACGGCCCCGGTGGCACGCAGACGCCTCGTGTCGTCGGGGAGGCGATCGCCTCGACGCTGACCGGGCCTCTGTCCAACCGTGGAGTCTCCCTGCCGGGGGAGCGGAACGCGACGGCGGCGGTGGCGGCATTCCGGTCCGCGTTCGCCGACCTCACCGGGGTCGACGCGCGGGGGATCGTCTACGGTCGCAGCGCCACGCAGCTCACCTACGACATCTCCCGGGCGATCGCGGCGACGTGGCGAGAGGGGGACGAGGTCGTCGTCTCCCGGCTCGACCACGACGCGAACGTCCGCCCGTGGGTGCAGGCGGCGGAGTCGGCCGGGGTGGCGCTCCGGTGGCTCGACGTCGATCCGGACACCGCCGAGATCACCGAGGAGTCGATCGCCTCGGCGTTCACGACGCGCACGCGCCTCGTGGCCGTGGCCGGCGCCTCCAACCTGCTCGGCACGATCCCCGACGTGCGGAGGATCGCCGACGCCGCGCACGAGGCCGGTGCGCTCGTGCACGTCGACGGGGTCCACCATGCGGCCCACGAGTTCGTCGACGTCGGCGCGCTCGGCGCGGACCTCTTCGTCTGCTCGCCCTACAAGTTCCTCGGCCCTCACTGCGGTGTACTCGCCGCCGACCCCGCGCTGCTCGAGCGCCTCCACCCGGCCAAGCTCGCGCCCTCGACCGACGAGGTCCCCGAGCGGTTCGAGCTCGGCACCCTGCCGTACGAGATCATGGCCGGCGCGACCGCCGCCGTCGAGGTCCTCGCCGGTCTCGACCCGGGCGACGCCACCGACCGCAGGGCCCGGCTGCGGTCCTCGTTCGCAGCGATCGGGGAGCACGAGTCCCGTCTGCTGCGGCGCCTCGAGGACGGACTGGCGGGCCTCGGGGAGGACGTCGTCTCCACTCCCGTGCCGCCCACCGCACCCCGACGCTCCTCCTCACGTTCCCCGGCAGGTCGAGCGCGGCGGCCTCCGGGTTCCTCGCCGAGCGGCTCGTCCACGCCCCGGCGGGGTTCTTCTACGCCCACGAGCTCATGCGGCGCCTCGCGCTGGCCGACGATGCCGCGCTGCGCGTCGGCCTCGCGCCGTACAGCGACGAGGAGGACGTCGACCGCCTCCTGGGCGGGCTGCGGGAGTTCGTCGCGCCCTGAGGTCAGCGCGTCGGGTACTCGACGCCGAGCGCCGCGCGGGCCCGGTCGAGGACCTCGAGCACGCCGATGGTGTCGTCCAGCGGCATGTCCGGGCTCTGGAGCAGGCCCGCGCGCAGGCACCGACCGACCTCCTCGACCTGGCAGACGTACCCGCGTGAGGGGCGGTGCAGCTCGCGCGTCCCGCCCGACACGCGGTCGTGGACGAGGGCGAGGCCGGGGGCCTTCGCGTAATGCGGTTCGACGCTGATCCACCCCTGCGTGCCCGTGACGACACCCCGACCGGGGCTCGGCGCGCGGAACGTCGCCGTGAGCTGGGCGAACCGTCCGTCGTCGTAGCCCCACTGCATCGCGGCGGTGTGGTCGGACCCCTGGGGGGTGAGGGCCCCGACGACCTGGACGACGTCGGGGCGGCCGAGGAACGGCCACGCGAAGGCCGCGGCGTACACCCCGAGGTCCAGCAGCGCTCCGCCGCCGTTGTCGCGGTCGAACAACCTGTTCTCGGGGTCGTAGGCGCGATAGGCGCCGAAGTCGGCCTGGACGGAGACGACCTCGCCGATCGCCCCGGCGCGCACCTCCGCGAGGACGGCCCGCATCAGCTCCTGGTGCCGCAGCCACATCGCCTCCATGGCGAACACCCGTGCGGCGCGGGCGGCCTCGGCGATACGCCGGGCCGAGTCGGCGGTGAGGGTCATCGGCTTCTCGACGAGGACGGCCTTGCCGGCGGCGATCGAGGCGAGCGCCTGCTCCTCGTGGAAGGGGTGGGTCGTCGAGATGTAGACGACATCGACCTCGGGGTCGGCCCACAGCCCCTCGTAATCGCCGGCGACGGCCCCCACCTGGTCGGCGACGGCGGCCGCGCGGTCGAGACCTCGGGCCCCCACCCGCACGACGCGGTGGCCGGGTGTGCCCGCGATCGTCGTCGCCATGCGTGGGGTGAACCGCCCGGCCCCGAGCACACCCCACCCGATGGTGTCGGCGGCGGCGGGGGAGGTCTCGAAGGCGGAGGGTGTCGCCGCTCGCGTGGGGTCGAGGTCGGCCGGGGTGTCGGGTCGGGGCATGACGCCACGGTACGTGCGCGCCGTGGGCCGCAGTCCGATCCCGCCCCCTCACTCGGTGTGGGCGTTCACACGACGTTCACGTCGTGGCACGCGTGCGGTCGTCCACGGCATGGACAGTGACGGCTCTGGCGATCGCGCTCAGCTCGGATCGAGCGTGGAACGAGGTCGCCACCGCGAGAGGAGGGTTCATGCCGCGTTCCGTGATCGCCGGCGTCGACGTCGGCTCGATCACGCTGCCGAGCGCGGACCGCCTCGTCGACGTCCTCGTGTCCGCTGCCCGTGGGGCCGGCGTCGATCCCGGCGGCCTCGTCGTCGGGACCCACCTGCAGGTGACGCGGTCGGGGCGACCCCACGTCGTCCTCACCACGTCGAGCGCCGGCACCGCCGGCTGGCAGTGGTGGCTCATGGTCCGCGCCCTCTCCGGCCACCGAGCCCCGCTCGCGGTGTGCGTGGGCCGGGACGCGGTCGGGGACGACGACGCGGTCGAAGCGGCCCGAGCCGCCGTGGAGGAACGCGCGGGTCGTATCGCCGGCCGCTGCGTGCACTTCCCCGGCGCCGAGGCGATCGCGGGAACGATGACGGCCGGGCAGATCACGGCGGCGTCGGCCATCGACGTCGTCACCGAGGTGGGCCGGGGCGAGCTCGCCCCGGACGCGGAGATCCTCACCGGCGCCCGAGTCCGACCGCGGTGGGAGTTCGGAGCGCTCACCCTGCACGTCCAGCACGAGGGCCAGGGCGTGTACCTGCCGTTCGAGTCGGCCTCCGCCCTGCGTGTGGGGTGAGGCGCCCGTAGGCTCCTGTGCAGCGCCGGGATCCCAGGCGCAGGACACGTGAGCGCCGACCAGGACGTTCACGCGGGTGCGAGACGTCGAGGGAGCGGACATGGGCACGGACGGGCAGGCCAGGGCGACGATCTTCGTCTCGGGTCGGGTGCAGGGTGTCGGGTTCCGTTGGTGGACGCGCTCGCGGGCCCTCGAACTCGGCCTCGCCGGCCAGGCGCGCAACCTGCTGGACGGACGCGTCGAGGTGGTCGCACAGGGGTCCCGGGCCGACGTCGAGAAGCTCGAGCACATGCTGCGGGAGTTCCCCAGCGGCACCGGCCGTCCCGGTCACGTCACCGCCGTGACGACGCAGTGGTCCGAGCCCCGCGACGGGGTCAGCGGGTTCCGGGAGGCCTGAGTCCGGGAACCCCGCCGAGGGGTCCCCGACCGGTCACCGGGGTGAGGTGGGCGCCGGGAGCGAGGTCGCGGGACCGGGCTGCGGCTCGGACATCCCCGGCATCTGGGTCACCGACTCCGGCGGCGGGGCGACGATGGTGACGGGTTCGCCGTACTTGTCGGCCGTCATCGTCATCGTCGTGCCCTCGAGCGACATCACCATCTTGCGCAGCAGGTGCGCGTCGTCGGTCCACACGTCGTAATCCAGGGTCGACGGCATCCCGCTCGGGCTGGGCATCGCCGTCGCGGAGCCCTCCTGGAGCTTCTGCGGGTTCATCGTCACGGTGTACTTGTGCAGGCCGTCCTCGGGGCCGGCGTAGACGACCTTCTCGACGGCGTTCTGGGTCATCGTGAGGTTGTCGGCGGGGTTCATCATCTTGCTGAGGTCCTGCCCGCCCGCCTGGCTGAGGGCCTGGAGGGGCATCTTGACGAACTTGCCCTTCTCGGCCACACCGGGCATCTGCATGTAGACGGCCTCTCCGTCCATGATCATCTGCATCTGCTGGCCGTCACCGGCCGCCGACATCGTCATGTCGGCCTTGGGGTGGTTCTGGTCCGACATGTCGCCGTTGCCGGTCATCGTGACCTTCTGGCCGCCGTTCTCCATGTGCATGGTCATGGCGTACGTCTTCTTGTCGAGCATCGCCTTCTGGACGTCGGCGAAGAACGCGTTCTTGTCGACCTCCTGGCCTGCGGTGGGGGAGGCGTCGGCGCCCTGGACGGCCGAGGGTGAGCCCGCCGCCTGGTCGGCCGGGGTCTGACCCCCGCTGCAGCCGGCGAGGGCGAGCGGGACGGCGACGAGAACGGCGGCGAATCGCGTGCGGATCATCGGGGACTCCTCGAGGGTGCGGATCGTGCAGGTCTCGTGTCGTGAACCTCCCACGATACCGGCGGGCCTCTCGCGGCGAGCCGACGGCCGTCCACGTCCGGCGTGCCCGGGGCCCACCTGCCGCGGGCCGCCCGGCCACCCGGCCAGCCGGCCTCCCGGCCGTCCGGGCGACGACCCCGGCCGCTGGATCACCGGTTCCCCGGACGGCAGCGTCGCGCGGGCTAGGGTGGGCGGGATCGCTCGCCACCGCCCCGAGGAGCCCGACCCGCCGTGTACGTCAAGAGCCTGACCCTCAAGGGCTTCAAGTCGTTCGCGTCGGCGACGCATCTGCAGCTCGAACCGGGGATCACGTGCATCGTCGGGCCGAACGGCTCGGGCAAGTCCAACGTCGTCGACGCCCTCGCCTGGGTGATGGGCGAGCAGGGCGCCAAGAGTCTGCGCGGCGGCAAGATGGAGGACGTCGTCTTCGCCGGCACGGCGGGCCGTCCACCGCTCGGGCGCGCCGAGGTGACGATGACGATCGACAACTCCGACGGGGCGCTGCCGATCGACTACACCGAGGTGACGATCAGCCGCACGATGTTCCGCACCGGCGGCAGCGAGTACGCGATCAACGGGACGAGCTGCCGACTCCTCGACATCCAGGAACTGCTCTCCGACTCCGGTATCGGCCGGGAGATGCACGTCATCGTCGGCCAGGGACAGCTCGATGCGGTCCTGCGGGCGACCCCGGAGGAACGCCGCGGGTTCGTCGAGGAGGCCGCGGGGGTGCTCAAGCACCGCAAGCGCAAGGAGAGGGCACTCCGCAAGCTCGAGACGATGGAGGGAAACCTCCGCCGCGTCCAGGACCTCACCAGCGAGATCCGCCGCCAGCTCGGGCCGCTCGGTCGCCAGGCCGAGACCGCGCGCCGGGCCGGGGTCATCCAGGCCGAGGCCCGCGACGCCCGGCTGCGGCTCCTCGCCGACGACCTCGTCCAGATGAGCTCGAGCTTCGAGGCCGACGTCGCCGACGAACGGGCGCAGATCGCCGCGCGGGAGGCGGCCGAGGCCGATCTCGTCTCGGTGCGCGGGCGGCTCGCGGAGCTGGAGGAGCGGGCGGCGGCCCTGCGCACGACGCACGCCGAGGCGCAGGAGCGGTGGTTCTCCCTGTCCTCACTCCGTGACCGCCTCTCCTCGACGGGGTCGCTCGCCGGGGAACGCGTGCGGCTCCTCTCCGAACCCGAACCGGAGGACGCCTCTCGCGGCCGCGATCCCGAGACCCTGCTCGAGCAGGCCCGGGCCGTCCGCGCCGACGAGAGTGCCCTCGCCGCCGAGATCGAGGCGGCCCGCACCGCGCTCGCCGAGTCCGTCGAGCGTCGTGAACAGGCCGAACGTGCCGCCAAGGAGGAGCAGGACCGTCTCACCCGACAGGTGCGCGCCGCCGCCGACGCGCGGGAGGGGCTTGCCAAGCTCGCCGGGTCGGTCGCCGCCGTCCGCAGCCGCATCGACGCGGGGGAGGCCGAACTCGGCCGCCTCGAGGCCTCCGCACAGCGCGCGCGGGCAGGAGCGGAGGAGGCTCAGCGCGAGTTCGCCGTCCTCGAGACCGGGGTGGCCGACGAGGAGGAGGGCGAGGAAGGCCTCGACGCCGCCTACGAGGAGGCCGCCGCCGCCGTCGAACGGGCTCGCCTCGTCGTCGACGCGGCGCAGGAGGCCGAGCGCGCCGCCGAGGCCGACCGCGCCCACGCCGCCGCCCGCCGGGAGGCGCTCGCGATCGGTCTCGCGCGCGCCGACGGCGCCGAGGTCCTCCTCGAACGCGGAACGGACGGCGTCCTCGGGCGGATGGCCCAGCTCGTCAGCGTCGCGCCCGGCCGGGAGGCGGCCGTCGCCGCCGCGCTCGGACGTGCAGCCGACGGTCTCGCGGTCGCCTCTCTCACCGCGGGAGGTGCCGCGCTCGCCTCGCTCGCGGGGGGTGACGCCGGGGCGGCGAGCCTGCTCGTCGCCGGTGGCACCCCGCCGCCGGCGCCCGCCCCTCGCCCGGCGGCGGACGTCCTCGCCTCCGACGCCGTGTGGGCCCTCGACGTCGTCACGTGCACGGCCGACCTGAGGCCGGCCCTCGAACACCTCCTCGACGGGGTACTCCTCGTCGGTGACCTCGACGCAGCCCTCGCCGTCCACGCCGCGAACCCGCACGTCACCGCCGTCACCGACGCCGGTGACGTCATCGCCCCCGGTCTCCTGCACGGTGGCGGGCGCTCACAGCCGAGCCTGCTCGAGGTCGAGGCCGCCGTCGAGGCGGCCGCCGCCGCCGAGCGGGAGGCCGAGGCCCGCCGCGACCGGGCGCGCTTCGCCCTCGCCTCCGGCCGGTCGACGCTCGAGACGTTGCAGGAGGCCGAGGACGCCGCACTCGCCGACCTCCACGCCTCCGACGCGCGGCTCGCCGGGGTCGCCGAGCAGCTCGGTCGGTTGGCCTCCCAGGCCCGGTCCGCCAAGGCCGAGGCCGACCGGATCACCGCCTCCGCCGCGGCCGTCCGCACCGGCCTCGAGGAGAACCGCGCGCAGCTCAGCGACCTCGAGGCTCGCCACGCCGACGCCCTCGCCTCCGCGGGGGAGGACGACTGCGACCCCTCGACGGAGGAGCGCGACCGCCTCGCCGAGGCCGCCGCCGCCGCTCGCGCGGCCGAGACCGAGGCGCGCCTGCGGCTGCGCAGCCGGGAGGAGCGCATCCGCTCGCTCTCCGGCCGCGCCGAGGGGCTCGAGAACGCCGCACGGCAGGAACGGGCCGCTCGCGCGCAGGCGGAGGAGCGTCGTCGTCGTCGCGTCGCGCAGGTCGCGCTCGCCCGTGAGGTGCAGGAGGGCGCCGAGACCGCCGCCGCGGTCGTCGGGACCTCGGTCGCCATCGCCCTGTCACGCCGCGACGAGGCCGCCGCCGCCCGCTCGGCCCTCGACGAGGAGCTCACCCGCACCCGGTCCTCCGTCGAGGCGCTCACGACCCGGGTTCGTGACCTCACCGACTCCGTCCATCGCGACGAGATCGCCCGCGCCGAGCAACGCCTCCGCATCGACGCCCTCCGCGGTCGCGCGATCGAGGAGCTCGGCATCGACCCCGACGTCCTCGTCGAGGAGTTCGGGCCTCACCGCCGCATCCCGGAGATCACCCCCGAGCTCATCACCCGCCGCATGGAGGAGGAGGCCCGGGACCGTGCCGCGGCGCGCGCCGCGGCCGAGGGGGCCGAGGGAAACGAGGCCGACGGGAGCCGGGGGACCGGCGAGGCCGGTGCCGAGGGCGAGGCAGGCGCCACCGCGGACACCGTGGCGACCGACGCGAGCGCGACCACCGCGACGACCGGGGTCGACGGGGACGAGGCACCGGCGCGGGCCGCGGAAACGTCCGCCGAGGACGGGCTCGCCGAGGACGGGCAGCGTGAACTCCGCGTGCCGACGTTGCCACCGCTCACCCCCGTCCCCGACGAGGACGGCGCCCCGTTCGTGCGGGAGGAGCAGGAGAAGCGCCTCCGCAAGGCCGAGCGCGACCTCGCGCGCCTCGGCCGGATCAACCCGCTCGCCCTCGAGGAGTTCGCGGCGCTGGAGGAGCGGCACACGTTCCTCACCGAGCAGACCGACGATCTCAAGCGCAGCCGCGACGATCTGCTCGACATCGTCAAGGAGGTCGACGCGCGCGTCGAGCAGGCGTTCGCGGACGCGTTCGCCGACACCGCGCGGGAGTTCGAGGGCGTGTTCTCCCGGTTGTTCCCCGGCGGCGAGGGCAGGCTCACCCTCACCGACCCCGGCGACATGCTCACGACGGGCATCGAGGTCGAGGCGCGTCCCCCGGGGAAGAAGATCAAACGTCTCTCGCTGCTCTCGGGCGGGGAGCGGTCGCTCACGGCCGTCGCGCTGCTCGTCGCGATCTTCAAGGCCCGGCCGAGCCCCTTCTACATCATGGACGAGGTCGAGGCGGCCCTCGACGACACCAACCTCGGTAGGCTGCTCACGATCTTCGAGGAGCTCCGGGACTCCAGCCAGCTCATCGTCATCACGCACCAGAAGCGGACGATGGAGGTCGCAGACGCGCTGTACGGGGTCACGATGCGGGGAGACGGGATCACGACCGTCGTCTCCCAGCGGGTGGCCCAACCTGCCTGAGGAGGCCACGTGACGACGCCCGACCCCACCCCCTCTCCGACGACGTCCGAGGCGCCCGTGCCAGGGGCGTCCTCGACCGGAGCGCCCTCGACGGACGCGCCAGCGCCACTGCGGGGCGAGACGCGAGCCTCACGCCGGGCGGCGACCTCGGGGCCCGACCGCAGCCAACGGCTCGTCGCGGAGAACTCCGTCGTCGTGCTCGTCGACCTGCAGGAACGTCTCATGCCCGCAATCCACGACGACGCCGCCGTGCGCCAGCGTGCCCGGCTGCTCGCCCACGGGGCGCAGGAGTCCGGGGTGCCCGTCGTCGGGACCGAGCAGAACCCCGACAAGCTCGGCCCGCTCGTCGACGCCCTCCCCGAGAGCTGTGTGCGGGTGCTGCCCAAGATGCACTTCGGTGCGTGCGAGGACGGGTTGCTGGAGCTGCTCGACGACGTGGCGCGCGGCCGAGACCAGGTCGTCCTCGCCGGAACGGAGGCGCACGTGTGCCTCATGCAGACGGCGCTCGGCGTCCTCGAGTCCGGTCGCCAGGCGTGGGTGGTCTCCGATGCGTGCGGGTCACGCGACCCTCGCGACGCGCACGCGGCGATGGCGCGCCTCTCGTTCTCGGGTGTGCGGGTCGTGACCACCGAGATGGCGGTCTTCGAATGGCTCCACACCTGTGAACACCCGAGCTTCCGGGCCATGTCCCGCCAGATCAAGGAACCCCGCTTCCCCAGCATCGACAGCTGAGCGACGGCGCTTTCTCGTCGGGCTCGGCGGTGGCGGGGACTCGGGTGGGCGGCCGCCGGCCACCGCTCGCCACCGCGGCACCGCCGCCGCGACGGCAGCGTGAATCGGGTTGGCGCCGTAAGTGATCCGTGACAGTGATCGTGATGACTCCGTGACCGAATCGGGCAGTTCGGGGGGTTCAGCCCCGGCCGGTTCTGCCGACAAGGGGGGCATGGACGTCGTCCTCCTCTCCATCGCGATGGTCACCGTGCTCGGCGCGCTCTTCACCGCCGCCGTCGTCATCCCCGCGCGCCGTCGCGGGGCCAGCCTCGTCAACAGGTGGGCGTTCGCGCGCTCCACCCGTCGGGTCAAACGGGCTCCTCGGCGTCGACGCAACAACGTCTTCCTCGCGCGTCAGAAGCAGCCCCTCGATCTCACGCCGCTGCTCTCCCAAGGCGTCGACGCTGCGCCCCGCTCGCGCCGCGGCTCGCTCACGCGCGTGTCCTGACTTCTCGTTCGCCGGTGCCGCTCCCCGTCCACCGCCGCTGACGTTCGCCATCGCCGCGACGTCGCACCGGTGCAGCGATATCCGGTCGGCGCCGACCACGACGGTGCACTCGGCACCCATGGGTCGGTTCAGGCACGTCCACTGTGACCACTGCGGTGCACTCGGCACCCCGAGGGCCGGTTCGTGAGGCTCCTGCTCGTCGACACGCCCCCTCCCCGAGGGCACGAGGAGTTCGAGACATCCGCACCGCGGACGTTGCGGCTCGCAGGCGAGCGCGTCATGAGCCCGGCCGCGTCGGTCTGCCAGACTGACGACGTGGATTGGATTCTCAACGACCTCTGGGCACTGATCTCCGTCGTCGGCGTCCTGCTCGTCGCAGGGGTGCTCGCGATCGTCGGCCTCGTGCGGGGCGGCTCCCGACGGCGCCGCGTCGAGCCGGGCACGCGACCCGACCTCCGGGGCGCGCCGACCGAGGGGGGCGAGGGCAGCACCGCCGTCGGGAGCGTCGACACGCTCGAGCGACCCGACGTCCTCCTCGAGCCGGGGCCGCCGTCGGTCGAGACGCCGGAGTCGACGCGCAGCCGTCTGCAGCGCCTCCGCTCTCGCCTCGCCCGATCCGACTCCGCGCTCAGCCGTGGTCTCCTCGCGCTCCTGCAGGGAGGTCAGCTCGACGAGGACACGTGGGACGACGTCGAGAGCACCCTGCTCGCCGCCGACCTCGGCGTCGAGGCGAGTTCCTCGCTCGTGGCACGGCTCAAGGAGCGGGTCGCCGCCGAGGGCGTGCGCGACGAGGCGACGATGCGGGGGTGGCTTCTCGAGGACCTCCACGCCGAACTCCAACCGCAGCTCGACCGCCGCGTCGCGTCCTCGCGGGTCGAGGGGCGCCCGGCGGTCATCATGGTCGTCGGCGTCAACGGCACGGGCAAGACGACGACGATCGGCAAGCTCGCCCGTGTCCTCGTCGCCGAGGACCGCGACGTCATGCTCGGCGCCGCCGACACCTTCCGCGCCGCCGCCGCCGATCAGCTCGAGACGTGGGGAGCCCGCGTCGGGGTGCCCACGGTGCGCTCCGATCGCGACGGGGCCGACCCGGCGTCCGTGGCGTTCCAGGCCGTCCGGGAGGCGAACGAGGCCGAGGCCGACGTCGTCATCCTCGACACCGCCGGCCGCCTGCACAACAAGACCGACCTCATGAACGAACTCGCCAAGGTCAAGCGGGTCGTCGAGAAGCAGAGCCCCATCGACGAGGTCCTCCTCGTCCTCGACGCGACCACCGGTCAGAACGGCATGCGCCAGGCGGAGGTGTTCTCCGAGGTCGTCGACGTCAGCGGCATCGTTCTCACCAAGCTCGACGGCACCGCCAAGGGCGGCATCGTCGTCGCCGTGCAGAAGGCCCTCGGGGTGCCGGTCAAGCTCGTCGGCCTCGGTGAGGGCCCCGACGACCTGGCCCCCTTCGAGCCCAAGGCCTTCGCCGAGGCGCTTCTCGGCTCCTGACCCGACCTCGGCGTACGACGACGCCCGGGCCTCCGCGATCGGTGCGGGAGCCCGGGCGCCGTCATGTCAGGGGCCGGACGGGAACGCTCAGGCGGCCCGGTGGACCTTCTCGGCCTGCGCGACGAGCAGGGCCTGCAGGGGGAGTCGACCGAAGGCGATCGCGCGCTTGGACCACGGCTTGTGCCGCCAGTCCCACGCCATCTGGAGGTTGCCGGGGAACACGCCGACGAACAGGGCGGAGGCCGCGCGACCACCGAGCCGACGGGTCGAGGGGTTGATCAACAGGGCGGCCGTGCCGAGCTCGGCGACACCCGAGGCGTAGGTCCAGAACCGTGCGGACCCGGGCAGCTTGGGCGGGATGAGGTCGTCGAACGGCTCGGGCTTGACGAAGTGCAGGACGCCCATCCCCGTGCACAGGGCGGCGAGGCTGAAGGCGGTCGTGTCTGCGGAGGTCGTGGACATGACCCAAGAGTAGGTTCCGCCACCGGACCCGGCATGCGGGGGCCACGGCGCCCCCTCATCGACCTCACCGATCGGAGTCGGTCGTCACGGGGTTGATCAGGAGCCGCGGTGGGGGTGGGGGAACCGAATGGGGCACCATCGCGACCAACGGGTGTGAACGGGTCGACGAGGGTCT
This sequence comes from Mobilicoccus sp., assembly GCF_032060985.1. Classification (NCBI taxonomy): domain Bacteria; kingdom Bacillati; phylum Actinomycetota; class Actinomycetes; order Micrococcales; family Dermatophilaceae; genus Mobilicoccus; species Mobilicoccus sp. Next base: position 160,358 of record NZ_DAMBGD010000001.1, read on the forward strand.
CAGGGGGACGGGCCTTGCGCCAGCGGCAAGAGAAAGACGAGACAGACGGGTCGGACGTCGAGCAGGTCTACGCGCGGGAGCACCAGGCGCTGGGGCGGCTCGCCGCCGTCATGACCGGGGACGTCGACGCAGCGGCCGAGATCGTCCAGGAGTCCTTCGTCGACCTCGTCCGCGCCGCCGACGACGTCGAGGATCCGGCGGCCTGGTTGAGGACGGTCGTCGTCAACCGGTCGCGCTCGTGGATCAGACGGCGGGTGGTGGCACGCCGGTATCTCGAACGACAGCCACCGCCGGAGCACGACCCACCCGTCGACCCCGCCGACGCCGAGGCCCAGGTCGACGTCCGCCGAGCCCTGTCCGAACTCGATCCCGAACAACGGGCCGTGCTCTTCCTGCGCTACTACCTGGACATGTCGGAGGCGCAGGTCGCGGCAGCCCTCGGCTGCCGGCCGGGGACGGTCAAGTCACGGGCCTCGCGGGCGTTGCGACGCATGAAGGAGGTACTCGATGGTTGACCGCAGCGAGCAGAGGATCCTCGAGGAGGTCCGTGCCTTCGTCGACAGGATCGAGGTGCCCACCCCCGCGCGCTGGACGGGGCCACAGCGCGGGGGAGCGACCCGACGGGGAGCCGCAGGCGTTGCGGGTGCCGAGGGCGGGCCCGAGAGCACGGTTCCGCCGCCCGGGACTCCGCCGTTCATGCACCCGGTCGATGGGGACACCGAGCAGGAGCCGCGACGCATCTCCCGTCGCGCGGTCCTGACGGGGGCGGCGGCGGCCGCCTCCCTCGTGGGAATCGTCTCCTACGCCGGAACGCTCGGGAATCACCCACCCCAGCCGGCCGCCGACGGGAACGCGCGGACCCTCCCCACTCGTCTGCCCGGGTACTGGCCCCTGCGGCCGACGTTGGAGATGCTGCCGACCGGCCGAGTCGGCATGGTGTACCTCCAGTCCGAAGCCCAGCACCTGCCGGACGAGCCGTCACGGATGGTGACCCTCGATGACCGCTTCGGAGGGATGCGGTCGCTCGCGACCGCGAACGACCGGGAGAACTACACGACTCCTGCCCCGACGATCGTGTCGGACGACGGACGGTGGCTGGCCGTGGGTTCGATCTCCTGGCAGGGGGAGGTCGTGCTCGTCGACGCGGAATCGGGGCGGACGCGCACGGTCCGGGTGACCGATGCGCCGCGGCGCGACGTCCAGCCCCTCGCGTTCTCCCCGGACGGCGCCGCGGTGTTCGTCCGCGATCAGAGCGCCGCGCTCACCCCGAATGCCAACGAGACGCCGTACGGTCGCGTCATGCGGGTCGGCGTCACCGACCGCACGGTGCGAGACCTCGGCCTCGGCGGCGACGTCGTCGACTGCTGCCCCTCGCCTGACGGAAGACGCCTGCTCGTCGCACGTCGCCGTGGGCACACCGAGATCGTCGCAGCGCCCGACGCGACGAGCGGTGACCCGCGCGTCGACCCCTCGATCGCGGTGCGTCTCGATACCGCGCAACTCGTGCCGCACGCGTGGTCGCCCGACGGCCGCCGGATGCTGGCTCTCGACGCCGCCCGTGAGGCGTTGCACGTTCTCGACCCCGAGGGGGGCCATCACTCGTGGCCGCTGTCGGAGCGGGTGTGGAACGGAGTGGCCTGGAGCGGCCCGGACACCTACCTCGTGGTGCTGGACCTGGACGATGATCTTGCTCCAGGCCGGTTGGGCGAGATCGACGTGCGCACCGGGGACATCAGCCAGGTCGCCGAGTGGGAGACATGGCCGGTGACCTCGCACATCCGTGAGATCTCCATGGCCGCGAACCTCGCCTGGGGTCTGCGCGTGACGAGGACACCTCTCGCCGCCGTGAGACGACAGTCCACGTCGTGAAACACTCCCGTCACATGAACCCGTGAGGTTTCACCTCCCCGAAACACGACGACGACATCGCCGAAACACGTCGCCCGCACCCTTTTCCCATGAACATCGACAGCGGGGACACCGCCTGGATCCTCATCAGCGCGGCGCTCGTCATGCTGATGACGCCCGGGCTGGCCTTCTTCTACGGCGGAATGGTGCGCGCCAAGAGCGTGCTCAACATGATGATGATGAGCCTCGGCACGATGGGCACCGTCGGGGTGCTCTGGGTGCTCGTGGGCTACTCCGAGGCGTTCGGCGACTCCTGGCACGGGCTCATCGGGAACCCGACCGAGTTCGCCGGACTCTCGACACTCCTCGCGCCCGAGGCGATCGCAGGATCGGTTCCGGCGCTGGCCTTCGTCGGCTTCCAGGCCATGTTCGCGATCATCGCCACGGCACTCGTCAGCGGCGCGATCGCCGACCGTGCGAAGTTCTCGACGTGGCTCGTCTTCACGGCGATCTGGTCGATCTTCGTGTACTTCCCGATCGCGCACTGGGTCTTCGCGTTCGACACCGTCGACGCGCAGGGCGCGGTGACCAGCCACGGCGGATGGATCGCCAACGGACTCAGGGCGATCGACTTCGCCGGAGGCACGGCCATCCACATCAACGCCGGCGCGGCGGCGCTCGCTCTCGTGCTCGTCCTCGGCAACCGCCACGGGTTCGGCCAGGAGCCGATGCGTCCCCACAACCTCACGCTCGTCATGCTCGGCGCGGGCCTGCTGTGGTTCGGCTGGTTCGGCTTCAACGCCGGCTCGGCGCTCGCGGCGAACACCACGGCGGCGGTTGCGTTCGTCAACACCCTCGCGGCCCCCGCGGCGGCGATCCTCGGGTGGCTGCTCACTGAGCGCCTCCGTGACGGTCACTTCACGAGCCTCGGCGCCGCGTCCGGCATCGTCGCGGGTCTCGTCGGCATCACCCCCGGCGCGAACGCCGTCACTCCCCTCGGTGCGATCGTCATCGGTGCCGTGAGCGGCATCCTCTGCGCCCTCGCCGTCGGCCTCAAGGAGCGTTGGGGGTACGACGACAGCCTCGACGTCGTCGGCGTCCACCTCGTCGGTGGTCTCGTCGGAACGCTGATGATCGGGCTGCTCGCCTCCTCGTCCGCGCCCGCCGGTATCGACGGCCTCTTCTACGGCGGCGGGTGGGATCAGCTCGGACGTCAGGCGATCGGCGCGATCTCCGTCCTCGCGGCCTCGTTCGTCGCGACGTACCTCATCGGCCTCCTCCTGCAGAAGACCATCGGGTTCCGTGTCGACCGCGACTCCGAGCTCTCCGGCATCGACCGGGTGCTCCACGCCGAGAGCGCGTACGAGATCCTCGCCGACGGCAGCATCCGCACGACCCACGGTGGTGGCCTCGGCGCCGAGGAGAGCGTCTTCAGGCCCAGCCCGGACCGCAACGGCATCCTCCACGAGGAGTCCCCGGCGCGCTGACCCGCCGACCTTCCTCGGCACTGCCACCCCAGACCGCACCGCCCGGCCACACGTCCCTTCCGTGTCGGCCGGGCGGTGCTTTTCGTGGGTATGGCGTGGCCGCGGGCAGGAGTGTGACGGGCGCTGCCGCGGGTTCAGCCGCGCAACCACCGCCCCATCTCGGTCGCGGGGACCATCGATCCGCCGGTGGCCCAGGCGAGGTGGCGAGCGCCGGGTTCGTCGCCGAGGCCTCGCTCGCGCAGGACCAGCATGCCGGCGAGACCGGCGAGAGCCGACGGCTCGAGCCGGACCCCCTCGGCCGCGTCGAGTCGTCGCAGCAGTGGCAGGAGGACGTCGTCGCGCACGGTGACCGCCCCGGCCACACGCCCCGCGGTCGTCGACCACGCGAGGTGCGACGCCCGGCCCACCGCCAGCCCGTCGGCGAGGGTGACGCCGTCGAGGCCGTAGTCCTGCACGCTCACCACGGCGCCGCGCCCGGTCGCGAGGGCGAGCAGCATGCACGGCGCGGCCACGGGCTCGGCGTACCAGCAGTGGAGATGACGGGTGTCGTGGCCCCGCTCGAGCAGGGCGAGGTGCAGTCCGTGGACGATCCCACCCGGCCCACCCCCGACTCCGCAGGGGAGGTGCACGTGCAGGGGGTGCGCGGGTGTCGGGAGGAGATCGGCGGCCTCGAGCTGATCGACGAGTCGCAGCCCGGCGACGGCGTACCCGAGGAACAGCGTCGGGGAGCTCTCGTCGTCGACGAAGTGCGTGCCGGGATCCGCCCGTGCCTGTGCGCGGCCGGTCGCGACGGCCAGACCATAGTCGCCGGGGTACTCGACGACTCGGGCCCCGAGGCGGCGCAGCAGGTCCTTCTTCCACTCCCTCGCCTCGGCCGACATGTGGATCACGGCCGAGAAGCCCAGCGCCCGCGCCATGAGCCCGATCGACAGACCGAGGTTGCCCGTCGAACCGACGGCCACGGTGTGCCGGGACAGGAGGTCACGCAGCTCAGCGCCCCCGAACTCACGGTGATCCCCGCGGCGGGGATCACCACCGGCCCAGCCGGCGGCGAGCGCGAGACGCTCGGCGAGGGTGAGGACCTCGTAGATCCCCCCGCGCGCCTTGATCGAGCCCGAGATCGGCAGCACGTCGTCGCGCTTGAGCCACACCTCGCCCTCGACCCCGAGATCCGTCCGCACCGCGGGCGCCCGGGTGAGCGGGGAGTCGATGAGCCCCTCCTCGACCCCGTTCGGTCCCTCGAACCACGGCCCCGGGAACGTCGCCGCGAGGTACGGCGCGAACCTCCGCAGCAGCGCGTCGGCCTCCCGGAGATCGGAGAGCGTCAGGCCGGCAGGCGCCGGGGTGTCCCGACGGGCGGGGTTGCGCCACACGGTGGGGATCGCGGCGCGGACCTCCGCGAGCACCTCGTCACTCACTTCGGAGAACGGGCTCAGGAGCTCGAGGTCGACGTGACGATGGGGACGATCGTCGCGACGACGATCGCGGTGTTCATCGCCTGCAACGCGCGGGCGACGGCTGCGCTCACGGTCTCACCCGCGTGGTCGTGCGTGGCGACCTCCTCGATACGGGCCTTGATCTCCTTCTTCGACATGCCGCCGGTCTCCTCGGCGAAGACCTTGGGGGCGATGTCGAGGCTCTGCACGATGGCGAGCAGGGTCGCCTCCCGCGGGGTGGCGGTGGTGCCGCGAAGGACCGACCCGAGTCGTTCCCGCAGGGCACGCTCGGGCGCGGCGTCGCGGATCGGGCGTTTCTCGGGCACGAGGCCGAGGAACCGCTTGGCCTCGACCTCGATGACCCCGGCCTGCTGCAGGCTCGCGACGATCTCCGCCTGCGCCGCGACCTTGCCGTCGGTGACGAGCGAGGACACCTTGGCGCCGTCCTTGCGCTCGAGCCGGGCGAGTGCCGCGTCGAGGGCCGGGTGGCCCGTGGGTGAGGAGTCGATGACGGTGAGGCGCGGGTCCTTCGCCTCGTCGAGGGTGATCCGCTCGGCGATGACGAGGTCGGCGATGTTCGCGGCCGCGTAGCCCCACGTGTTCTGGGCGAAGGCGCTCTCGGGCTTGCCGTCGTCGCGGGTGAGAAGCAGCATCAGCTCTTCGGAAGTGATCATGAGCTCACGCTAGGCCAGGCGATCGTGACCGGACGATGACGAATGTCAGGCCTTCACGGTGACGGATCCATGGAGACGGATTCACGCCGGCCGGGCGCGACGCCCGAGCGCGCCGATCGCCGCCCCGCGCGGGTGCCGGGGCGGCGATCGGGCGGCGGGGAGGTCACTCCTGGATCTGCGCGTCCTTCTCGGAGTGGACCTCCTCGGCCATCTCTCGGACCTTCTCGTCAGGGAGGTCGACATCGGCCCCCGCGAGCCCGTCCTTGAGGTGCTGCTCGACGGTGTCGGGGTCGGCACCGGAGAGGTGGGACTCGGCGCCCTGCTTGACGGTCTCGACGGCTTCGGCCTTGGCGGCGTCTTCGGATGCGTTGGTCATGGCCGCTTCTACCCCACATCGAGGTCGGGCAAACCGGACCGGTGTGTCCCGCCCGCGTCGGTATCGTCGAGGGGTGGACGATCATCCCGATCTCGTGCGGCTGCATGCGCGTCCCCGTCACCGCCTCGCGGACCTCGTGGGGGTCGTGCTCGACCCGCTCGTCGTCCTCGCGGTCACGGTGCTGCTCGTCGCGCTCGCCACGTCGCCCACCGTGCTCGCGGGGCTGGGGTGGGCCGCCGCGACGATGACGTTCTGTGCCCTGCTGCCGGAGATCGCCCTGCGGGTCGTCATGCGCGTCCACGGCATCGGCGACCGCCAGCTCGTCGTGCGGGAGCAGCGTCGGATCCCGTTGCTGCTGTCGGCGGCCTCGATCGGCGTCGGCGTCGGCGTCCTCGTCCTGGCGGGCGCCCCGCGAGGGTTGACCGCACTCGTCGTCACCGTGCTCGTGGCTCTCGTCGCCATGGCGATCATCACCCGGGTGTGGAAGGCGTCCTTCCACCTCGCCTGCACCGCGACGGCGGTCGTCGTCCTCGCCCTCGTGCTCGGACCCCTCACCCTCGCCATCACGCTCCCGATGCTCGGCGCCGTCGCGTGGGCGCGGACCCGCGCCGGTCGGCACGGCCTCGCCCAGGTCATCGCCGGCGCGCTCATCGGGGGCCTCATCGCCGGCGCCGTGTTCCCCGCCCTCGCATGAACGAGCGGGCGGCCGACCCACCGGGGATCACGCCGCCCGCTCGTGTCACGCGCTCGGGAGGCGACTCACTCCACCGGCGCGTTGGTGGCGGGGCTGTCGTTGCCCGGGTCCTCGCGTTCGGCGGGTCCCGCCACGGTCTCCTCGGTGCTGGTCTCATCGGCGCTGCCCTTGCCGGAGTCCACCTCGGTGTGCGCGGCGTCGACCTGGACCTCCTTGGGGGCGGTCGCGGCGTCGGCGGTCTCGGGGGTGTCGTTCTGGCTCATGGTTCCTCCTGCTGGGGATCGGTGCGATCAGGGTAGGTCCGCGGGTCGGATGCCGCCTCCCGGTGTCAGCGTCGCCGATCCTCTCGCGTCGCCGTCGAGGCGGGGAGCGCCTCGCCCGTGCGCTCGTAGTGGTCGGCGATGTCGTCCCACAGCGAGGCGTCGGCGACACCGATGTTGCCGGGACGGAACACCGGGTCGATCCCGGCCTTGCGTTGCCTCTCGTAGTCGCGGAAGAGCCGGATGGCGATGGGGACGAGCGGAATGAGGGCGAGGAGGTTGATCCAGGCGTAGAGCCCGAGCCCGACGTCGGCGAGGGCCCACGCGAAGTCGGACTTGCGGAACGACCCGAGGAGGATCGAGGCGGCGAGGACGATCTGGAACGCCCGGATGACGGTGCGCTCGTGACGGTTCGACCGAAGGATGTAGGCGATGTTGGTGTCTGCGTAGAAACCGAACGACAGCAGGGTCGTGAACGCGAAGAAGAACATCGCGATCGCGATGAACACCGCCCCGAACCCGGGGGCCACGGTCTCGACGGCGCGTTGGGTGAACGCGGGGCCGGCGTCGACGCCCGGCAGGTACTGAATGATCGGCACGTCGTCGTCCGTGATGACGTTGTACGAGTTCGTCGACAGGATCATGAGGCCGGTGACCGTGCAGACGAACAGCGTGTCGATGTAGACCGAGAATCCCTGTGCGAGCCCCTGCTTGACGGGGTGGCTGACCTCGGCCGCGGCGGAGGCCTGAGCGCCGGACCCCGTGCCCGCCTCGGAGGAGTAGATCGCCCGTCGCACGCCCCAGAGGACCGCCGCGCCGAGCATGCCCCCGAACATCGAGTCCGCACCGAACGCGCTCGCGAAGATGAGTCGGAACATGTTCGGCACGTGCTCGGCGTTGACGACGAGGACGACGATGCCCATGAGGATGTAGGCGATCGCCATGAACGGCACGACGAGTCCACAGACACGGCCGATGCGCTTCATGCCGCCGAAGACGACGAGGCAGAAGAGGGCCGCGACGAACAGGCCCGTGAGCCGGGGGTCGAACCCGAACGCCTCGTTGGCGGAGACCGCGATGCTGTTGGCCTGGATGGCCGGGCCCGTCATCGTCGTCGCGAAGATCGTCGCGACGGCGTAGGCGAGGGCGAGCCACTTGAGCCCGAGACCCTTCTCGATGTAATAGGCGGGACCACCTCGGTACTCACCCCCGACCTCCTCCTTCCACACCTGGGCGAGGGAGGACTCGACGATGGCGACGGCCGCGCCGATGATCGCCGTCACCCACATCCAGAACATCGCGCCGGGACCGCCCAACCCGATCGCGACGGCGACCCCGGCGATGTTGCCCACCCCGATGCGACCACCGAGGGCCATCGCGAGTGATTCGAACGAGGAGATGCCGCGCTCGGAGCCGCCACCGCCCTTGAGCTGGCGGATCATGTCGGGGATCCGGCGGATCTGGGGCACCCGCATCCACACCGTGAAGACGGTGCCGATGCCGAGGACGAGGAGCACCATCGGGGTGCTCCACAGCCATCCCGAGATCTGTTCGAGGGCTTTCATGCCGGGGTCTCACTCTCTGCCGGGTACGGGTCACCGGACCGCGGGGCACGGACCGGCAGATCGGGCCAGTCTGACGCCCCCGGAGGCCCGCTCGCTGCTCGAAACGCCACCGAGTTCGGGAAAAGCGGTTCAGTTCACGCGAGTGAGCCGGGCGGCGCGCGGCTTTGCCGGCGACGCAGTGGAGCGTCGAACGCGGAGTCGACGGCCTGCGCGTGCACCTACGCTGGTCGTCATGGCCGCGTCACGACGACTCCTGGGCCGCCTCGCCGCGGCCACCGCGGGTGCCGTCGGGCTCGTCGTCCTCACCCCGAGGATCGCCCGCACCCCGGGCGATCCTGGTCCCGGGGGCTCCAGGCCCCGTGCCGGCGCGGGGACGCCGGAGATCACGGACCGCACGACCGCGCGACGAGTCGGCGACGAGCAGCACCGCGGCGACTCCGGCCACGACCCCGGGTGAGATCGGCGTCGAGCCGTCTCCTGCGGCAGGCCGCACCGGACCGGGTCGGACCCTGGGGCGGACCCGGGCGGCGGCCGTCCGCGTTCGGCCGACCCGCGTCGTCCTCGACCGTGACCACGGTCGCTCGTCAGGACCGTGACGGTCGGTCGTCAGGACCGTGACGGTCGTCAGCGCTCGGCGGCCACGTGGATGAGTGCGACCGTCTGCCGGACGATGGCCCGCCGCCAGGCAGCGAAGGTCGGGTCGCTCGCGCCGTGGCGGTTGGTCGGGGCGAAGTGCTGCATGATCGGGGTGTGGATGTGCCCGGCCGGGATGTCGCGTCCGAGCCGGTCTCGGAGCAGGGTGTTGCGGTAGGCGCTCTCGTTCGACAGGTACGTGCCACCGCCACCGGCGTACGCGCACGAGGTGGGGGCGGGCGGTGTCCCGGGTTGGGCCGGGTGCATGCCCCCCTCGGGGTCGGCGTTGCGGGTCACGCGCTCCGGTGAGTCGCAGTCGGGGAACTCGGTGTACGCCGTGTTGCGGATGACCGGGAACCCCTCGCCCGTCGCCCACGTCGCCCCCGGAGGCGGGGCGATCCCCGTGCCCGTCCCCGCGGCGGCCATCCGCCCGAACGGCAGGGAGGCCGTCGTCCACTGCGGCGGGTTCCTCACGTCGAACACCCGGGGGCCACCCCACCGGGGAACCACCGTCGCGTGGCACCCGGGGTTGTCCCTCGCGATCTGCGGGACCCCGTCGACGGGCGGGCACGGCCGGCTCCCGTCGTTGCCCGGCGAGACACCGTGATAGCGCCCGTTCCACACCTCGAGGTCGAAGCGCCCCTCACGTCCCTGGCTGAGGGTGATCGAGGCCGTGAGAGATCTCGCCCCCGCCCGCATGTGCGGCCCGACGGTGTCCTCGATCCATCCTGCGGTGAACTCCGTGTAGTTGACCGGGAGCAGGTAGGCGTGGATCACCTGGCGTCGGCCGTCCCTGCCGATGTGGGTGGTGCCGTCGATCGCGAGGGCCGTCGCGCCGGAGGGGTTGCCGTGGCGGATGTTGTTGCCCGCCGCTCTCGGTGCCGTGCCGCTGTCGCCACCGTCGAGCGTGTACGGGTCGAAGCCGCTGACGAGGACCCGTGCGGTGCCGTACCCGGCCGGGTAGGAGATGTCGCTCATCCCCCGGGAGGCCCGCTCGAAGGTCTCGATGATCGCCTCGCGCCGTGCGTCTGCGAGTCCGCCCGCGGGTCGCCACTGCCGGAGCGCGGCCGTGACCTGCAGTCGCGTCCAGTACAGCGGCCGGTCGTCGGTGCGGGGAAGGGGCCCGCGCACGGTTCCGGTCGACTGCGCCCGGGCCACCGCCGCCGTCCACAACCGGCGTCCCTCCCGGGCGGCGATGGCGGTGGCGCCGCGGGTGTCGCGGGTCCGACACAGCAGGTCCACGACTCTCGGCGCGACGTGCTCGAAACCCCCGCCGGCGATCATGTCCTGCGCGAACGCCGTGTCCGCGAGCCGGGACGGATCGGCCGGGTCGGGCATCCGGGCGGCGAGGCGGCGTTCCTCCACCGACAGCGGCAGCGACGCATCGAGACACGGGGCCCGGAGGACGGCGGACGCGCCGGTGTCGGGGGCGGGCGGCGCCGGAGCAGCGTGGGCGTGACCCGGCAGCGCCACCGCGAGGACGACCGTCAACGCCGTCGAGAGGCGGGAGAGGGGGGAGGCCATGGTGGGTCCTTCCACATCGGTCAGTGGGGCAGTCGGGCGGTCGGGATCGTGACCACGGTGGGCCGAGGCTACCCACCCCCCTGGTCCTCGGGCACTCCTGCGGCAGGGGCCGTTTCGGCCGACTGAGCGGTGTCGAAACCCACGGGGGGCTGATGGCGCTGCCGGGGTTGCGACCGGTCAGTGGGCTCGCAAGACCAGGCCCGTGTGATGGGCGAGGAATGCGAGGACGTCGGCGGCCTCCTGCGCGGCGACGGCCCGGGGCTTGCCCGCGCCGTGACCGGTCGAGGTCTCGACACGCGTGAGGATCGGTGCGTCGCCTCCCTGAGCGTGTTGGAGCGTCGCGGTGAACTTGTGGCTGTGGGCCGGGACGACGCGGTCGTCGTGGTCGCCCGTGACGACGAGGGTCGCCGGGTAGGTCTCGCCCTCGCGGATGTGGTGCAGGGGTGAGTAGGCGAGGGCGACCTCGAAGTCCTCGGCGACGTCGGGGTCCCCGTAGTCCGAGATCCACGCCGAGCCGATCGTGAACCGGTGGAAACGCAGGAGGTCGAGCACCCCCACCATCGGCACCGCGGCGGCGACGAGCCCGGGATGCTGGGTGATGAGCGCCCCGATGAGCAGGCCGCCGTTCGAGGCGCCGTACGCCGCGAGCTGTGGTGACGTCGTCACGCCCGTGGCGATGAGGTGCTCTCCGAGCGCCGCGAAGTCGTCGAACACGTTCTGCTTGGCCGCGCGCGTGCCCTGCTCGTACCACTCGGTGCCGAACTCGCCGCCACCACGCAGGTTCGCGATCGCGACGGCACCGCCCGCGGTGAGCCAGCCGGTGTCGATCGAGGAGAACGACGCGCCGATGGCGACGTTGAAGCCGCCGTAGCCGTACATGAGCGTCGGGACGGGGTCGTCGGGCAGGCCGGCCGGCCTCAGCAACCAGTACGGCACCGGCGTGCCGTCGGCGCTCGTGGCCCGGTGCCGGGTGATCTCGAGGTCCGGCGCCCGCCACGTCTCCTCGACGAGCGACAACGCGCGGACATCGCCGGTGGACGGGGTGATGACGAACGCCTGCATCGGTGAGGTCACCGAATCCATCGAGACGAGCAGCTCGTCGCGACCGGCCTCACCGCTCATCGCGAGCAGACTGCCGCCGGTGACGTCGAGCCGCCCGAGGTCCTCCCCGTCCAGGGAGTAACGCGTGAGGACGGGGGAGGCGTCGGCGAGGTGGTGGACGACGAGGACGTCGCCGGCGAGCACGGCCCCCGACAGGGCGTGCTCGGTCTCGGGGACGACGGTCCGCCAGGTCGCGGGCTCTCCTGCCTCGACGGCCGCGAGGTCGAGCGCGACGAGGCGACCGCGGGGCGCGTCCTCGTCGGTGACGAGGTAGAGCACGTCGTCGACGACGTCGACGAACTCCTGATAGTGCGCGAACTCCTCGATGACGCGCAGGGGTTCGCCGACCTTCGCGCCGTCGGTGCGGGACAGCCACATCGCGAACTTCTCGTCGGTGCCGTGGTTCATCGCCATCGCGATCCACCGGCCGTCGGAGGAGGTGTCGGGCCACAGCGACCGGCGCGGGTCGTCCGGGAACTCGAGGACGACGGGGTCGGTCTCCACCGCCGTGCCCACGGTGTGGGCCTTGATGACGGGGTGGGGGAGCGCCTCGGTGGACGTGCCCTCGGCGCGTGCCTCGCCGTAGTGCGTGTAGAGGAAGGTGCGGTGGTCGGGCAGCCACCGCAGGGAGCTGAACTTGGAGACGACCTCGGGTTCGTCGAGCGGTTCGCTCGTCGAGGGGTCGATGATCCGCACGTGCTGCCAGTCCGATCCGCCCGCGCTCACGGCGTACGCGGCCAGTGAGCCGTCCCCCGCGACCGACAGCCCGGCGAGGGAGGAGGTGCCGTCCTCCGACCAGGTGGAGGGGTCGAACAACACCCGCCCGCCCTCGGCGAGCTCGTCGAGCGATCGGGCGACGTACCAGGTGTTCTGGGGTGCGCTGCCGTCGTTGCGCGAGAGCAGGTACCACCCGGAGCGGTGCATCGGCGGCGTGACGACGGGCCGGAGCACGATCGTCCGCATGAGCTCCGAGAAGGACGACCGTGACCCGATGTCCTCGAGGAACGCCTCGGTGAGCGCGTTCTGCGCCGCGACCCAGGCGCGGGTCTCCTCCGAGTCCGGGTCCTCCAGCCAGCGGTAGGGATCGGCGATCTCGTGTCCGTGCAGGGTCTCGACGACCTCACCACGTCTGGTCTTCGGGTAGTCCACGCCCTCGACGGTAACGGCCGCGCCGGAGCGACCGTGCCGAGGTCACACCGGCGAGGACGCCCCGTGGGCGGTCAGCGACCGCCGGAGGAGCCGGTGCTGGGCCGGATGTACTCCGACGGCTGGACGACCACGTGCCCCCGGCCCCCGAAGGCCATCTGGAACGTCTCGCCGGAGCCGCCTCTCACCATCGAGCCGAGCCCGCCGGAGTCGACGCGGACGTCCATCGTCACGCCCTGCGTCCACAGCACCACGGCCTCGGGATCGCCGAACGTGGGGGCGCCGGCGACGTCGAGGGCGACCGGCTCACCCGTGGTGGTGACGGCGACGAAGCCGGTGCCGCGCAGGGAGACGTTGAAGAGATCGCCCATCATCATCGCCCCGCGGGCCTGGACCCGGTGGATGTCCCACTCGATGCCGTCGGCGAAGGCGAGCACATTGCGGCCGTTGACCGAGATCTGGTCGTTCTCCAGGTAGAGGATCTGGACCTCCGCGGCCCGGTCGGCGAGGAACAGGTCGCCGCGGCCGGTGCACTTCATCACCGAGAACCCCTCGCCCGTCGCCGCCATCTTGAAGAGTTTGCCCAGCCCACCGGCACCGGTGTTCTGGAAGCCGATCTGTCCCTGGTAGGCGACCATCGCACCCGCACGCGCCCAGACGGACCCGTCGAGACGCACCTTGAGCATCTTGCTGTTCTGCTTGATGAACGGCTCGCGCGCCTCCTGCTCGGCGTACTGCTCGAACAACGGCCCGTAGATCGTCATGAGGTTCCCCTTCGTCGGTGACCGGCCCCCTGCCGGCGCCCTCCCAGCGTAGGAACGCCGGGGTGCCTCCGCCCCACCCACGGTGGAGAACCGGGGTGAACCCGGAGACGGATCGGGGGCGAGGTCTGCTCGCCCCCGATCCGCCATCGGCCCTGCGCCGTGCCGGGACGGCGTCTCGGACGGTCTCAGAAGGAGGAGCGGGGAGCTCCCATCCCGGGATCGATGCGGGTCGGCCCGTTCGCGGTGGGGGCGAGCGGGAAGTCGAAGATCGCCGTCGGGAGGTACACGGTCGCGCAGGCGTTGGGCACGTCGACGACACCCGAGAGTCGGCCCTCGATGGGCGCGGCTCCCAGCAGCAGGTAGGCCTGCTCGGGGGAGTAGCCGAACGTCGTGAGGTAGTCGATCGCGTGCAGGCAGGCCCGCTGGTAGGACAGGTGGGAGTCGAGGTAGCGCTGTTCGCCGTCGAGGGTCACCGACGTGCCCGAGAACGCGAGCCACTCCGAGTACTGCGGCTCGACGTTGCCGGGCATGAAGATCGCGTTCTCGGAGACCCCGTACGTCTCCATGCCGCCCTTGATGAGGTCGACGCGCAGGTCGATGAACCCACCCATCTCGATCGCGCCGCAGAACGTGATCTCCCCGTCGCCCTGGCTGAAGTGCAGGTCGCCGACCGAGAGGTTCGCGCCGTCGACGAACACCGGGTAGAAGACGCGGCTGCCGCGGCTGAGGTTCTTGATGTCCTGGTTGCCGCCGTTCTCCCGCGGTGGTGCGGTGCGGGCCGCCTCGGCCGCGACGCGGTCGTAGTCGGCGCCCTCGAGCGAGCCGAGGACCGCGTCCTTCGGCTGCGGCGGCAGGGCGAGCGGCGGGACCCGCTCGGGGTCTGTCGCGATGAGCGCGGCCTCGCGGGTGTTCCACGTCGTGAGCAGGTCATGGCTCGGGGCCGTCCCCATGAGCCCGGGGTGCATGATCCCCGTGAAGGACACGTGGGGCACGTGCCGGGAGGTGGCCGTGTGGCCCGTGAAGTCCCAGACGGCCTTGTAGGCGTCGGGGAACTGGTCGGTGAGGAACCCGCCGCCGTTCTTCTTCGCGAAGATCCCGGTGTACCCCCATCCCTGGCCCGCGAGGGGACCCTCCTCGAGGGGGATCGGGCCGAGATCGAGGATGTCGACGATGAGCAGGTCGCCCGGTTTGGCGCCCTCGACGGCGAACGGTCCCGACAGGCAGTGGACCTTGTCGAGCGGGGCGTCGCGGATGTCGTCGGCGGAGTCGTCGTTGTGGATGTCGCCGTCGAACCATTCGCGGCAGTGGACGCGGAACGACTCCCCCGGCTTGACCGTCGCGACCGGCGGGATGTCGGGGTGCCACCGGTTGTGGCCCGTGAGCTGCTGCTGCGTGAACGTCTTGGTGGAGTCGAGCGGGAAGATGACGTCGGGCACGGGTCCTCCTTGCGGTCGAGACCCCGACCGGGCCGCCGCACGTCGCTGCGACCCGTGCGCGTCAGGGTCGAGGGAGTGTCGCGTGAAGCGGATTGCGGCTCACCGGTCGTGAGGAACGGGCCGGTGGGGGCGCCGCGACGGTGCGGGGTTGGGACGCGCTGCGTTCGGCGCGTTCGATGGTTCGGCGGGCCGGGGAGTCGCCGTGGGTGGCGGCGACCGAGGTCCACCGGCGCCGGGCCGGCCCACCGCAGGTGGGACAGTCGAGGGCCGTCGGGATCTCCGACATCGGGCACCGATGGTCCACGTCGCCGCACGAGGCGCACCGGAACGTGTAGGTGGGCACCGGACCTCCTCGTGTCGCGGACGACGTTGGTGCTGCGCAGATTACGGGCGCGACCCGAGCGACGCCAGGGGGCCGTGTGGGATCGGGCGTGTCGAGGCGTCGGCCGTGCCACCTGGACCGTCGCCGGGGTCAGACCGGACGGACCCGCCCGACGTGGTGCCAGAACCGGGCCCGGATCTGGTGGCGTGTCGCGTCGTCGAGGTCGCGCTCGTCGCCGCGACTCGACAGATCGACGAGGAGGGCGCGGTCGAGTTCCGAGGGGATGACCGGAGCGGCGGCCTTGAGCTCGGCGAGAGCGTCCGGGGTCGCCGAGGAGCACCACGCCGCGACCACCTGACGGGCCACCGCGTCGACGACGGCGAGGGACATGCTCGGGTCGTCGGGCGAGGGGGAGGGGATCGCTGCCGCGGCACCGGGCAGGGCCACGCCGACCGCCTTGCGGCGGGCGAGGATCGCGGGGGAGGGGGCGCTCGGAGCAGGCGTCGCGGCCGGTGCCTGCTCGCCCACGTCGCCGGGGTCCACCCGGGCCGGTCCCGGGCCGGGCACCCCCACCGGTGCCGGCTCGGTGGCGGACCGGGGGGCCGCGGAGTCGGCGGGTGTCGGGGCTCGGCCGCCGACGTCCTCGGCTCCCGCGACGCCGTGGACGCGGACGGTGCGGCGACGTTCGCGGGGTGGGCCCGGGAGCGGTCGCCTCGTCGAGGACGGGTGAGGGCTCGCGGGGTCGTCGTCGAGCACACCTGTCGTGAGAGGGGATTCGTTCGACGATCCCGTCTGTCGGTCGGCCTCGGGTGAACCGTCCGACCCGTCGGGGTGCTCGTCGTCGCGGTGCTCGTCCACGACACCGAGGGAGGGGATGAGGGACTCCGGGATGGCGGTGGGCTTGAAGGCATGGTCGATGGCGGCCTGGTCGATGACCTGGGTGCGGTCGACCTCGCGGAGGAGGTGTTTGGAGACGGCGAGCGGCCTCTCGTCATGGCGGGGTACCGCGAGGATCACCACCTGCACCCCGTGGCTCTGGGCGTCCTCGACCGCCTCGGTGAGGTCGTCGTCCCCGGAGACGAGGTAGACGACGTCGGCGATGCGCTGTCGTGCCTGGATCGCGAGGTCGAGGCCGATCCGGACGTCGACGCCCTTCTGCTCCCCGGAGTACGACAGCCGACCCAGGCGCAGCTTGACCCCGGGGATCTGACCGATCTCGTCCTGGGAGGCGTCCGGCATCCCACCGGGCCGCCCGCCCGCGTCGTACCAGTTGACCCGGAGGAGCGGCAGGCCCGAGTCGGCCTCCGCGTGGGCGACCAGCCACTCGATGAGCGAGGCGTAGTCGGCCTGGATCCCCCGCCGCAGCGAGCTGCCGGCGACCCGCGTGGCCGCCGCCGCCAGGAGATAACCGACGTCGACGTAGACCGCGCAGCAGGACCTCATGTCCCCACCATGACAGAGTCCGCGCGGCTGTCCACATCCCTCGCGGTGACGCGTGCGGACGCCTCGGCCGAGGTGCGGGGGGTAGCCGCGCCGTGGGTGTGCGCCGGGAGCGACGGCCGGTCGATCAGTAGGTGAACCGGCGGACCAGGTCCTGCAACTGCGCCGCCCGCGTCGCGAGTTCACCGGCGGCCTGGGCCGACGCCGCGGCCGCGTCCGTCGTCTCCGTGGCGCCCGAGGCGGCCTGGCCGACGTTGCGGGCGATCTCGTTCGCGCCGCCCGCGGCCTCGCTCACGCTGCGGCTCATCTCGTTCGTCGTCGCGGTCTGCTCCTCGACGGCACTCGCGATGGTCGACTGGGTGTCGTTGATGCGGGCGATGATCGTGCTGATCTCGCTGATCGCCGTGACGGCGGCCTCGGTGTCGACCTGGATCTGCTCGACCCGACGGCTGATGTCCTCGGTGGCCTTGGCGGTCTCCTGGGCGAGGTCCTTGACCTCGTTGGCGACGACCGCGAAGCCCTTGCCGGCCTCCCCGGCACGGGCCGCTTCGATCGTCGCGTTGAGGGCGAGGAGGTTGGTCTGCTCGGCGATGCTCGTGATGGACTTGATGACCTCGCCGATCTCGGCCGAACTCTCGCCGAGCTTCGCGACCGTGATGTTCGTCTGGTCCGCGACCTGGACGGCCGAGGCCGCGACGCCCGCCGCGTCCTGGGCGCTCGCGGCGATCTCCCGGATGCTCGCCGTCATCTCCTCGGTGCCGGCGGCCACCGTCTGGATGTTCTGCGACATCGTCTCCGCCGAGGAGTTGATGACCCCCAACTGCTCGGACGAGGCGCGGGACGTCGAACCGACCTAGGAGGACACCGCCGTGAGTTCCTCGGAGGCGGTCGCCACCGTGGTCGACGCGTCGCCCACCTGGGCCATGACGTCCTGCATCGAGGCACGGGTCGCCTCGGCGGCGAGCGCCATGCGGCCCACCTCGTCCTGCGTCGTCGCCTGGGCGGGAACCGTGAGGTCACCGCGGCCCATCGCCTCGAGCGTCGCCCGGACCGAGTTCACGGCGACGAGGATCCCCCGGGCGATCCACAGCGCGAGGGTGACGAGGAGAGCGGCGACGAGGAGGGCCACGCCGAGCATGACGAGGCTCGCCGTGGTCTTCGCGGAGGCCTTGGCCGCCACGGCGTCGTCGACGCGGGTCTGCACCGCGGCGATGAGGGCGTCGGAGGCGTCGGCCGCCTTCGTCGCCGCCTCGGTCGACTCCCCGAGGGTGACCTTCTGCGCCTCGGCGATCTTGCCCTGTCCGACGAGGGTGATGACCCTGTCGTCGGACGCCTTGAATGCCTCGTAGCTGTTCTCGAGATCGGCGAGGGCGGCCTTGCTCTTCTCGAGCTTGAGGGCCGGGAAGGCGGCGAGGTCCGCCTCGGTGGACTTGAGGGCCCCGAGGTAGGTCGCGCGAGACGGGTTGGCGGGGTCCGCGACGGCCTTGCCGTCGACATGAGCCTGAAGCATGTAGCGGTTCTGGGTGCGCTTGAGGTTGTAGACGTCGGCCTTGAGTTTCTGGGCGGAGGTCTGGATGTGGTTCGCCGCGTTGATCTCGTCGGCGGCGGCGTCCATCACCGTCAACGACCATTCGCTCGTCGCGCCGAGGGCGGCCATGCCCAGGAGGCCGACGGCGCCGACCGTGAGGATCTTCGGTCGCGGGCCCAACCGGGTGAAGAACGAGCTGCGGGGCGCGGTGCCGGGGGCGTGTGGCCGTTCCATGGATGTCCGCTTCTCCGCGACCCTCGGCCGCTCGCACGCCACGTCACCGTGGTCTCCGACAAGGGGTGACATGACGGCTGTGATATCGGCCACCCGGGGAGTCATCTGAGCGGCGTCGGAACGCAACTCGGCGAGCGGAGACGTCCTCGTCGACAATCGCCGTCGGACGTCGCCGGGCCTCGCCTGTCTCGACAGCGCTCGTGGTCTCCGTCCTCCTCATCCGCGGGCGGGCATCGTCACGGGCGGACCGGGGCTGGCGGTGTCCCCGGCTCCGCGGGCCGTGCGCGTACCGTCGAGGGATGGCGCGTGCAGACGAGGCGGCGAGGGGCCCGGATCGGGAGGGGCTGCGTGAGGCCCTCGATCGGGCCCGGGCGGACGCCGCCGCGCGTGTCGCCGAGTTCGACACGGTGGCGAGGGGACTCGCCGCCGCCCGAGGGGACGCGGACGGTGACGACGAACACGACCCCGAGGGGTCGACGGTCGCCTGGGATCGTGCCGTCGCCGACGCGGCGGCGGACGCGGCGCGGCGCCACCTCGCCGACGTCGACACCGCCCGCCGCCGCCTCGACGCCGGGTGGGACGGCTCCTGCGCGGCGTGTGGCCGGCCCATCCCGGCAGCACGGCTCGCGGTGCGCCCGCAGACGGATCGCTGCGTCGACTGCGCCTGACGCGGGGGAGGGGCGTCGAGATCCTCCGATAGCCTTGTGCCCGTGTTCACCAACCTGTCCGACCGCCTCACGCTGACCTTCAAGCACCTGCGTGGCAAGGGCCGCGTCACCGAGAAGGACGTCAACCAGACGATCCGCGACATCCGCGTCGCCCTTCTCGACGCCGATGTCGCCCTGCCGGTGGTGCGCGCCTTCACGTCGGCCGTGCGGGAGCGCGCGCTCGGCAGCGAGGTGCACGAGGCGCTCAATCCGGGCCAGCAGGTCGTCAAGATCGTCAACGACGAACTCGTCGGCATCCTCGGCGGCCAGACCCGCACGCTGCAGTTCGCCAAGAACCCACCGACGGTGATCATGCTCGCCGGCCTCCAGGGGTCGGGTAAGACGACCCTCGCGGGCAAGCTCGGCGCCTGGCTCAAGCAGCAGGGACACACGCCGATGCTCGTCGCGGCCGACCTCCAGCGTCCGAACGCGGTCACCCAGCTCGAGATCGTCGGTGAACGCGCCGGCGTGCCGGTGTTCGCGCCCGAACGGGGCAACGTCGCCGGATCGGACGCCGCCGTCGAGTTCGGCTCGGGGACACGCGGGTACGGCGACCCGGTCGCCGTCGCCCGGGCGGGCGTCGAGGAGGCCACCCGGCAGCAGCGTGACGTCGTCATCGTCGACACCGCCGGCCGTCTCGCCATCGACATGGAGTTGATGAAGCAGGCCCGCGACATCCGCGACGCGATCTCCCCCGACGAGGTCCTGTTCGTCATCGACGCGATGATCGGTCAGGTCGCCGTCGAGACCGCGCAGGCGTTCGCGGACGGGGTCGACTTCACCGGCGTCGTGCTCTCCAAGCTCGACGGTGACGCCCGCGGTGGTGCGGCGCTGTCGGTCGCGCACGTGACGGGCAAGCCGATCATGTTCGCCTCCACCGGTGAGAACACGAAGGACTTCGAGGTCTTCCACCCCGACCGGATGGCCTCGCGGATCCTCGACATGGGTGATGTCCTCACGCTCATCGAGCAGGCCCAGCGGGCGTTCGATCAGCGCGAGCAGGACGAGATGGCGCGCAAGTTCCTCGCCGACGAGGACTTCACGTTCGACGACTTCCTCCAGCAGATGGCCGCCGTCCGCAAGATGGGCAACCTCAAGCAGCTGCTCGGCATGATGCCGGGGATGAACCAGATGCGGGACCAGCTCAACGCGCTCGACGACAAGGAGTTCGACCGCGTCGAGGCGATGGTGCGCTCGATGACCCCGTTCGAACGCAACCACCCCAAACAGATCAACGGGTCCCGCCGGGCCCGCATCGCCAGGGGGTCCGGTGTCCACGTCAGCGAGGTCAACGGCCTGCTCGAGCGGTTCGGTGAGGCGCAGAAGATGATCCGCCAGCTCAAGCGGGGCGGCGGCATGCCGGGCATGCCCGGCGGCGGTGGTCCCGCGGCCAAGAAGAAGGCCCCGCCGAAGAAGAAGGGCAAGAGCGGCAACCCCGCCAAGCGGGCCCAGCAGGAGAAGGAGCTGGAGCTCAAGGCGCAGCAGGCGCGCGAAGCAGCGATCTCGGCCGCCCTCGGTGGCGGCGGCGACCAGGCGGCACCGGGCAGTGCGCTGGGGGCCGGTGGCAAGGGCGGCCAGGGCGCTGCTCAGGGTGGTCAGCCCAACCCGGCCGACCTCGCCGAGGCGATGAAGGACTTCGACCCGTCCCGCCTGCCGAAGGGCTTCGACAAGTTCCTCAAGTGACCGACGCACCCTGAGTCGAGCTGTCCGCAGCTGACACCGCGTACGCGCCACCCCGGCTGCTCGTGCGGCGAGGCACCTGCCGGGGTGGGGATGCACCTCCTGGTGGAGGTGCACGAGCCGAGGTGGCGGTGTCAGCGCGAGGTCTTCGGCCCGTCATCATGAGGGCGTGTCTGTTGCCGCCCTGTGGGGGTTCGTCGCTGCGTCGTCGCTGCTCATCGGCGCGGTCCTCGGTCTGGTCCGACCGTGGTCCTCGCGTCTCGTGGGCACGGTCCTCGCCTTCGGTGGAGGTGCCCTCATCGCGAGCATCGCGTTCGAGTTGTTCGAGGAGGGGCTGCACGACGGTGGACCGGTGCCCGTGGGCACCGGGCTCGCGGTCGGGGCGCTCGTCTATCTCGGGGCCAACAAGGTCGTCGAACGCGCGGGCAGCGACGACCCGGTGGACCCGGATCGGTGTCTCGAAGGACCGACCGGGCCCCTCGACGCCGACGACGCCTCGACGGTCGGACAACCCTCCGTCCAGGGTCGACGCCGGGCGCAGGGCGGGACCTCTCTCGCCGTCGGGGCGTTCCTCGACGGCATCCCCGAACAGGCGGTGCTCGGCATCGGTCTTGCGGCCGGTGGGGACGTCGGCGTCGCGCTGCTCGTCGCGATCTTCGTCTCCAACCTGCCCGAGTCCATCGGTTCGGCGACCGACATGCGGGAGGCGGGGCGATCACGCGGCTTCGTCCTCGTCCTGTGGGCGGGTGTGACGGCGGTGTGCGGTCTCGCGACGATCGCCGGGTATCTCGTCGCGGACGTCGTCAAGGCGCCGGTCCAGGGCGGGATCCAGGGATTCGCGGCGGGCGCGCTCCTCGTCATGCTCGTCGACTCGCTCATCCCCGAAGCCCGTGAGAAGGCGGGGGAGTCCGCGGGTCTCGTCACCGTGCTCGGGTTCGCCTTCGCCGCCGGGTTGTCCTTCCTCGTTTGAGGTCTCATCGAGACGCCGTCGACCCCTCGCCCCGGGCTGCCACCACGCGCTCGTCGGACATCCCCCGTGCACTCCCTCGATCCACACGTCGAGCGGCGGAGACCGCCGCGGCGGTGTCGGCGCACCGCCACACGTCGCCCCGGTCCTGGCGGTGGAGTCGTTCTGCGGTGATCACGCCGGGAGAGACCCACTCGCGTGATCGGGGCGAAGAGTCCGCTCTGGCGGGGAGGAGATCGGTAGGGTCGTCCCATGAGTGCGTCCGTACTGCAGGTGAGGGGCCGGATCCTCCGAGGACCCGACGACGTCGTCGACGAGTTGTGGGTCGTCGACGGCCGCCTCACGTTCGAGCGCCCGGCGCAGGCCGCGGCCTCCGACGTCGAGACGGTCGACGGATGGGTGCTCCCCGGACTCGTCGACGCGCACTGCCACGTGGGTCTGGACTCCCGCGGCGCCGTGGAACCCGAGCGTGCCGTCGAGCAGGCCCTCACCGACCGCGACGCCGGCACCCTGCTCATCCGCGATGCCGGGTCGCCGCTGGACACCCGGTTCGTCCAGGAACGCGAGGATCTCCCGCAGCTCATCCGCGCGGGTCGCCACATCGCGCGCACGCGGCGGTACATCCCCAACTTCGCCATCGAGACCGAGCCCGAGCACGTCGTCACCTACGTGCGGCAACAGGCCGCGCTCAGCGACGGCTGGGTCAAGCTCGTCGGTGACTGGATCGACCGCGAGGTCGGCGATCTCGCGCCCTGTTGGCCCCGCTCCGCGCTCGAGCTCGCGGTCGAGGCCGCGCACGAGGAGGGGGCGCGTGTCACCGCCCACTGCTTCGCCGAGGAGTCCCTCGTCGACTTCGCCGCGGCCGGCGTCGACTGCATCGAGCACGCCACCGGCCTCGTCCCCGAGACCGTCGAGACCTTCGCCCGGCAGGGCATCGCGATCGTCCCCACGCTCGTCAACATCGCGACGTTCGGCGACATCGCCGCCGCCGCCGAGAAGAAGTACCCCGGCTACGCCGCGCACATGCGGGACCTCCACGAGCGCCGCTACGACACGATCGGCGCCGCGCACGAGGCCGGCGTGCCGATCTACGTCGGCACCGACGCGGGCGGCAGCCTGCCCCACGGCCTCGTCGCCCAGGAGATCGCCGAACTCACCAAGGCCGGGATGACCTCCCTGGAGGCGATCTCCGCGGCGACCTGGGGAGCCCGGGAGTGGCTCGGCCGCGAGGGCCTGACCGAGGGTGCCCAGGCCGACTTCGTCGTCTACCGGGACGACCCCCGCGAGGACGTCCGCACCATCGCCGACCCCCACCGCATCGTCCTGCGCGGCGCCGTTGTCCGCTGAACTGCGCCCGCTGTCGGCCGTGGGGGAGCGGGTCCGCATCGACACGGTGCTCGACAGCGACATCCCGATCTATCGCCGCGCCGTCGAGGAGTCCCGCGAGCGCATCCGCCCGTGGAACCCCGTCAACGCGGATGATCTCGCCTACCACCTGAGCCGTCAGAGCGACGAACACCGCACCTTCCTCATTCGCGCGTTGCCGCCGGTGCGACGACGCGGGCACGACATCGTCGGCAAGGTCAACCTCACCGGCATCCAGCGCGGGCGGGCCTTCTCCGGGGTCCTCGGTTACGACGCCTACGACCCCTATGCGGGGCAGGGGCTGTTCGCCGAGGGACTGGCACTCGTCGTCGACGTCGCCTTCGCCTCCATGCCCCGCGGGCTCGGGCTCAACCGCGTCGAGGCCGCGGTACAACCCGGCAACGTGCGCTCGGCGGGGCTGTTGCGGTCCTTGGGTTTTCGGCGACGGGGTTTCTATCCCCGCTACCTGTGGCTCGCCGACGGCAGCGGGCGGGAGGACTGGCGCGACCACCTCGTCTACGGCGTCGACCGGGAGGAGTGGCCGGCGATTCCCTACGCCCCGCACCGTGGGCTCCGGCCGCTCGTCCTCCTCACGCCCGGCGCCGCGGTCACCGTCCACGGCAGGTCCGTGGGCGGAGAGCGCGATGTCGGCGGGCACGGGGACGGCGTGGCCGTCCTCGACCCCGAACTCGTGCGCCGCGCGCGAGCCCTCGCCGGTGAACTCGCGGTGCCGGTGCTGCGTGTCGACGGCACCCCGTGGGGGACGCGGGTGGACGACGCCCTCGGCGGGGCCGTCCTGCTGGCCGACGAGGCGCACCTCGACGCGGAGACCCGGCGCCGTATCCACCTCGTCGTCGCCCCCGACGACGTCGCCGACGCTGCGGGGGTGACCCGTGTGGCCCTGCACGCGTGGCAATGCGCCCATGCCCGACCGGCCGACCGATCGGTTCGATTGGCCACGGCCGACTGACCACAGCCGATCGACCACCGTCCACTGACCACCCGGGTCGAGCACGACCAGCATCCCGCAGCCGGGTGAGGGGTCGGTGCTCGTCGGCGCAGAGCCTCACCCCCCGGTCGTCGTGTGTCGGTACCCGTCGGCGGCGCCGTGCTCGTCGATGGCGGCCGTGCTCGTCAGTGCCGGTGGCCGTGACGTCGCTCGGGACCGGCCGTGGCCGTGACCGGGCTCGGGGCCTCAGTGACGGTGGCCGTCATGGCCCGTGATCGCGCCCGGGGTCGCCGGGGTCGCCGGTCCGGTCGACCGGCCGGCAGTGGCCGGGGTCGTCGCGGTGCCGTGCGGGTGCCCGCCGCCGGGCTTGTGGGCCTGGCCACCGTTGTCGTGATCGCCGTTCTTGTGATCGCCGTTGTCGTGATCACCGTGGCCGTGGGAGCCGGCGGTGGGGGCATGGAGCAGCACCATCCGGGTGGGCGTGCCGCCCACCGGCATCCGATCCCCGACGGTTCCGCTCGCCAGGTCGACCTCGACGATCTCCCCCCGGCTGGGCACCGAGAGGAAGGCCTTCTCGGTCGTCGCGACGATGTCGGGATTCGCGGCGACCGCGGTCGTCTCCTCCGCGGTCACGGGCGTCCGCGGGGCGACGCGCACCTCCGAGCGCAGGGCGCCGGTGCGACCGTCCCGGATCTGAAGGTGGCCCTCGTAGGTGAGGACGAGCAGCCGCGAGCCGACGGGTGTCGTCGCCGTGCGCAGCGCGTGCCGCGCCTGGCCCCCGTGCGCGAGCGGGAGGAGCGAGACCGTCACGGCCTTCCCCGAGGTGTCCACGCGATGGAGGGCGGCGCCGGGCCCCTCGGTGGAGCCCCACCGGATGCCTCCGGCGCCCGGCACGAGCGAGCCGATCCTCTCCGTGGAGGGGTAGGCGGTGCGCTGGGCTGCCCTCCCCGCCCCTGCGCCCGGGTCGGCGGGGATCGTCAGCAGTCCGTCCCGGCAGGCGAAGACGACCCGTCGACCCGACTCGTCGGGGCTTGCGCCGTGGAGTCCGGGGCAGCCGGTGGCGACGGACAGGGTGCGTCCGGTGCGGGCGTCGAGCGAGCGGATCTCTCCCTTGCGGAGGTATCCCACGTGCAACACCGGTGCCTTCGTGCCGTTGCGGGTGGTGACGAAGGAGTAGTGGTCGGGCCGGCCGAGGTCGATCGTGCGGGACTGCGCCCGGGCGAGACCGACGAGCTTGTCGAGGCGCACGCCGTGGAGTTGCGCGGTGCGTTCGTCGACGAAGTGGAGGTGCCCGTCGAACTCGGGGAGCCGTCCGTGGTGGACGCCGCCGGGGGCCTGGCCCACCCAGGTGCGGGCGACGAACGGCAAGCCCGCGCGCCCGGTCTTCTCGTCGAAGGAGGTGCGGAGGAACGTGGCCGTCGCGCGATCGGTGTCACGCCCACGCATGGCCACGGCAGTGGTGCCGTCCGCGCTGCGCGCGAGGCTGATCGGGGCCCTGGGGGTGGAGACGCGCGTGACGAGGCGGCCGTCGTCGAGGACGACGATGTCTCCGGTGGCGCTGTCGGAGACGAGCAGGCGTTCGCCCGCGGTCCAGGATTCGGGGGTGACCGGTGTCGGCGGGTGCGCCGCCGCCGGGGCGGCGCCGAGGCCGACGACGAGGGTGACGAGGGCCGCGCTGCGCAGGACGCGGGTTCGCATGGGGGACATCGACTCTCCACGGGGGTGAGGGGAAGGACGGCGTCACCCTATGTCAGAATCATTCTCAATAAGAGAGATGTGGTGGGGAAGCTCGCTGCTCCTCGTGGTCGGGACCGAGCCGTCGGCCTCACCCGCCGCGGGTCGCGCTCCCGCCGGCGGCCAGCAGGCGTTCGACCTGGGACTGCAGGGATCCCGAGAGCAGTTCGAGCCCTCCCCGGCCCTCGATGGAGGTCGACATCTCGGCCACGCGGGCGTCGATGCCCTCGATCGCCGCGGTGATCGCGCCGAGCGCGTTCGCCGCCTGACGGGCCGCCGCCTGCGTCGCCTCGACCTGTTCGGCGATCCGACCGGAGGACGAACTCGTCTCCTCGGCGAGGGTCTTGACCTCCGCGGCGACGACCGCGAACCCCTTGCCGGCCTCACCCGCCCGAGCCGCCTCGATGGTCGCATTGAGCGCGAGGAGCTTGGTCTGCGAGGCGACCTGCGCGATGAGTCGCACGGCCTGGTCGATGTCCGCGCTCACCCGTTCCAGGTGTGACACGGTCGCGAGAGCGGAGTCGGCCTCCGACACGGCGGTCCTGGTCGAGGCCGAGAGCCCGGTGGCGGAGGTGTGCAGGTTCCGCGCCGCCTCGGCGAGGTGCTCGGACACCGTCGAGACCCCGTCGGCCAACCCCTGCCGTTCCAGGTCACGGGCCTCGAGGGCCTGGTCCCGCTCGAGCATCGACTGCCGTGCCTCGTTGATGCGCAGCGCGCCGTCCTTGAGCCGGCCCGGCATGCCGCGGGGGAGGAACCGGCGGTGATACCGGCCCTCGCCCGCAGCTCGCAACGACAGCTCCGTCTCGAGTGCGAACGCCTGGAACAGGTCGATGACGTCGTTGACGCGGTGGGCGAGGCGGACCTGTTCCTCGGGCGCATCGAGGAGCACGGTGCGGGCGTCGAGGTCGCCGGCGAGCACGCGCTCCAGGACATCCTCGATCACCGCGCAGACCGCCGGCGTCGTGTGCCCGTCCGCCGCCGTCGGCCCCGTCGGAGGCACGGGATGCGGGGTGTCCCCTCCGCGGGTGGGACGCCTCATCGCGTGAGGCTCGTCGTGCGTGCGATGAGGTCCCACACGAACTCGTCGTAGGACACGCCCCGTTCCGCGAGCACCCGCCCCACGAGGGCGAGGGAGGCCTCCGCCGCCTCCACGGTGCGCCGGTGCCGTGCCTCCTCGGCGCGCATGAGGTCGTACACCGCGTCGACCTCCCGCACCGCGGCGGGCTCGGGACACCGACGCCAGGAGTGGTGGCCGACGATGCGGCCGGCGGCGTCGAGGCTGGGGGTGACGTGCGCGAGCACCCAGTACGTGTCGCCCGACTTCGTCATGTTCTTGACGTAGGCGAAGATCTCCTGTTTCGCCTCCAGGGTGTCCCACAGCAGCTTGAAGACCCCGCGCGGGAAGTCGGGGTGCCGGATGACGTTGTGCGGCCGACCGACGAGTTCGTCCTCGCGGAACCCGCTCACGCGGCAGAAGACGTCGTTGGCGTAGGTGATGACGCCCTTGGGGTCGGTCTTGCTGACGATCACCTCGTCGGCGCCGAACGTGACCTCCCGGCCCGTCGGCGTGACGGTGCTCTGACGCATCGGTGATTCCGTTCTCGCGGCGGCGGGCCGTTCGCGAGGCGCACGGCAGGGGGCTCCTTCAGGTTCGGCGGCGAGGGGTACGCGATGAGCGATTCGTGCGATCGTGTGGGCCGCCGTCGCTCACCCGCGAAGGCCGGGCGCTTATCGGGGCCATGGCCGGTCCGCGATCGCCGCCGGGGCGGGGGCTCCCTGCCGGGCGGCGATTCCGCCGCACCGGGGTGGGTCTGGCACAATGGTCGGCTGTACCCGCCCGGCCCCAGTTCGCCGGGATCTCGGGCGCCTACACCCCGAGCATCGGTTCCCCGGCCTCGCCTTCCTCCGGCCGGTCTCGCCGTGCTCATGATCCATGAGGAGACCACCACCGTGGCCGTCAAGATTCGTCTCAAGCGGATGGGCAAGATCCGCAGCCCCTTCTACCGCGTCGTCGTCATGGACTCGCGCACCAAGCGCGACGGCCGTGCCATCGAGGAGATCGGGCTCTACCACCCGACCCGTGAGCCCTCGGTCATCCAGATCGACTCCGAGCGGGCGCAGTACTGGCTCGGTGTCGGCGCGCAGCCGACCGAGCAGGTCGCCGCGCTGCTCAAGGTCACGGGCGACTGGCAGAAGTTCAAGGGGGAGGCCGGTGCCGAGGGCACCCTCAAGGCCCAGCCCGAGAAGCCCAGCAAGAAGGACCTCTACGAGGCCGCGATGGCCGCTGCCGGCAAGGCCGACGAGGACTACGAGAAGAACCCGCCGAAGAAGCGCGAGCCCAAGGCGAGCAAGGCTCAGGAGGCCACCGCGGCCGCGGAGGAGACCCCCGCCGAGGTCGCCGTCGAGGACGCTCCCGCCCCTGAGGCCACCGAGGCCGCCGAGGCGAAGACCGAGCAGTCCACCGAAGCCTGATCATGCTCGAAGAAGCACTCGAGCACCTCGTTCGGGGCATCGTCGACCACGAGGACGCCGTCGAGATCCGGCACCGTGAGCTGCGCCGCGGCGAGCTCCTCGAGGTCCGGGTCCACCCCGACGACCTCGGCCGCGTCATCGGCCGGTCGGGTCGCACCGCGAGCGCCCTGCGCACGATCGTGGGCGCCCTCTCCGGCGGACGTCAGGTGCGGATCGACATCGTCGACCTCGACCGCTGACCTCTCGCGTACGCACGACCGGATCCCCGTTCCCCCTCGCCCTCGGGCAGAGTGGGGCGGGGATCCGCTGCATGCCCGGACCCTCGTGCCCACCCCACCCCGGCTCCCCTCACCCCGCCGCCCTCGGACAAGGAGAACGATGAGCGCCGTCGTCGCCCGCATCGGCAAACCCCACGGACTGCGCGGTGAGGTCACCGTCCAGCTCCACACCGATGCACCCGGGGAGAGGTTCGTCCCGGAGGCCCGGTTCGAGACCGATCCCGACCGTGGGCCGCTCACGATCGCGGGCACGCGTGTCCACCAGGGCGTCTGGCTGCTGCGTTTCGAGGAGGCCGGTGACCGCACGGCCGCCGAGGCGCTACGCGGCACCCGCCTCCTGCTCGACGAGGACGCCACGGACGACGAGGACGACGAGGACGCCTGGTACGAGGACGACCTCGTGGGCGTCCAGGCGCGCGACCCCGAGGGCGCGGTGCTCGGCGAGATCGTCGCCCTCGACGTGCGTCCCGCCCAGGATCTCCTCACGGTGCGGCTGCTCGACGGCCGCCAGGCACTCGTCCCGTTCGTCGCGGAGATCGTGTCGACCGTCGACCTCGACCCCGCCGACCCGCACGTGGTCATCGACGCCCCTCCCGGGTTGCTCGACCTCGACGCCTGAGGAGCCCGACCCCATGCGCCTCGACGTCGTCACGATCTTCCCCGAGTACCTCGCGCCGCTGGACCTGTCGCTCATCGGCAAGGCCCGGCGCGACGGTCTGCTCGACCTGCGGGTCCACGATCTGCGCACCTTCACCCACGACCGCCATCGCACGGTCGACGACACCCCCTACGGCGGAGGTGCGGGGATGGTGATGAAGGCCGAACCGTGGGCGGAGGCGCTCGACGCGGTGCTGGGGTCGGTCGCCCCGGAGAACACCGACGACCCCGGGAGCGCGGGGGTGGGTCCCGCGGCGGGAACGCGCCCGCGCGCGCGGCTCCTCGTGCCCGGACCGGGGGGTGCGCCGTTCACTCAGGCCAGCGCGCACCGCCTGGCGCGAGAGGAGCATCTCGTCTTCGCCTGCGGGCGCTACGAGGGCATCGACGAGCGCGTCTACGAGCATGCCCGCGAGGTGTTCGACGGACGGGTCGAGATCCTCTCCCTCGGCGACTACGTCCTCAACGGCGGCGAGGTCGCCGTGCTCGCGATGGTCGAGGCGATCGCGCGTCTCGTCCCCGGAGTCGTCGGCAACGCCGAATCGCTCGTCGAGGAGTCCCACGAGGACGGCCTCCTCGAGTACCCCGTCTACACCAAGCCCGCGTCCTGGCGGGGGAGGGACGTGCCCGCCGTCCTCCTCGGCGGAGACCACGGCGCGATCGCCCGCTGGCGGCACGAGCAGCGCCTCGCCCGCACGGCGGATCGTCGTCCCGACCTCCTCCCGCCGTCGGCGGTCCTCCACGGCGAGGACGCGTTGCCGCTGCGCCCTGCGGTCCCGGCGGACGCCGCCGAGCTCTACGTCCTGCAGCGGTGCTGTTGGCTGCTCGAGGGCGAGATCGCGCACGACTACACCATTCCGCCGTTGACCGAGACCCTCGAGGACGTGCGTGCCTCGCTCGCCCCGGGGTCGGCGTGGCGGACCTGGGTGGTGCGTGATGCGGCCGGGCGACTCGTCGCCTCCGTGCGCGGACGACTGGCCGCGATCGGGAACGACGACGCCCCCGCCACGTGGGAGATCGGGCGGCTCATGGTCGCGCCCGATCTCACCGGCCGCGGGCTGGGTCGTGCCCTCCTGCAGCACGCGCTGGCGGCCGCGGACCCGGCGGCGCGTCGCGCATGGCTCGTCACCGGCGCCGCGAGCACGCGCAACCAGCGTCTCTACCGCAAGGCCGGATTCCGGGTCCTGCGTGGCGAACCCGCCTACCCCGGCACGGTCGAGATGGCCGCCCGGCTGCCGCGCGACAGGTCCTGACACGACGGCCCACCCCTTCCCCTCGATCCGGAGGGGAGGGCTCGGGCCTGGGCCCACAGCCTCCGGCCCGAGAACCACCTCCGGTCCGAGATGCGGGACGGCGAAGGGGGCCCGACGACTGCCTCCGATTTCCGGGGAGGGCGGCTCCTCTGGCAAGATGGATCACCGCGTCATCTCCTCACGGCCCCTACCACGGGGGGACGTGCAGCCCACACATCGACCGCCCCTCGCGGGCGGTCCTCCGGGCGCATGCGGCCGATCGACGCATCGTCTCGACACCCATCCGGGGTGACCCGTGGCACCGCCGAGAAAGCGAACGCGTCATGCACAAGCTCGACATGGTCGACCAGGCCAACCTGCGCACCGACATCCCCGAGTTCCGCGCGGGGGACACCGTCAAGGTCCACGTGCGGGTCATCGAAGGAAACCGCACCCGTGTGCAGGTCTTCCAGGGCGTCGTCATCCGCCGCCACGGCGGTGGCGTCGGCGAGACCTACACCGTCCGCAAGGTGAGCTTCGGTGTCGGCGTGGAGCGCACGTTCCCGCTGCACACGCCGGTCGTCGAGAAGATCGAGGTCGTCACCCGCGGTGACGTCCGTCGCGCCAAGCTGTACTACCTGCGCAACCTGCGCGGCAAGGCCGCGAAGATCCGCGAGAAGCGCTGACCTGCCGGTTCGCGCGGCACGCACGTCGCCACGGCGCCCCGGACCGACCTCGTCGGCCGGGGCGCCGTCGTGTTCGGGCGCGGCCTGCCCGGGGCTCCGCAGGGGGTCCGGGACGCGGCGTGTCGCGCGAACGGGGTACGGTTCCCGGTGGGTCGGGGTCCCGTCGTCGTCCGTTCACGGACGACGGTCGCTGAGCCTCGTCCGCCGTGGGCCGCGACGCACCGACGGTGCGCCGTCCGAGTGCCGACCTACGAGAGCGACGATGACGAGGACGACAGGACGTATGAGCCGACCGCACGAGACCGGGGGGCGCCCCGGGCAGCCAGGGCCGCCGACGGGTGAGGCCCCGGGCGGCGCGTTCCTGCACGGGGTGTTGGCGTTCGTCAAGGAGATCGTCATCATCGTCTCCCTCGCGGTGGTGCTCTCCCTCGTCGCCAAGACGTGGCTGGTCCAGACCTTCTGGATCCCCTCGGCGTCGATGATGAACACGCTCGTGCGTGACGACCGGGTCCTCGTCAGCAAGCTCACCCCCTCCCCGTTCCAGCTGCAGCGTGGCGACGTCGTCGTCTTCGTCGACCCCGGCGGATGGTTGGACCCCACCGTCGAGGCCCCCCGCCAGGAGGGGATCGGCGAACGCATCAACGAGGCCCTCACCTGGGTGGGGCTGCTCCCCGAGGACGAGGGCAACCACCTCATCAAGCGGGTCGTCGGTCTTCCCGGCGACCACGTCCGGTGCTGCACCGTCGACGGCCGTGTCTCGATCAACGGCACCCCCATCGACGAGCCCTACCTGCACTCCGGTGACACCCCCAGTGACGTCGAGTTCGACGTGACCGTGCCCGCGGGACGGGTGTGGGTGATGGGCGATCACCGGTCGGACTCCCGCGACTCCCGCTACCAGGAGGGCGACGGGGATCTCGGGATGGTCGGGTCCGTGCCGATCGATCACATCGTCGGGCGCGCCTTCGCCGTGGTCTGGCCGCTGGAGCGACTCACCTGGCTCGGGGTGCCCCAGGAGACGTTCGCGAGCATCCCCACCCCGGCCTCGACGCCCGCTCCCACGAGTCCGCCCGTGCCGTCGGGTCCGCCCGCGCCGACGGAGACCGACACGCCGTGAGCACGTCGATCGGCCCTGAGGCCAGGTCCGGTGACCTCCGGGACGTCCTGACCGCCGAGGACCCCGAGGCCGTCGGTCCGGGGATCGCCGGGAGGGCCGCGGTCACCGGACCGCCCGCGTCAGCACAGGGGTCCCGTCCGTCGGGAGTTCCCGTGCCCCCGGTGGTTCCCACCGCCCGCGTGGCCGGCGGTGGCCGTGGAGGGGGACGGCGCCCCGGTCCTGCGAGGACGCCGTCGCTACGGGTCGAACGGACTCTCGCCCGCGAGGGCCACG
Organism: Mobilicoccus sp.; assembly: GCF_032060985.1. Taxonomy (NCBI): domain Bacteria; kingdom Bacillati; phylum Actinomycetota; class Actinomycetes; order Micrococcales; family Dermatophilaceae; genus Mobilicoccus; species Mobilicoccus sp. The sequence goes on from NZ_DAMBGD010000001.1 coordinate 192,940, forward strand.
TGCTCGTCGCAGGCATGGACGAGGTGGGCCGAGGGGCATTGGCCGGGCCGGTCTCCGTGGGGGTCGTCGTCGTCACCGCGACGACGCGCAGCGCACCCAGCGGGGTGAGGGACTCCAAGCTCCTCACGCCGTCCATCCGCGAGCGCCTCGCGCCGCGCGTCCGGAGGTGGGCGCACGGCCACGGCGTCGGGCACGCGAGCCCCGAGGAGATCGACACGTTCGGGATCCTCGCCGCGCTCCGTCTCGCCGGCCTGCGGGCGCTGGGGGCGTGCGGCCTCGTCCCCGACGTGGTGATCCTCGACGGCAAGCACGACTGGCTCACCGGCCGCGCCGCCGAGGAGGCGCTGTTCGACCTCGGGCCGCCACCCCCGTGGCCGGACGTGCCGGTCCCGCCCGTCCGCACCCGTATCAAGGCCGACATGGCGTGTTCGAGCGTCGCCGCGGCGAGCGTCCTCGCCAAGGTCGAGCGCGATGCCCGGATGGTCGAGCTCGCAGGCGTCCACCCGCACTATGGTTGGGCGGTCAACAAGGGGTACGCGGCGCCCGAGCACCGGGCCGCGCTCCTCGAACACGGCCCCTGCGAACTCCACCGTCGCTCATGGAGGCTCATGGGGGAGGCGCCGGTGGCGCCACGCGACCCGGGACGGAGCGAGGAGGCCGACGGGGCGGAGTTCGAGGTGCGGGCCGACGTGGGCGATGATGGACCGGTGAAGGGGAAGGTGTCATGAGTTCCGAGGACCTCGAGAAGTACGAGACCGAGATGGAGCTGCAGCTCTATCGCGAGTACCGGGACGTCGTCGGGCTGTTCACCCATGTCGTCGAGACCGAGCGTCGCTTCTACCTGTGCAACGCGGTCGACGTGAAGGTCCGGTCGGATTCCGGCGAGGTCTACTTCGACGTGAGCATGTCCGACGCCTGGGTGTGGGACGTCTACCGCCCGGCGCGGTTCGTCAAGAACGTCCGCGTCGTCACCTTCAAGGACGTCAACATCGAGGAACTGGCCAAGAGCGACCTCGAGGTGCCGGAGGACGGCAAGTTCTGACGCGGCCGCGTCTGCGCTCCGACCGTCGCTGAGCGTCTCCTCCACAGCCCCACGGCGTCACCGCCGCCGTCCACACCCGCCCTCGGTGCGGCCGCCCACGCGGCCGCCTGCCGCGAGGCTGGCGGCGGAGGTGAGGTCATGGCTGATCGACGACGGGCCCTCGGTGAGTACGGGGAGCGTCTGGCTGCGCGGTATCTGACCGAGGCGGGTCTCGAGATCCTCGACCGCAACTGGCGGTGCCGGGTCGGCGAGATCGATCTGGTCGCTCGGCAGGGCCAGTGCCTGATCGTCTGCGAGGTGAAGACCCGCAGGCGCCTGGAGTTCGGGGGGCCGGCCGTGGCGGTGACACCCGTCAAGGCCGCGCGGTTGCGGCGTCTCGCCGGCTGCTGGGTGGAGGCCCACCCCTCGACGGACACCCGGGACGTGCGCATCGACGTCGTCGCCGTTATGCGTCCGCCCCGCGGTCCGGCCACCGTGGAACATCTCGTCGGGGTGGCCTGATGGGGCTCGGGCGGACGAGGAGCGTGACGCTCGTCGGTCTCGGAGGTGCCACCGTCAACATCGAGGCCGACATCGTCCAGGGGCTTCCGGCCTTCGTCATCGGGGGTCTGCCCGACGCCGCCTGCCGGCAGTCGGGGGACCGGATCAAGGCCGCGGGCGGCAACAGCGGACTGGAGATCCCCAACCGGCGCATCACCGTCAACCTGTCCCCGGCCTCGTTGCCCAAGATGGGTTCTCATTTCGACCTGGGCATCGCGATCGCAGTCCTCGTGGCGGCCGAGAAGGTGTCGGGGCGGGTCGTCGACGAGATCGTGCACCTCGGAGAGCTGGGTCTGGACGGGTCCGTGCGATCGGTGGCCGGGGTCCTGCCGCTCGTCCTCGCCGCGCGGCGGGCGGGTTACGAGAAGGTCGTCGTGCCGGTGGGCAACATGCGCGAGGCCGCGCTCGTCTCGGGCATCGAGGTCATCGGGGCCTCGTCGCTGGCCCAGATCGTCGGTCGCCACGAGGCCGTCGAGAAGGGCGCCGAGATCGAGGACGAGTCGCCACCGACGGAGGTCGTCACCCTGCCACCGCGTCACCGGGATCTGGGGGAGGTCGTGGGTCAACCCGAGGCCCGCCTCGCGCTCGAGGTGGCCGCCGCCGGCGGCCACCACCTCATCCTTATCGGACCGCCCGGGGCGGGTAAGACGATGCTCGCCGAGTGCCTGCCGGGCCTCCTGCCGGAGCTGGGCGACGACGACGCGCTCGAGGTGTCGGCGGTCCACTCGGTCCTCGGCCTGCTCGCCGGGGGGCAGCTCATCCGGCGACCGCCGTTCGTCGCCCCGCACCATCACGCCTCCCCGGCCGCAGTCATCGGGGGCGGGAGCGGGGTCGTGCGGCCCGGGCTCATCTCCCAGGCCCACGCGGGGGTGCTGTTCCTCGACGAGAGCCCCGAGTTCTCCGCCGCGGTGCTGCAGTCGCTCCGTCAGCCCCTCGAATCCGGCGAGGTCACCGTGGCGCGGCAGCGCTCGGCGGCGCGGTTCCCCGCGAGGTTCCAACTCGTGCTCGCCGCGAACCCCTGCCCGTGCGGCAAGGCCCACGGTAAGGGGTTGGACTGCTCGTGCTCGCCACGGGCACGGCGCGACTACCTCGGCAAGCTCGTCGGCCCCCTCCTCGATCGCGTCGATCTTCAGATCCGCGTCGCCGCCGTCACCCGCCCCGGGCTCGCCGAGGGCGGGGGAGAACCGACCGCGGTCGTCGCCGAACGCGTCGCGAGGGCGCGAGATGCGCAGCGGACGCGCCTGGCCGCCGTGGGCAGACATCTCAACGCACACGTGCCCGGCCCCGTCCTGCGCGGCCCCGGGCTGCGACTGCCGACGCACGTCACCGGCGATCTCGACCGCGCCCTCGACCGGGGCATGCTCACCCTCCGCGGGTACGACCGCGTCCTCCGGATCGCGTGGACCCTCGCCGACCTCCACGGCGCCGAGGAGCCCGGCCGTGACGACGTCGGCATCGCCCTCGGCCTCCGCACCCAGGCGGGCCTGGCGGCCTGAGCCCCTCCACGCCGCACCATCGACCACGGAAGGACCCCCTCGTGCCCGCCTCACCTCTCACCCCGCCCGATCCGGCGACCCCAGCCGGTCCTCGTGCCACGACCCCGACCGCGAACACCTCGCCCGCCCGGGCCACGGCGCCCGCACCCGGCCCGTCGCCCACGTCGGGCGGCTCGACGACCCGGACCACCCCGTCCGTCGCGAGCCCGTCTCCATCCCCGAGCGCGCCCCCACCTCCGACCCCGTCGTCCCGGTCGACGACGTCGAGCAGCTCGTCCGCCGCGGTTCCGTCCGGGACGGCGACGGCGCCTGCCCTGCCCCGTCTCGCCCACCCCGTGCTCTCGGCCGTCGAGGCCGGGCTCGACGGGCTGGACCCCGAGGTGCTCGCCCGCGTCGTGTGGAGCGGGCTCGCCGAACCGGGCGACCCCGTCGCGGCCGGGCTCGTCCGTGAGCTGGGCGCCGTGACCGCCCTGGAGACCTTGCTCACTCGTGGTGAGAGCGCCCTCGACCGGTTCAAGCCGCGCCTCGCCCGGCTCGAACTCACGGCGATCCTCGACGACACCGCCGCCTGCGACGCCCGTCTCGTCACCCCGGGCGAGGCCGAATGGCCCAGCGGCCTGGACGATCTCGCATGCCCACCGCACGTCCTGTGGGTGCGCGGACCGGCGTCGCTCGGGGCGGTGACGCGGCGCTCGGTCGCGGTCGTCGGCGCCCGGGCCGCCACCGCCTACGGCGAGACGGTGGCCGCGGACCTGGCCGCCGGGCTCGCCGAACGCGACGTCACGGTCGTGAGCGGTGGCGCCTTCGGCATCGACGCAGCGGCACACCGTGGGGTCCTCGCCGTCCGCGGGACGACGGTCGCGGTCCTCGCCGGCGGGGTCGACCGACCGTACCCCGCGGCGCACCATCGACTGCTCGGGCACGTGGCGCAGACCGGTGCCCTCATCAGCGAGATGCCACCAGGATCGACATCGCTGCGATCCCGGTTCCTGCTGCGCAACCGCCTCATCGCCACGATGACCCTCGGCACGGTCGTCGTGGAGGCCGGTCGTCGGTCGGGTTCGCGGAACACGGCCGGTACCGCCGCCGCCCACCACCGGGTGGTCCTCGCCGTGCCCGGACCCATCACGTCGATGGCCTCGGTGGGGTGCCACGAGATGATCCGGTCCGGCATGGCGCAGCTCGTCACCGACGCCCCCGAGGTCGTCGAGCTCATCGGCGTCATGGGCCAGGACCTCGCCCCGGACATCCACGTTCCGGCTCGGGTGGGGGACGGCTTGGAAGGGCCGGATCGCCGGGTCTTCGACGCCCTCCCGCGACGCAGGGGTGCCGAGGTCGACGAGCTCGCCGTGGGCGCGGGGGAGACCGAGGCGACGGTCCGTGCCGCCCTCGGTCGGCTGGAACTCCTCGGTCATGCCTGCCGCACCGAACACGGTTGGCGCCTGGTGTCGTGACGGTGTGACGTGGCCACCCAGCCGCACGCCGAGTCGGATCGGGGACGCGGGGTGCTTGGCGCGGGCCGGTGGCTCTGCGACCGTGAAGGCGTGTCCATCGACGACGAGACCCCCGCGACCTCCGTGCCGCCGATCCCCGAGGCGGCCGACGGCGGTTCAGCGGCGTCCGGGGACCCGGGGGCGCCCGCAGCTCCTCCCGAGTCCGCCCGAGCGTCGGCGGGTGCCACCGCGACGGGTGACACGCGGGGCGACGGCGACGCGCCGGACGATGCGGTGACCGAGCGGTTCGTCCGCCACCTGCATGCCGAGCGGGGCCGTTCTCCCCACACCGTGCGTGGGTACCGACACGACGTCGCCGCGTTGCTCGCCTTCGCACGAACCGCGGCCGGGGCCGATGACGGCCTCCGGTCGTTGACGCTGCCCGTCCTGCGGGCCTGGCTCGCCGAGGGCGCCGCCCGTGGCGAGTCGAGGGCGACGATCGCGCGCCATTCCGCCTCGGCGCGGGCGTTCACCCGCTGGGCCGCCCGCCAGGGGTATCTCGACACCGATGTCGCGGCCCGCCTCGTCACCCCGAAACGCGGTCGCCACCTGCCCGGCGTCCTTCGTGCGGACCAGGTCGAGACCCTCCTCGACGCCGCCGCCGGCGAGGTGAGCGCGGGTGGCCGGACGAGCGTGGGCACCCGAGGCGAGACGCGGGTGGGCACCGGGGCCGCCGACCACGCCACACACCCGACCGACCTCGCAGAACGGCCGAGGGCCGAGACGCCGCGCATCGACCGGCACCGCGAGTCCGGAGGCGGGAGTCCCACTGCCGTGGCCACCGTCCTGCGGGACCGCGCCGTGCTCGAGTTGCTCTACGCGACGGGGTGCCGGGTGGGCGAACTCGTGGGCCTCGACGTGGACGACCTCGATCTCGACGAACGCACGGCGCGGGTCCTCGGGAAGGGCGACAAGGAGCGGGTCGTGCCGTTCGGTGTCCCCGCCCGGGACGCGGTCCGCGACTGGATGGGGCTCGGACGCCCGGCGTTGGCGACGAGCCGCAGCGGCCCGGCGCTGTTCGTCGGCGCACGCGGCGGTCGCCTCGACGCTCGGCGGGTGCGCGAGGTCGTCCACGCGGCGACCTCTGCGGCCGGGGTCCCCGACCTCTCCCCCCACGGCCTCCGCCACTCCGCCGCGACCCACCTGGTGGAGGGGGGCGCCGACCTGCGCACCGTGCAGGAGCTCCTGGGGCATGCGAGCCTGTCGACGACGCAGATCTACACTCATGTGTCGACGGATCGGCTGTTGCGGTCCTACACCCAGGCCCACCCGCGGGCCTGACAGCGGGTCGCGCACGACGGCCGGGGAGGATCGGATCGGCAGGGCTCCTGCCGATGAAGACGAGAGGGACGACGAGGGGACGAGGCAGGACATGAGCACCACCGGTGCCGGACGACGCGGACGGTCGACGACGATGGCCGTCGCCGTCGCCCTCCTTCTCGCCGCCTGTGGCGCGACCCCTGGGCCCGGTGGGGCGGACGCCCCCGGCGCCCCCGCGCCGACGACCCTCTCGGTCCCCATGTCGCCCGCGCCGGCGACCGTCGAGGCGACGACGCCCTCCGCGGGGGCGACCACCTCGGCCGGGCCCGCGGGTGAGGCGGAGGGGGACATCCCCGAGTCGCCCGCCGACCCCGACACCGTCGACGTCCCCGAGGCCGCGTCAGGCACGACCCGCGTGGTCTCGGTGCCCGGCGCGGACACCCCGGCGTCCGAGGCCCCGGGCCGCGTCGTCCGGTACACCGTCGAGGTCGAGAAGGGGCTCGAGGACGTCGCCGCCGGCTTCCCGGCCGCCGTCCGTGCCGACCTCACCGATCGCCGGGGGTGGCAGGCCAAGGACGGGATCCGCTTCGTCAACGTCTCGCCCGAGCAACGGGACAAGGGAGCGAAGGCCGACATCCGGATCCTGTTCGCCAGCCCCCGCCTCGTCGACGCCGCGTGCGCGCCACTGCGCACCAACGGCCGGCTCTCCTGCCACCACGACGGCAAGGTGATGGTCAACTCCTGGCGGTGGATCCACGGCTCGCCCACCTACGGCGACGACCTCGCGAACTACCGCGTCTACCTCGTCAACCACGAGGTCGGTCACTCCATCGGACACGGCCACCGGCCGTGTCCGTCCCCGGGTGCGAAGGCCCCGGTCATGCTTCAGCAGACCCTGCATCTCGAGGGCTGCCGCGCCAATCCGTATCCGACGGTCGGACCGCGCTGACCGTCGCCTCGGCAGCACCGCTCGGCGCGGCGGGGACCGGGGTCCCGGTCCTCGACGGCGTGCCGTTGCGCCGTCGCTCACGGACGGCTCCACGGAGTGAGCAGGCGGACGCGTCCGCCGAGCAGGCCGAGCGGGTCGAGGTAGTTCCCGTCACGTCTGGCGCCCCAGTGCAGACACCCCTGCGCGCAGTGTGAGATCCCGGTGACGACGACGGTGCCGACGACCTCACCCCGGCGCACGGTGGCGCCACGGTCCACCGAGGCGAGGACCGGTTCGTAGGTCGTACGGAGGAGTCCGTCCCCGTCCGGGTCCCGATGATCGAGGGAGAGGACGGGCTTGCCCGCGACCACGCCGACGAAGGCCACCCGCCCGTCGGCCGGGGCGCGCACCGGAGCGCCGTCGGCGGCCGCGAGGTCCACCCCGCGGTGCCCGGGGAGCCAGTGCTGCGCCGGGGCCTGAAAGCCTCGCTCCACCCGGAGCGGGTCGACCGGCGGGAGCCACCGACCGGAGGTCTCGTTCGCGGGGGTTTTCCTCCCTCTCGGACCCTGTCCCGTGGTCACCGCCACGATGTCCTTCTCCGGCGGTGACGGGGGTGCCGGCGGAGCCCGGTGGGGCCGGGGTGGGCCGCCGTCGGGCCTGGCGAGAACGCGACTCGTGGACACCGGCGCCGGGGGCACCGCGGCGGTCGTGGAGACCGAGGCACGCGTCGTGGGGACGGCAGCGCGCGGTGGGGGGACGGGTGCGGACGCCGTCAACGCGAGCGAGCCGGAGACGGCCATGGTGAGGAGCAGCGGGGCGACTCTCATGGCGGCAGCGTCGCCGCCCTCGGGCCACGGGAGGGGCGGGCCGGGTCGGGCTGTGGACGGGGAGGCCGGTCAGGGCAGCCTGGGGACGGCCGGACCCGTGGCTCGGCGCCTCGGTGGCTCGGCGCCTCCGTGATGCGGCGCCTCCGTGACTCGGCGCCTCCGTGATGCGGCGCCTCCGTGGCTCGGCGCCTCCGTGATGCGGCGGCTCAGCGAGCCGTCGGTCGCCGGGCGGCGGCGAGGCGCTCGAGGCCCGCCGTGACGACCTCTTCGCGTTTGCAGAACGCGAGACGCACGAGCGGGCCGGCGGCCTCGACCTCGGGGCCGGTGACGAACGCGGCGGCGGGCACCCCGACGAACCCGTGCTCCTCGGCGAAGCCGGGCATCTCGGTGAGGGCCTGCCTCATGCCGAAACCGGAGAAGTCCGCGAGGGCGAAGTAGGTGGAGGCGGGCCGGTTGGTGGGGACGCCGAGCTGCGCGAGTCCGGTCAGCAACTGGGCGCGCCGGGCCCGCAGCTCGGTCGTGAGTTCGGCGTATCCGGCGTCGTCCATCCCGAGGCCCTCGGCGACCGCGTACTGGAACGGCCCCGACGTGGTGAACGTGAGCCATTGTTTCATCGAGGTCACGGCCTCGACCCCGGCCGCCGGCCCGGTGACCCAGCCGACCTTCCACCCCGTCATCGAGAACGTCTTGCCGGCCGACGACATCGTAAGGGTGCGGTCGGCGACCTCCGGCAGGGTGGCCATGGGGATGTGAGGGACGTCGTCGAGGACGAGGTGCTCATAGACCTCGTCGGTGACGATCCACGCGTCGTGCCGGACCGCGAGCTCGGCGACGACGGCCATCTCCTCCCGCGTGAACACCTTGCCCGTGGGGTTGTGGGGGGTGTTGAGCAGGACCAGGCGCGTCCGGTCCGAAAAGGCCGCGGCGAGGGCGGCCTCGTCGAGAGCGTGGTCGGGGAAGTGCAGCGGGACCGTGCGCAGGATCCCACCGGCCCGCGCGACCATCGCCGGGTAGCAGTCGAAGTAGGGCTCGAAGGTGACGACCTCGTCGCCGGGCCGCACCATCGCGAGGATCGTCGCGGCGATCGCCTCGGTCGCGCCCGCGGTGACGAGGACCTCGGTGTCGGGATCGACGTCGAGACCGTAGAAGCGTCGTTGGTGCTCGGCGATCGCGCGGCGAAGCTCCGGGACCCCCGACCGTGGCGCGTACTGGTTGTGGCCCGCGCGAATCGCCTCGCACGCGAGGTCGACGAGGAAGTCGGGGCCCTGGATGTCCGGGAACCCCTGGCCGAGGTTGACCGCGCCGGTGCGTGAGGCGAGCTCGCTCATCTCCGAGAAGATCGTCGACGCGTACGGCTCCATCGTCTCCACGAGAGGGTTGTCCATGCCCGGGAGACTAACCGCAGGCCCCCGGCCCGGCGGCGCTCGCGGACCTGGCGGTCGTGGGGACGTCCACCGACATCCTCACGACCGCGCGAGGGGCTCGGTGTCGGCGTGGCCGGCCTCCCACGTCGCGGCGAGGGAGCGGATTCGCATCCTCCCGACCGCGGCCACTAGGATGGGGGGTACCACCGCTGTGTCATGTGCCTCGTCAGGACTCCGAGTCGCGTCGCGTGTCGCGTCTCGGGTTTCGAGCAGTGTCTCGAGACGGCAGGGCAGGGCGGCGGTGGAATTCGCGTGTCCCATGCCGGCCCGCCTCGCACCCTCCCTGGGTCGATGCGCCAGCCGGGGTACGTCGCCGAGGTCCGCTCCGTCCCGGGGCGGTGGTGACGACCGGGGCACCAGGCGCTCCACCCGCACTCCCGCGGCGGGGCGATGAACCGGAACGAACGAGAAGGAGACCTCGGCATGGCCGTCGTCACCATGCGCCAGCTCCTCGAGAGCGGCGTCCACTTCGGGCACCAGACCCGTCGGTGGAACCCCAAGATGAAGCGCTTCATCATGACCGAGCGCAACGGGATCTACATCATCGACCTACAGCAGACGCTCACGTACGTCAACGACGCCTACGAGTTCGTCAAGCAGACGGTCGCGCACGGCGGCTCGGTGCTCTTCGTCGGCACCAAGAAGCAGGCCCAGGAGGCCATCGCCGAGCAGGCCACCCGCGTGGGGATGCCGTACGTCAACCACCGCTGGCTCGGTGGCATGCTCACCAACTTCCAGACGGTCTCCGGGCGCCTCACGCGCCTCAAGGAGCTCGAGGAGATCGACTTCGACGACGTGGCCGGCAGCGGCCGCACGAAGAAGGAGCTCCTCGTCCTGCGTCGCGAGAAGGAGAAGCTCGAGAAGACCCTCGGCGGTATCCGCGACATGTCCAAGGTGCCCTCGGCGGTGTGGATCGTCGACACCAAGAAGGAGCACCTCGCGGTCACCGAGGCGCGCAAGCTCAAGCTGCCCGTCATCGCGATCCTCGACACCAACTGCGACCCCGACGAGGTCGACTACAAGATCCCCGGCAACGACGACGCGATCCGCTCCGTCTCGCTGCTCACGCGCGTCGTCGCCGACGCCGTGGCCGACGGTCTCATGACCCGCAGCCAGGGCGGTTCCTCCGAGGAGACCGCCGCGGCCGAGCCCATGGCCGAGTGGGAGCGCGAGCTCCTCGCCGGCGAGCAGGCCCCCGCCGAGACGGGCGACGCGGCCGAGCCGACGGCCGAGGCCGCGAACGCCGAGGAGCCCGTCGTCGAGGCCGCTCCCACCGAGCAGCCCGCCGCCGAGACCACCGAGCAGCTCGCCGCCGAGACGGGCGACGCCCCCGCCGCCGAGGCCGCGGGCACCGAGCAGGCCTGAGCCTCGGCCGGATCGACACCCTCCAACGGTTTTCGACACAGATAGGGATATCGCATGGCGAACTACACCGCCGCTGACATCAAGGCGCTCCGTGAGGCCACCGGCGCCGGCATGATGGACGTCAAGAAGGCGCTCGACGAGGCCGAGGGCGACAAGACCAAGGCCACCGAGATCCTTCGCGTCAAGGGCCTCAAGGGCGTGACCAAGCGTGAGGGCCGCAGCGCCTCCAACGGCCTGGTCACCGCGCACGTCGACGGTGGCGTGGGCACGCTCGTCGAGGTCAACTGCGAGACCGACTTCGTCGCCAAGGGCGAGAAGTTCGGCGAGCTCGCGGCCAAGGTGCTCGATGCGGCCGTCGCCGCCGGTGCCGCCGACGCCGACACGCTGCTCGCCACCGAGGTCGACGGCAAGGACGTCAAGACGCTCCTCGACGAGGCGAACTCCGCCATCGGGGAGAAGATCGAGGTCCGTCGCGTCGCGCGCGTCGAGGCCCCCAAGGTCGTCTCCTACCTCCACAAGACGAGCCCCGACCTGCCCGCGCAGATCGGCGTCATCTTCGGGTACGACGGTGACGACGACGCCGCGCACGACGTCGCGATGCACATCGCCGCGTTCAGCCCGTCGGTGCTCTCGCGCGAGGAGGTCTCCGAGGAGATGGTCGCCAACGAGCGTCGCATCGCGGAGGAGACCGCCCGCGAGGAGGGCAAGCCCGAGCAGGCGCTCCCGCGCATCGTCGAGGGTCGCGTCAACGGCTTCTTCGCCGAGAACGTGCTCCTCGAGCAGAAGTTCGCGAAGGACCAGAAGAAGACGGTCCAGAAGGTCCTCGACGAGGCGAGCACGACGGCCAAGGGCTTCGCGCGTCTCCGCGTGGGCAACTGACCTCGCACGCCGCGACACGACCGAGCCCGCCGCCCCGATCACCGGGGCGGCGGGCTCCGTCGTCCCGCGGGACCGGGGCCGGCGACCGGCCGTGGTCACCTCGACCCTTTTGGGCTTGGGTGCCCGCGATGCGAGGATGAGCGCGAACTCGACTGACAGGGAGAAACCCGTGACCGACGACACCCCGCGTGCCTACAAGCGTGTGCTGCTCAAGCTCTCCGGCGAAGCCTTCGGCGGAGGCTCCATGGGGGTCGACCCCGACGTCGTGCGCGGCATCGCCCGCCAGATCGCCGAGGCCGTGCGTGAGGGCGTGCAGGTCGGTGTCGTCGTCGGCGGTGGCAACTTCTTCCGCGGTGCCCAGATGCAGGAGCGCGGCATGGAACGGTCCCGCGCCGACTACATGGGCATGCTCGGCACGGTGATGAACTGTCTCGCGCTGCAGGACTTCCTCGAGAAGGAGGGCATCGACACGCGCGTGCAGACCGCGATCACGATGGGCCAGGTCGCCGAGTCCTACATCCCCCGCCGGGCCATCCGCCACCTCGAGAAGGGCCGGGTCGTCATCTTCGGCGCCGGCGCGGGCATGCCCTACTTCTCCACCGACACGGTCTCGGCGCAGCGTGCCCTCGAGATCGGCTGTGACGCCGTGCTCATGAGCAAGAACGGCGTCGACGGGGTCTACGACAGCGACCCCCGCACCAACCCCGACGCCCGCCGGTTCGACCGCATCTCCTACGACGAGGCCCTCGCCCACAACCTCAAGGTCGTCGACGCCGCGGCGTTCAGCCTCTGCATGGAGAACCGCCTCCCCATGATCGTCTTCGCGATGCAGGGGGAGTCGACGATCTCCCGCGTCCTGCGCGGGGAGTCCCTCGGCACCGAGGTCTACGCGGACTGACCCGCCCCGCGCCCACCGCCGCAGGTGGGGCGGCTCCACACCTCCACTTCCCGTCGGCCCATGCCCGGCGAGAGGTGCGGACGTCTGACAGCATGGGACCCACGCGCCGATGTGCGGCGCATGGCGAGCGAACGTGAAAGGCACCCACCATGTTGGACGAGACGATGTTCGAGGCCGAGGACAAGATGGAGAAGGCCATCGAGGTGGCGAAGGAGGACTTCGCCTCCATCCGCACCGGCCGGGCGAACGCGGGCATGTTCAACAAGCTCCTCGTCGACTACTACGGCGCCCCCACGCCGTTGCAGCAGCTCGCGTCGTTCCAGACGCCGGAGGCCCGCACCATGCTCATCACGCCCTTCGACAAGGGCGCGATGGCGAACATCGAGAAGGCCATCCGCGACTCCGACCTCGGCGTCAACCCGAGCAACGACGGCCACTCGATCCGCTGCATCCTGCCCGAGCTCACGGCCGAGCGCCGCAAGGAGTACGTCAAGATGGCGCAGCGCAAGGGCGAGGACGCCAAGGTCGCGATCCGCAACGTGCGACGCCACGCCAAGGACCAGATCGACCGCTTCGTCAAGGACGGCGATATCGGCGAGGACGAGGGCACGCGGTCGGAGAAGGAGCTCGAGGCCCTCACCAAGAAGCACGTCGAGCAGGTCGACGAGCTGCTCAAGGGCAAGGAGGCGGAGCTCTCCGCCGTCTGACCGACGTCTGCGCGACGTCCCCCGAGCATGACGCGCACCCGAGCCGCGAACGAGGACGAGAGGACAGCGATGACGGTCCCCGTCGCGCCCACGAAGAAGCCACCCGGCAAGGCGGGCCGCAATCTCCCCGTCGCCATCGGTGTCGGGGTCGGGCTCGGTGGGCTCATCCTCGCCAGCCTCTTCGTCGTCCGGTGGGGCTGGCTCGTCCTCGTCATCCCCGCGTTGTGCATCGGCGTGGTCGAACTGTCCCGGGCCTTCACCTCCGGGCGGTTCTCCGTGCCCGTGGTGCCGCTGCTGCTCGGCACCGTGGCGATGCACGTCGGCGCCTACGTCGGCCGCGGGCCGGGGCTCATGGTCGCGTTCGGGGCCACGCTGCTCGCCATCGTCGCCTGGCGCAGCGTCCTCGGCATCGACCGGGCGACCCGCGACGTCACCGCCGGGGTGTTCATCGCGGCCTACGTGCCGTTCCTGTCGGCGTTCACGACGTTGATGCTCGCCGAGCCCGACGGGAACCTGCGCATCACGGCCTTCGTCATCGTGACGATCTCCAGCGACATCGGCGGGTACGCCGTCGGCGTCGTCGCGGGCAAGCATCCGATGGCGCCGTCGGTGAGCCCGAAGAAGTCGTGGGAGGGGCTCGCCGGCTCGACCGTGAGCTGCCTCGCCGCGGGCATGCTCACGGTGCCGCTCATGCTCGGGGGATCCGTGTGGGTCGGCGCCCTCCTCGGGCTTCTCACGGTCGCGGCGGCGACGCTCGGCGACCTCACCGAGTCCATGCTCAAACGCGACCTCGGCGTCAAGGACCTCGGCGACATCCTGCCGGGGCACGGAGGCATCATGGACCGCATCGACTCCCTCCTCGTCACGGCCCCCGTCGCGTGGCTCGTCATGTCGCTGCTGGTGTGAGCTTCCCCGTCCACATCCGCCCCGCCCCCACCCCGTCAGGAGTCCCGTGACCGACCCGTCGAAGCCCCCGGTCCAGGTACGGCTGGAGCGCCGCCGCCCCGCGCGCGGTCAGGTGACGTTCTCCCCGCCCGGCAACCCCATGCCGCCCACGCATCTCGCGGACCTCGACATGCCCGGTCGCCTCGAGGCCGTCACGGCGCTGGGGCTCCCCGGCTTCCGGGCCAAGCAGATCTCCCGGCACTACTTCGTCGGACACACGAGCGATCCTGCCGACATGACCGACCTCCCCGCCGCCGGGCGGGAGGAGCTCGTCGCCCAGCTGCTCCCCCCGCTGCTGGACCCCGTACGGCACCTGCGGGCCGACGCCGGTGCGACGGTGAAGTCGGTGTGGCGCCTCCACGACGGCGCGCTCGTCGAATCCGTCCTCATGCGCTACCCCCGGCGGGCGACCGTGTGCATCTCCAGTCAGGCCGGATGCGGCATGAACTGCCCGTTCTGCGCGACGGGGCAGGAGGGGTTCACCCGCAACCTGTCGACGGCCGAGATCGTCGGGCAGGTGGTCGAGGCGTCCCGGATGCTCGCCACCGGACAGGTCGAGGCCGGTGCTGCGGAGTACTCCGACACCGCCGACGCCCTCGGCGAGGAGGCCGGCGCGTTCGATGCGCCGGATGCCGACGAGACCTCCGCCGGGGCGGTGGGCCTCCACGATGGTCCGGTGCGCGTGAGCAACGTCGTCTTCATGGGCATGGGGGAGGCGCTCGTCAACTACAAGCGGGCGATCGCCGCGATCCGGCGGATGGTCGCCCCGGCGCCCGAAGGCCTCGGGATGTCGGCACGCGGCATCACGATGTCCACGGTCGGCCTCGTCCCGGGCATCGACCGGCTCGCCGCGGAGGGCATCCCCGTCACCCTGGCCCTCAGCCTCCACGCCCCGGACGACGAGTTGCGCGACGAACTCGTCCCCATCAACACGCGGTACTCCGTCGAGGAGGCCCTCGACGCAGCACGGCGCTACTTCGAGGCGACGGGCCGGCGGGTCTCGATCGAGTACGCGCTCATCCGGGACATGAACGACCAGGCCTGGCGCGCCGACCTGCTCGGTGAGAAGCTCGCCGCGCGCGGCCGCGGGTGGGTGCACGTCAACCCGATCCCGCTCAACCCGACTCCGGGCAGCATCTGGACCGCGTCCCGGCCCGGGGTGATGCAGCAGTTCGTCGAGCGGCTGCGGGCCCACGGGGTGCCGACGACCGTCCGCGACACGCGCGGCAGCGACATCGACGGCGCCTGCGGGCAGCTGGCCGCCTCGACGGCGTGACCCCGAGGGGGTCGGACGCGCGCAGGTCCCCGCTCGTGTGCGGGCGCGATCAGCGGCCGAGGTGGTGAGCGCTGACGATCTGCGCGGCCTCGGCGAGGCTGTCGACGAGGTGGAGCGCGCTCGCCATGCGCCGGTCGGCCGCCAGGGCCCGGAGGGCCGGCCACACGGGCATCGTGACGGTCCAGTGCTCGACACCGACGAGGACGAGTGGGGAGAGCTCGCTGTCGTCGTCGGCGTAGTACCGCGGCGTCACCGCCTGGAAGACCTCCTGCACCGTGCCGGCGGCGCCGCGCAGGACGACGATGCCGGCGGTGGACCGCGACAGCAGTCCGTCCTCGCGCACCGCGTTGGAGAAGAACTTGGCGACGTGGTCGCAGAAGACGTTCGGCGGCTCGTGCCCGTAGAACCACGTCGGGATCCCCACCGAGCACGTCTGGGGCGCGTCGGCCGGGCGTCGGGCGAGCAGATCGGCACGGACCTCGAGCCCGAGGGCCGCCCACGCCCCGATGTCCGGGACGAACGAGGGCACGGCCCCGAGGCGCCGCAGGGCGTCGGTGAGCGCGGGTTCGTCCGGGGCGAGAGCACCGAGGTTCGCCGCCTCCATCGCCCCGGGGCCGCCGCCGGTGGCGACGACGAGCCCGTGGCGGGCGAGTCGGTGGGCGAGGCCGGCGGCCTCGGCGTAGGCCGAGTCGTCGCGCCGCAACGCGTGCCCCCCCATGACCCCGACGACCGGATGGCCGCGCAGGACCCCGTCGAGCGCGTCCTCCATCGCGACGTCGTGGGTGGCGCGCAGGACGGCGACGTACGCGTCGTGCCGCAGGCTCGCCGAGCGGCTCCACGCGTAGGCGCGTGCGTCGGGCGTGGCCCCGTAACCGTGCTCGGTGAGCCCCGCGTACAGCTCGTCGGGGGTGTAGACGTGCCCGCGGTAGGGATCGACCGGCGCATGCGGCGCGGGCGGCAGGACGACGGCGCCGTGCCGGGTGAGGTATCGCGCGAGCGGCATCGGCAGACGTCCCCCGAGGACGACGAGGCCCTCGACGTCCCGCCCGGTGAGCAGCGCGGCGTCGTCGGTGAGGTCCAGGCCCTGGAGGCGGAGGCGTCCCAGCGGGACACCCTCGTCCAGGGCCCCGCGCAACGCCTCGATCGACTCGATGTCCATGATCGGCCATGATGCCCGCGCCGCGTCCACGCCGGGCGGCGGGACGTATCCACCTCGTCGATCGGGCGGCGTTCGGGGACGTGGGCGGCAGTTCAGGACGTCTGATTCGACATGCCCCCGACACGGACCGCGACGACGCGCCGAGGCGCGTGTCCAGGTCCGTGAATGCCCTGGTCAGAGCCGTGTCCGGGCGGTGACGTGAACGTCACCGACTTGTGATCCCGAGCGCACGATATTTCCTTTTCGCCGGGTCGAAGGCACGAGAGGATAAGGGTGTTCGCGGGGCCGGGGGTCGTCTCCGTGGGAACTGACGGGAGACACACATCATGCGCGCA
Organism: Mobilicoccus sp.; assembly: GCF_032060985.1. Lineage (NCBI taxonomy): Bacteria > Bacillati > Actinomycetota > Actinomycetes > Micrococcales > Dermatophilaceae > Mobilicoccus > Mobilicoccus sp. The sequence continues at coordinate 209,514 of NZ_DAMBGD010000001.1, forward strand.
CGCACCATCCTCGCGATGGGACTCACCACGCTGCTTCTGGCCGGGTCCGCGGCAGCCGCCGGCCAGGCCGACGCGGTCGGTTCCGTCACGCGCGCCGCTCACACGAGTACCGCCACCACGTCCACGGCTGCCCACTACCGCGCCGTCCAGGGCGCTCACGCGCGCCGTCAGGCCGAGGAGGCCTCGACGCTCGCGGCCGTCACCAAGGCCGTCCACGCGAGCGAGTTCACCGCCGGCGTCCCCGCCTCGCAGTACTCCGTCGTGGGCCTGCGCACGAGCGGCGTGTGGGCCAGCGTCACGCTGCGGCCCGTCAAGGGCGCCGAGCTCGACCCCGCCACGGTGCTCCTCCGCCAGGCGAAGGGACGCTGGAGCGTCGTCGACCTGGGAACGGCCGAGGTCGGGTGCGAGGTCGCTCCTGCCGACGTCGTCGAGGCGCTGGGGCTCGACTGCGGCTGAGGGCACAAGACGTCCGGGATGACGAGCTGACGGCGGTGCATCCCGGTCGAGTCCACACGGCGACGTGATGGGCCCGACGGCCGGCATGGGAACAGGGGCCCGTGCCGGCCGTTCGCCGTCCGCGCCGAGAGGTCGCCGCGACCGTTCGGCGACAACGCATGTCGGGTCGCCGTATCGAGCGACGCGTAGCCGCCCCGCGACCTGCGCGGCCGGTGGAGGATGACCCCCATGAGCAACGGCGCCTACCGAGTACTCCACGACAGAAGCAGTGCGGACCCGGCGGCGTTCTGGGCCGAAGCCGCCCAGGGCGTGGATTGGATCCGCCCCCCGAAGACCGGGCTGGACGACTCCCGTCCGCCGTTCTACCGGTGGTTCTCCGACGGGACCCTCAACACCTGTTACAACGCCCTCGACCGCCACGTCGTCAACGGACGTGCCGACCAGGCCGCGTTGCACTACGAGAGCCCGGTGACGGGCACCTCGCGCACCTACACCTACAGCGAGCTCCTCGAACAGGTCGCCAAGTTCGCCGGGGTGCTCCGCGCGCTGGGCGTCGAGAAGGGCGACCGGGTCGTCATCTACATGCCGATGGTCCCCGAGGCCGTCATCGCGATGCTCGCGACGGCACGGCTCGGCGCGATCCACTCGGTCGTCTTCGGTGGGTTCGCCCCGGCCGAGCTCGCCGCCCGCATCGAGGACGCCGCGCCCAAGGTCGTCGTCGCCGCCTCGTGCGGCATCGAGCCCACCCGCGTCATCCCGTACAAGCCGTTCCTCGACCAGGCGATCGACCGGTCGAGCCACAAGCCCGACCGCTGCGTGATCCTCCAGCGCGAGCAGGTCACCGCCGAGATGACCGACCGCGACGTCGACTGGGCCGAGGTCATGGGCTCCGACGCCGTCGAACCCGCCGAGTGCGTCGAGGTCGCGGCCACCGACCCGTTGTACGTGCTCTACACCTCCGGGACCACCGGCAAGCCGAAGGGCATCCTGCGTGACAACGGCGGTCACGCGGTCGCGCTCACCTGGTCGATGCCGAACCTCTACGGCATCTCCCCGGGCGAGGTGTTCTGGGCGGCCAGCGACGTGGGGTGGGTCGTCGGCCACTCCTACATCGTGTACGCCCCCCTGCTCGCGGGTGCGACGACGATCGTGTACGAGGGCAAGCCCGTCGGCACCCCCGACGCCGGCGCGTTCTGGCGGGTCGTTGAGAAGTACCGCGTCGCGTCGCTGTTCACGGCGCCGACGGCGATCCGGGCCATCAAGAAGGAGGACCCGAACGCCGAGGAGCTGAAGAAGTACGACGTCTCCAGCCTGCGGAGGCTGTTCCTCGCGGGTGAGCGTCTCGACCCCGAGACGTACAAGTGGGCGAGCCAGATCCTCGGCGTCCCCGTCATCGACAACTGGTGGCAGACCGAGACGGGGTGGCCCATCGCGACCAACCCCGTCGGCATCGAGGAACTCCCGGTCAAGCCGGGCTCGCCCACGGTCCCCACGCCGGGTTACGACGTCCAGGTTCTCGACGACCAGGGCAACCAGGTGCCCGCCGGTACCGAGGGCTCGATCGCGATCAAGCTCCCGATGCCGCCCGGCACGCTGCCGACGCTGTGGAACGACGACGACCGCTACGTCTCGTCCTACCTGTCGGCCTACGAGGGGTACTACCTCACCGGCGACGGCGGCTACATCGACGAGGACGGATACGTCTACGTGATGGGCCGCACCGACGACGTGCTCAACGTCGCCGGTCACCGCCTCTCCACCGGGTCGATCGAGGCGGCGATCGCCGGTCACCCGGCCGTCGCCGAGTGCGCCGTCATCGGCGTGGCCGACCAGATGAAGGGCCAGATCCCGCGCGCGTTCGTCGTGCTCAAGTCCGGCGCCGGCATCGAGACCGAGGAGGACACCGAGAAGCTGCGCACCGAGCTCGTCAAGCGGGTCCGTGACGAGGTCGGCGCGGTCGCCGCCCTCAAGCTCGTCGACGTCGTCGTCGCCCTGCCGAAGACGCGTTCGGGCAAGATCCTCCGCAAGACCATGCGCCAGATCGCCGACGGCCAGGAGGCCCAGGTGCCGAGCACGATCGAGGACGCAAGCGTTCTCGACACCCTGCGCCCGGTGCTCCGCAAGGAGTGAGCACCCGCGCCACGAACGCGACGAACCCCCGCAGCCACCCGCGCTGCGGGGGTTCGTCGCGTTCGTGGCGCCCTCGACGGACGCAGGCGCGCGAGAAGGACCCGGTGGGCGGGCTCCCGGACGCGGGGGCCCGTGGGTCGGGGCTCGGATCGCCTCAGGCTCGGATCGCGTCGATGACCTTGATCCGGGTGGCGATGGCGGCGGGGAGGATGCCGGCGAGGGCACCCACGGCGATCGCGGCGAGCAGACCGATGAGCACCGCGGAGACCGGGAACGGTGGCAGGTCGACGAGGCCGATGTCGGCGAACCATCTCTGGACGAACGGCGCCCGGACGACGGCGACGGCGGCGGTGACCCCGATGAGCCCGGCGACGGTGGTCGCGACGACGGACTCCATGAGGACACCGACGAAGATGCGCGGCCCGGTGGCGCCGTAGGAACGGCGGATACCGATCTCCCGCAGGCGGTGCCGCACGGTGACGAGGGAGATGTTGACCAGCCCGAGCGCGCCGAGGAGGAGCACCACCCCGGCGACACCGGCGATCGCCCACGTGACGCGGTCGAAGCCGAGGTCCTCGGGGGACATCCCCATGGAGTAGACCTCGATGGGCCCCCCGGTACGGCCTCGAGCTGCCGGCGCAGCTGACGCATGGCACCGTCCTGGACCTCCGGCGGGACCCACGTGAGGTAACTGCGCTGCCGGACGGCCTCGTCTCCTCCGGGGATCTGGGCGAGGGCGCCGCTCGGCATGAACGCCGTGAGGGCCCCGTCGCGCGACTCCCCGGGGCGGGGCGGGAGGACGCCGACGATGACGAGCTCGACGCTGCGGCTCGCGGTCGGGCCCTGGGCGGCCGGGTCCGTGGGGGCGGAGCCGTAGGAGGTCACGGTCGCCGAGCCCAGCGGCGGGCGTCCGAGGCGCTCGTAGGTCTCGTCGTCGACGACGAGAGCCGGTGCCAGGCGCTCCTGGTCGCTGGGGGCGATCCATCGGCCGCTCGCGGTGCGGATGCGGTACATGTGCGCGTAGTCGGGATCGACGGCGTTGACCTGCACGGGCCACACGCCGTCGGGAGTCTGCACCCGCAACGAGAACTGTGCCGTGCGGGAGCGCTGCGTCATCCCCAGACGGTCGAGGGTCTCGAGCACCGCGTCGTCCCGCCTGGCCGCGGCACCGGTCGTCTCCACCGAACCCGTCGGCTGGAGTGCGAGCACGGTGGGGCGGCCCATGTCTCGCTCGATCGCCTGCTGCAGGGCGCTGCTCAGCATGCCGCCGGCCCCGAGCACCCCCGTCATCGCGAACACGGAGACGGCCACCCCGAACAGCGAGAGGAGCACGCGGGCCTTGTTGACCCGCAACTCGCCGTAGGCCTCGACGATCGCGGCGATGAACCCGGTCATGCGCGCGCACCGCCCTCGGGAGCCGCGACCGGGGCACGGTCGGGGACCGTCGCAGGGGTGGGGGCGTCGGCGACCTCGGCCCGACCCGCCCTGATCCCTCCGGTGCTCGCCAGGGCCGCGCCCGCGTCCTCGACGTCGACGTCGTGGAGGACGCCGCCGTCGAGAAGGAAGGTGCGCTGGGAGAGGGCCGCGACCTGCAGGTCGTGGGTGATGGTGACCAGCGCCGCGTCGGAGTCGCGGGCGATCTCGTCGAGCAACGCCATGACGGCCTCTCCAGTGGTGACGTCGAGGGCGCCGGTGGGTTCGTCGGCGAGGATGAGCCGGGGGCGGCGTACGAGTGCGCGCGCGACGGCGACCCGCTGCTGCTCCCCGCCGGAGAGGCGGGACGGCTTCTGCTCGGCCCGGTCGGCGAGGCCGACGCGCTCGAGCATCTCCATGGCCGCGCGGCGGCGGTTCCAGAACTGACGGGCGTCGCCGTAGAGCATCGGCATCATGACGTTCTCGAGCGCGGTGCGTCCCGGAAGCAGGTTGAACTGCTGGAAGACGAACCCCACCGAGCGACCGCGCAACCGGGCGCGGCGGGCGTCGCGCATCCGGGCGACGTCGTGACCGTCGAGGAGGAGCTCGCCATCGGTCTGCCGGTCGATGAGCCCGAGGAGGTTCATGAGGGTCGTCTTGCCCGAGCCCGACCGCCCGACGATCGCGACGTGGTCGCCGGGGTACACCTCGAGGTCGATGCCGCGGAGGATGTGCAGCGTCTCGCGGTTGGGCAGGGGCACCGACCGGGTGACGCCGCGCATCTCGAGCAACGGCGACTCGGGTGACTCCGCGGGAGACGGGTCGCCGAGGGGGAGGGTCATGGTGTCTCTCACCAGCCGGGTCCGACGGGGCCGCCCTGTCCGCCCTGTCCCGCGTCGGGATTGTCGACGCCGGGGACGAAGCGGAGGATCTCCTGGCCCTCCTTGAGGCCGGAGACGACCTGGACGACGTTCTCGCCACGCAACCCGAGCTTGACGGGGTGCCGTTCGGGTTGACCGCCGTCGCCGCGGAGGTAGACCGCGCCGTCGTCGCCGCTGCCCTCGACCGCGGTCGTCGGCACGACGAGGGTCTTGCTCGCCTTCCCGAGGTCGACCCCGACCTTCACCGCGAGCCCGGGGACGACCTTGGCGTCCTCGGGAACCGCGCACCGCAGGCTCGCCTGCGACTGGGCGCTCTCCATCGGCATGCCGGTGTTGGGGTCGATCTGGGGCGGGCCCGGCTGGGTGCCCTGCTCCGGCTCCGGGTCGTCCTCGTCGATGCGGGTCGAGGCGCACGCGAGGGGCGCCCGCCGTCCCGGGACCGTCGCGGTGGCCTCGACCCTGCGGTCGAGGAGCTGCAGCTGCTGCTCCGGGGTGAGGTCGGCGACGACGGAGTACGTGCCCGGCGAGAGGGAGGCGACGACGTCGCCGGCGGTGAGGGTCTGACCGACCACCGCCTTGAGGTCTCGCACCGTGCCCGAGCCGGGTGCCGAGAGGTTGTGATAGGTGAACTGGGGCGCCTGGGGCACGGGCGCGGCCGGTGGCGCCGTGGCGCCCGGCGCGGCGGTGGGCGGGGCGGGGGGTTCGACCTCGCGGGGCACCTTCACCTGCAGGATCCGGGAACCGCGTCCCACGTGCTCACCGTTCTTGACCCAGACGGCGACGACCTCTCCGGTCGTCCTCGCCGGGACCGCCCGACCGGCGTCGGGACGCACCGTGCCGGACAGCGACAGGGTGGAGGCGACGTCGCCCTTCTCGACGGTGACGAATGACTCCTCGACGAGGTCCGCCGCGGGGGCGGCGTCGTCACCGGCCTGTGCCGAAGGCCCGTCGGAGAAGAACGCCAACTTGGCGAGCGAGGCCGCGATCACCCCCAGCACCAGGATCCACAGCAGGGGGAAGACATACCGGCGCACGGTGTCCACGAGTCCTCGACTCCTCGTCTCGAATCGACGCGACCCCCGCGCCACCTCGAGTGTGGCGGCAGGGGCCGCGTCCGCACATCAGTCCTGGGTCGGAGTCCGGGTCATCCTGCGGTATCGCCCTGGGCGACAGGGGGTGTCGCCCCCGCATCGAGCGAGCCCGGGCGCAGCGGCAGGCCGTCGCGGAAGAACGCCGGGTTGAGCGTGCGCATGACGAGCATCGAGGCGACTCCGAGAAGGAGGATGACGACGCCGAGCACGAACACGAGCCCGAGCCCGAACAGCGAGGAGCCGGAGCCGTACTCGGGGTCCATGCTGTCGATCGAGGTCGTCACGAAGAACATGAGCAGCAGGACGCCGCCGAGCAGCGGACACACGAACCTCGTGAACGCGGTGTTCGCCGAGGAGAACGCCTCGCGGCGGAAGTACCAGACGCAGGCGAGCGCGGTGATGCCGTAGTAGAAGCACACCATCATGCCGAGTGCGGTGATCGTGTCCCACAACACGGCCTCGCTGATGACCCGCATCACCGCGTAGAACCCGAACGAGACCGCCGCCGAGACGAACGTCGCGTACCCGGGGGACTGGAATCGCGGGCTGATCGAGGCGAATCGGCGGGGGAGGGCGCCGTAGAAGCCCATCGCCAGCATGGTGCGCGCGGGGGAGACGAACGTCGACTGCAGCGAGGCCGTGGAGCTCGCGAGCACGGCGAGGCTCATCGCGATGGCGGCGGGCCCCATGATCGGGCCGGCAAGCGCGGCGAGGATGTTCTCCTGGATGCCCTCGTTGCCGAGGCCGAACTCGCCGGTGCCCGTGCCCGCGTAGGCGAGCGTCGCCGTCGCGACGAGGAGGTAGAGCGCGACGATGATGCCGATGGTCGCGGTCGCGGCGCGGCCGGGGGTGACCGAGGAACTCGTGGACTCCTCGCTCATCGTGAGCACGACGTCCCAGCCCCAGTAGATGAACACCGAGAGGGAGACGCCCGCGGCGAACGCCGACATCGACCCGACCCCGAACGGGTTGAACCACTCGAGAGAGGGCAGGTGTCCGTCGAACGCGGTGCCGTTCTGCACGTGGAGCCAGGCGCTCGCGGAGAACCAGACGAGGACGACGACCTGGAAGGCGACGAGGACGTACTGGAAGGACTTCGTCGCCTCGATGCCGCGGTAGGAGATGTAGCAGGCCGCCACCATGAAGACGAGACACGTGGCGATGTTGACCGGCACGTTCGCGGCGAGGTCGGCGAGGTCGGGGCGACGCAGGAGCTGCGCCACCGCGAGGTAGAAGAAGTCGACGGCGATCCCCGCGAGGTTGGAGAGCACGAGGACGGTCGCGGCCAGCAGGCCCCACCCGCCCATCCACCCGATCCACGGTCCGAACGCGCGGGTGGCCCACGTGAACGTCGTGCCGCTGTCGGGCATCGCGGCGTTGAGTTCGCGATACCCGACGGCGACGAGGAGCATCGGGATGAACCCGACGAGGAGGATCGCCGGCATGTGCTCCCCGACCGCCGAGGCCGTGGGACCGAGCGCGCCGCTGAGGGTGTAGGCGGGCGCGATGCACGAGATGCCGATGAAGACCGCGGCGACGAGACCCACGCTGCCGCTCGACAGCCCCTTGTCCGTGCTCGACGTGCTCGACGTGTCCGACACTCCCGACGTGCCCGAGGTACCCGCGGCGGCGGCTTCGCCCCGCCCGGGGCGCATGGCGCTCACGCCCGGTGTCCTTCGGAGCTGTCGTCCCGGCGGGGGACGATGACGACGGGCACGCTCAGTGCGCGCAGCATCCGCCCCGCGGTGGAGCCGAGGAAGAGGCGGTGCCGCTCGGCGAGGCGGCTCGACCCCAGGATGAGGACGGCGTTGTCGTGCCAGTCGGTCTCGGCGACGGCGGTGGGCACGTCGGGCCCGCCGGCGACGTGGACGTCGACGGCGCTCGGTGTCCCTGTCTCCGCGACCGTACGGTCGAGGAGGTCGCGGACCTGCGCCTCCGTCGACGCCGCGACCTCACCGGCTTCGGCCGTGTCGTGGCCGCCGGTGTCGACGAGGGTGACGAGGCGCAGGGGCAACCCGCTGCGCACCGAGGCCTGCACGGCCTCGGCGAGGACGTGCGGTGCGCCGGGCCGGGTGCCGACGGCGACGTCGATGTGCTCGATGGTCTCCGGCTCGTAGCCGCGGGGGGCGAGGGCGATCGGTCGGCTGCTGCTGTGCAGGAGCGTGTTGGCGTTGGCCCCGATCGAGTGGCGCCGGAGCAGACCGGCGCTGCTGCCGCCGAGGACGATGAGACCGGCGTCGAACTCCTCCGCGGCGGCCTCGATGCCCTGCGCCGCCGAGGCCGCGAACCGGATGTGGGTGCGGGCCACGACGTCACTCGGGACGAGCGTGAGCGCCTCGTCGAGCCACCTCTGCGCCTGCGCCGCGAGGATCTCCTCGGTGTGCCCGACGGGCGGGTACGGCGGCGCGAAGGCGTCGTCGCGACGGAGCACGACGACGATGTCGAGCTCGGCGTTGAAGGACCGCGCGAGCGCGACCCCGAGTCGCAGGGCGTCCCGCCCCCGGTCGTTGGCGGTGTACGCGACGAGGTACCTCACGGCCGTGCGCCCTCGAGGATCGCGTCGGCCGTGCGCTGCCCCATGCGGATCGCGCCGTCGACGTGCTGATAGCCCTCGGCCGCGAGGTCGGAGGAGGCGAACCGGATCGGGCCGACGGGGGCGCGCATGTCGGCGCCGTACCGGTGCAGGCCACCGAGGTCGAAACTCGTCGCGTAGGCGCCGCGGGTCCACTCCTCGGCCGCCCAGTCGGACTCGTAGTAGACCTCGGGGGTGAGGGCCTCCGGGCCGAGGTAGGCGGCGATCGCGGCGAGGATCTTCTCCCTGCGCTCCTCCGCGGTCATCGCGAACACCTCGTCGGCCCGCTCGTCGGGCACGAAGGCGACGAGTGTGCCCTTCGGGTCGTCGTGGTTGGTGTTGTCATAGACCTCCTGGACGAGCTGGCTGCAGCCGAAACCCGTTCCCGACAGGCCCTTCTCGCGCCAGAACGGGGTGGGGTAGACGGCGTGGACCTTGACGACGAGGCCGAACGACTGGTGCTGGTGCATCTGGTGCTGGCGCCGCGGCAGCGGCGGCTCGAAGGAGACCCGTGTGTAGAGGTTCGGCGGCACGGCGAGGATCACGTCGTGGGCGCGCACGGTGACCGGGCCGTCCGCGGAGTCGGCGACGACCTCGACCCGCGCACCGCTGCCCTGGTCCTCGGCGGTCTCACGCCACCGCACCGTGCGCACGGGATGGGAGAGGAGGACGTCGTCGCCCAGGCGTTCGGCGAGGCGTTCGCTCACCTGCTGCATCCCACCGACGACCCGCTTGTCGAGGATGAAGCCCTCGTCGACCAGGTTGGAGAACGACCCGGCCGAGGCGGCCATGAGGATCGCCTGCAGCGCCGAGAAGGAGTGCATCGGCTTGGTGAGCATGCCGCCGGCGATGAAGAACCCGACGTTGCGGCGGGCCTCCTCGTCGTCGCAGCGCTGCGCGAGCCAGTGCTCGAAGGAGACGGTGTCGAGCTCGCGGGCCCGCGGGTGCGCCCAGGGCTCCTCGGGGCCGATCTGCTCGACGAGCTCGTCGAGTTCGGCGATGAGGGCGTTCATGGCGGCGACGGTCTCGGGCCGGCACGGGAAGTCGTCCCCGTCGAACTGCGTGGCGGTGCCGTCGGGGGAGATGTAGACCGAGGCGCCCTCGCGATACCGCGAGAAGGTCTCGAGCCCGAGCTCCTCGAGCATCGCGAGGAGGGCGGTCTGGTCGGGGGAGACCCACTGGCCGCCGATCTCGAGCATCGCGCCGTCGATGTGGTCGGTCCACGTGCGTCCGCCGACGCGGTCACGTGCTTCGAGGACGACGACGCTGCGGCCGGCCTCACGCAGCCGTGTGGCCGCGGTGAGCCCGCAGGCTCCGGCGCCGACGACGACGACGTCGCGATCGAGGGTGGTCATGGGGTGCCTCCTGGAAGGGGGAAGAGAACAGGGAGAACGGGGAGGGAAGAGAAGGAAGGGGCCGGCGATGGTCGGCCCCCTGGTGGGGGCCGACCATGAGGGCCCGAGGGTGAGGGCCGGCGGCGTGGCGGTGGTGGGGCCTGCGCCCGGAGCGTCAGAGTAGGTCGCCGGCCCGCGTGAGGACGTCTCGCAGTGCGGATTCGATCTCGGCGAACTCGCGCTCGCCGATGATGAGCGGCGGCGCGAGCTGGATGACGGGGTCGCCGCGGTCGTCGGCCCGGCAGTAGAGGCCGGCGTCCATCAGCGCGGTGGAGAGGAATCCGCGCAGCAGGCGCTCGGACTCCGCCTCGTCGAAGGTCTCGCGGGTGGCCTTGTCCTTGACGAGTTCGATGCCGTAGAAGTACCCGGCGCCGCGGACGTCGCCGACGATCGGCAGGTCGCGCAGACGCTCGAGCGCCGCACGGAAGCGTGGGGCGTTCTCGTGGACGTGGGCGGTGAGGCCCTCCCGCTCCATGATGTCGAGGTTGGCCATCGCGACCGCGGTGGAGACGGGGTGGCCGCCGAAGGTGTAGCCGTGGGGGAAGGTCGTCGTCCCGGAGCGGAAGGGCTCGAAGAGGGCATCGCTCGCGATCATCGCGCCGAGCGGGGCGTATCCGCTGGTCATGCCCTTGGCGCAGGTGACGATGTCCGGGGTGTAGCCGAAGTCGGTGCACGCGAACATCTCGCCGATGCGCCCGAACGCGCAGATGACCTCGTCGGAGACGAGCAGCACGTCGTAGGAGTCGCAGATCTCGCGGACCCGCTGGAAGTACCCGGGTGGCGGCGGGAAGCAGCCGCCGGAGTTCTGCACGGGTTCGAGGAACACGGCCGCGACGGTCTCCGGGCCCTCGAACTCGATGGCCTCGGCGATGCGGTCGGCGGCCCACCGGCCGAAGGCCTCGGGATCGTCGCGAAACTCCTCCGGGGCGCGGTACTGGTTGGTGTTCGGGACCTTGAACGCGCCCGGCACGAGGGGCTCGAACGGGGTCTTGGCGAACGGGATCCCGGTGATCGACAGCGCGCCCTGCGGGGTGCCGTGGTAGGCGATGCTGCGGCTGATCACCTTGTGCTTGGTGGGGCGTCCGGTGAGCTTGTAGTACTGCTTGGCGAGCTTCCAGGCCGACTCCACGGCCTCGCCGCCACCGGTCGTGAAGAACACGCGGTTCAGGTCACCGGGGGTCTGGCCCGCGAGCCGCTCGGCGAGCTCGATCGCCTGCGGGTGGGCGTAGGACCAGAGGGGGAAGTAGGCGAGCTGCTCCATCTGACGCCGTGCGGCCTCGGCGAGCTCGGTGCGGCCGTGACCGACCTGCACGGTGAACAGCCCGGCGAGCCCGTCGAGGTAGCGGCGGCCGAACGCGTCGTAGACGTACGCGCCCTCGCCGCGCACGATCGTCGGCACGTCGGCGCCGTCGTAGCTGGAGTGCCGGGTGAAGTGCATCCACAGGTGCTCCCGGGCCGCGTCGGAGTAGGAGGTCCCCGCGCGGGTGTGACCGACCTGCGTGGCGCTGCCCTGGGCGGTGGTGGTCGGCACGGTGGTGTTCTGGACGGTGGTGGTCATCGCGTTCCCCAGTCGTAGTGCTGCTTGTTGAGCTTGAGATAGACGAAGGTCTCGGTGGACGAGACGCCCGGGATCGCGCGGATGCGGCGACTGAGGACGTCGAGGAGCTGGTCGTCGTCCTCGCAGATGACCTCCGCGAGGATGTCGACGCTGCCGGCGGTGGTCACGACGTAGGCGACCTCCCGCATGGCGGTGAGAGCGTCGGCCACGGTCGTGGTGTCGCCCTGGACGCGGATCGCGACCATCGCCTGTCGGGCGAACCCCACCTGGAGGGGGTCGGTGACGGCGACGATCTGCATGATCTCGGAGTCGAGGAGCCGCTGGACGCGGGCGCGGACGGCGGCCTCGGACAGGCCGACGTCGCGGGCGATCGCGGCGTAGGAGGCACGTCCGTCTCGCTGGAGGTGCTCGATGATGCGCCGGCTCGTGTGATCGAGGTCCGAGGCGGAGGGGATCTCCGCAGCCGAGTCGTCGGTCATGACCGCAACGTCTCACGGATTCCATGGGGAATCAAGGTCTTGACAACGTATTCCGTTGTGCGGTCCTCTGTCTTCCACGTCTTCGCGATCTCATGGCGGCTTCGGGCACGGAAAGCGCGGGGTGTGGCTAGAGTGCGAAGACGATCTGCGGACCGGACCGCCGTCGGCGCCGGCCGCCCGACCACCGCACCGCACCCCAAGGGCCCCCCACGGTCCGGAGGAGTTGACGCACATGTCCGCAAGTCCCCGCGCACTCAAGAACTTCGTCGGCGGAGAGTTCGTCGACGCCGAGACCGACGAGCGACTCGAGGTCCGCAGCCCCGTCACCGGCGAGGTCGTCGCCACCGGCCCGCGCTCGACCGCGGCCGACGTCGACCGTGCCTACGCCGCCGCCTCCCAGGCCTTCGAGGGATGGGCCGAGACGACGCCGTCGGAGCGTCAGTCCGCGCTCCTCAAGATCGCCGACGCCATCGAGGAGCACGGCGACGAACTCATCAAGCTCGAGGCGGAGAACACCGGCAAGCCGTACGCGCTCACCGCGAGCGAGGAGATCCCGGTGATGGCCGACCAGATCCGGTTCTTCGCCGGTGCCGCCCGCATCCTCGAGGGTCGCGGCAGCGCCGAGTACATGGCCGGACACACCTCGTGGATCCGGCGCGAGCCCGTCGGGGTCATCGGTCAGGTCACGCCCTGGAACTACCCGATGATGATGGCCGTCTGGAAGTTCGCGCCGGCGCTCGCCGCCGGTAACGCCGTCGTGCTCAAGCCGAGCGACACCACCCCGGAGACGACCCTGCGGATGGCCGAGATCGCCGCCGAGTTCCTCCCCGCGGGCGTCTTCAACGTCGTCACCGGTGACCGCGACACCGGCCGGGCGCTCGTCGAGCACCCCACCCCGCAGATGGTGTCGATCACCGGCTCGGTGCGCGCGGGCATGCAGGTCGCCGAGAGCGCCGCCAAGGACGTCAAGCGCGTCCACCTCGAGCTGGGGGGCAAGGCCCCGGTCATCGTGTTCGACGACGCCGACATCGAGGCGGCGATCGAGGGCATCGGCACGGCCGGCTACTTCAACGCCGGTCAGGACTGCACGGCCGCCACCCGGGTGCTCGTCCAACAGGGTGTCCACGACGAGTTCGTCGCCGCGCTGGCCGAGTTCGCCGAGAACTCCGTCGTCGGGCTGCCCGACGACGACGACGCCCTCTTCGGACCCGTCAACAACGCCAACCAGCTCGCCCACGTCACCGGGTTCCTCGACCGGCTGCCCGGCCACGCGACCCTCGTCGGCGGTGACCGGATGACCGGGGAGTTCGCCGGTGGCTACTACCTGCGCCCGGCCGTCGTCTCCGGTCTGCGCCAGGACGACGAGGTCGTGCAGAACGAGATCTTCGGGCCGGTCATCACCGTCCAGTCCTTCGCCGACGAGGCGCAGGCGCTCAGCCACGCCAACGGGGTCCAGTACGGTCTCGCGAGCAGCGTGTGGAGCCGCGACTTCGGTCGGGCGATGCGGATGAGCCGCAAGCTCGACTTCGGGTGCGTGTGGATCAACACCCACATCCCGCTCGTCGCCGAGATGCCGCACGGCGGCTTCAAGCACTCCGGCTACGGCAAGGACCTCTCGATGTACGGCTTCGAGGACTACACCCGCATCAAGCACGTCATGGCGAACATCGAGTCCTGACCTCGTTCCGCACGACGACGGCGGCGGCCGGACGACCCCAGGGTCGTCCGGCCGCCGTCGTGAGCGGGTCCCGCAGGGATCGCCGTCCCGGATCAGGTGACGGGCGCCATCGCCTTGGTGGGCTCCGCGGCACGGGCGCCGCCCGCGACGCGGCCACGGCTGGACAGTCGACGCTCCAGCCACTGCGCCAACGTCGTGAGGCTCGCGTTGATCGCGATGAAGATCGCCGCGATGACGATGAGCGCCGGCACCGGGTTGCCGTACGCACTGCCGATGCGCTCCGCCTGGCGCAGCAGCTCGGGGTAGAGGATCTGGTAACCCAGTGCCGTGTCCTTGAGGATGACGACGAGCTGCCCGACCAGCGCCGGGAGCATGGCCCGCAGCGCCTGCGGAAGCTGGACCGAGCGGAGGGTCTGCCCGGGGGTGAGGCCGATCGAGAGCCCGGCCTCCGCCTGCCCCTTGGGCAGGGAGTGCACGCCCGAGCGGAGCAGCTCGGCGAGCACGCACGAGTTGTAGAGGGTGAGGCCCGTGACGACGCCGGCGAGGGAGAGGTAGGCCGAGGGGACGAGGCCGGAGGCGAGGTACCCCCAGAACGAGAGCAGCATCATCACGAGCACGGGCACGGCGCGGAAGAACTCGACGAACGTGCCGCTCACCCAGCGCACCGCCGCGACGCTCGACATCCGCCCGAACGCGAGGGCGAGGCCGAGGACGGCGGCGAGGGCGATCGAGATCGCCGCGGCGTACAGGGTGTTGATGATGCCGGGCACGATGTAGGAGGACCACACCTCACCGCTGACGAGTGGCCTCCACTTGGCGGCGGTGAGGTTGCCGCGATCGCCGAGCTTCCAGAGGATCGCGGCGAGGAGCCCGAGGGCGAGGGCGCCGAGGATGATCGCGGCGAGGCGCTGGGTGGCGCGACCGCGGGGACCGGGGACGTCGAACAGCTGCGAGGACGTGCTCATCGCTGCACCGCCAGTCGTCGCCCGAAGTGGGTGGTCGCGAGGCCGAGGGGCACGGTGAGGATGACGAACCCGAGAGCGACGACGAGGAAGAGCGGCAGGATCAAACCCGGGTCGTTCTCCATCACCGTCGCGGTGAGGTAGGCGATCTCGGCGACGCCGATCACGGCCACGACCGTCGTGTTCTTGACGAGCGCGATGATCGTGTTGCCGAGCGGCACGATCGCGCCGCGGAAGGCCTGGGGGAGCACGACGTGGCGCAGGTTCTGCGAGAAGCTCAGCCCCAGGGAACGTGCCGCCTCGGCCTGCCCCACGGGGATCGTGTTGACGCCACTGCGGAGCGCCTCGCAGACGAAGGCCGCGTGGTAGGTCGCGAGGGCGATGACACCCCAGCGGAACGTCGTCTCGACGATCGAGTCGGCCACCCGGATCCCAAGGTTGGAGTGGGCGCCGAGCATCGTGAACACGACGATGAGGGTGAGGGGGGTGTTGCGCACGGTGTTGACGTACAGCGCGCCGAGGCCACGGAGGAGGCCGACGGGGGAGAGCCGGAAGATCGCGAGCACGGTGCCGATGAGCAGGGCGCCGAGCGTCGAGAACACCGCGAGCCGGATCGTCATGACGAACGCCGACACGACGGGGTAGTTGGTGAGGACTTCACCCATGAGGGATGCCTTTCGACATGCAGGGGTGGGGTGAGCCGGTCGGGTGAGCCCGCGCACCACCGACCGGGCCGGACGAGGCCTGGCGGGAACGAACCGGGCGGGCGACCCGTGTGGGCCGCCCGCCCGAGGACGTCACGTCAGCCGCAGGCGGCGGGGGTGGGAGGGTTGCCCGGGCCGGGCTTGAAGCCGGCGGGGCCGAGGTTGGCATCGACGATCTTCTGCCACTCACCGGAGTCGACCATCTTCTTGAGGGCGTCGGTGACCTTCTGGCACATCTCCGCGTCGTCCTTCTTGAGGCCGATGCCGTACTTCTCCTCGGAGAACGGCTTGCCGACGAGCTTGAGCTTGCCCGCGTACTGCTGCTGGCTCGCGTAGCCGGCGAGGATCGTGTCGTCGGTGGTGAGCGCGTCGACGGTGCCGTTGACGAGTTCCTCGACGCACTTGGAGTAGGTGTCGTACTCCTGCAGCTGGACGTCGGGGTGCTCCTCCTTGACCCGCTGCGCGGGCGTGGACCCCTTCACCGAACACAGCTTCTTGCCGGAGAGCGTCTCGGGACCGGTGATGGCCTTCTCGTCGGAACGGACGAGGAGGTCCTGTCCGGCGACGAAGTAGGGGCCCGCGAAACCGACCTCCTGCTTGCGCTTGTCGGTGATCGAGTACGTCGCGACGATCATGTCGAGCTGCCCCGCCTTGAGCAGGGTCTCCCGCTGGGGGGAGGGGGCCTCGCTGAACGTCGGGGTCTTGCCGAGCTCCTTGGCGACGTACTTCGCCACGTCGACGTCGAGACCCGAGTACTCCTCGCCCTTCTTGAGGCCCATGCCCGGCTGGTCGAACTTGATGCCGACCCTGAGGCTGTCGTCCCCACCCCCGCCCCCGCCGGCGCCGGTGGTGCCGGCGCCGCAGCCGGAGAGGGCGAGTGCCGCGGCGCTCACGAGGGCCAGGACTGTCGTGGTCGTGCGCTTCATCTTCATCTCCTGTGACGTCGGTCGTGCGGTGGTCAGTGGCTGAGGATCTTGCCGAGAAAGTCCTTGGCGCGGGCGGAACTGGGGCTCGTGAAGAACTGCTCGGGTTCGGCCTGCTCGACGATCTGCCCGTCGGACATGAACACGACCCGGTCGGCGGCCTTGCGAGCGAACCCCATCTCGTGGGTGACGACGATCATCGTCATCCCCGACCGAGCCAGGTCGGTCATGACGTCGAGGACCTCGTTGATCATCTCGGGGTCGAGCGCCGAGGTCGGTTCGTCGAAGAGCATGACCTTGGGGTCCATCGCGAGGGAGCGGGCGATCGCGACGCGCTGCTGCTGACCGCCGGAGAGCTGAGCGGGGTACTTGTCGGCCTGGTGCTCGACCCCGACCCGCGTGAGCAACTCCATCGCCCGGGTCCGCGCCTCCTCCTTCTTCCGCCCCCGGACCTGGACGGGCCCGAGCGTGACGTTCTCGAGGATCGTCTTGTGCGCGAAGAGGTTGAAGCTCTGGAACACCATGCCGACGTCCGCCCGCAGTCGGGCGAGCTGCTTGCCCTCCGCGGGCAGGGGCTGACCGTCGATCGTGATCGTGCCGGAGTCGATCGACTCGAGGCGGTTGATCGTGCGGCACAGGGTGGACTTGCCCGACCCCGACGGGCCGATCACGACGAGGACCTCACCGGTGTGGACGGTGAGGTTGATGTCGTTGAGGACGTGGAGGTCGCCGAAGTGCTTGTCGACGTGCTCGAGGACGACGAGCGGGGTGCCGGAACTCATGGGCGCACAGTAGGGCATGTGGACGGCGCACCGAGCCCATGGCCCCGACGAGCGTGTCCCGGCCGCCGGTGAATGGTCCTCTTCCCGTGGCGAGCGGTTCGCGGGTGGCCGGGCGTGACGGGCGGTCCCTGGGGCCCCGCCGTCGCCCGGCGCCCCCCGTCCGGCGCCCCCCGTCCTGCGTCGTCGGGATCCCGCGTCGCGGTGCTCCTGCGTCGTCGTCCTGTCGTTGCGGTCCGGTGTCGCGGTCCTGCGGGCTCCGTCCCGCTACTTCTTGGTCTTCGCGTTCTTGGCCGCCGCCGGCGTGGCGGCGCGAGCCTCGGCGACCTTCTGACGCCGTTCGTTGTAAAGACGCTCCATGGGGTCCTCGTCGCCGAGTTGGGCGGGTCCGAAGACGGTCATCGCCGCCCTGCGGATGTTCCACCCGATGCGGTACCCGAGGCTGAGCCCCTCGTCCTTGGACATGTCGTCTTCTCCTCGTCGAACGCTGGTGGCTCCAGGCTACCCGTGCCCCGGGTCGCGGGGGCGGGGACCGGGCGGGGAGGATCGACGGCCCTCCGCCACATCCCGGACGCATGTCTCACGATATGAACCGCGCTGTCGCGTCGCCGGGACGACGTGACACCGTTGCCGACGACGGCGCGAACAGCCCCGCCCCCACCCGAGTCCTCGGCGCGGAGACCCCGCAGCCTCGGGCGACTCCGCCGGTGAACCCTCCCGGCGTCCCACGGTGGACACCGAACGCCTGATGACGAGGAGATCGACATGTCCGACGAACAGCGCGACTTCCAGCGGGCCCTGCAGGAGACGATGGACCTCCGCGACCAGGGTCGCTGAGACCGGAACGAGCAACACGCCCGAGGGGGCCGGAACGCGCGAGGCGCGTTCCGGCCCCCTCGGGCGTGTCCGTGCCGAGGATCCCCGGCCGCGGGGACTGCCGTCGGTGCCGCGTTCTTCATAGGGTGGCGGCACGGGGTGGATCCACCTCGTGCCCCGACCGAGAGGAGCAGTGTGGTGAACGAGGAGATGACCCGGCAGATCCGCGCAGGCAAGGGGTTCATCGCGGCGCTGGACCAGAGCGGCGGCAGCACCCCCAAGGCCCTGGGGCTCTACGGGATCGACGAGAGCCAGTACTCGGGGGAGGAGGAGATGTTCGACCTCGTGCACGAGATGCGCACCCGCATCATCACGAGCCCGAGCTTCACCAGCGACCACATCATCGGCGCCATCCTCTTCGAGCAGACGATGGACCGTGAGATCGAGGGCATGCCGACGGGCGACTACCTCTGGCAGAAGAAGGGCGTCGTGCCGTTCCTCAAGATCGACAAGGGCCTGGCCGACCTCGACCAGGGGGTCCAGCTCATGAAGCCGATGCCCGACCTGGCCGACCTGCTCCGACGGGGCGTCGAGAAGCACATGTTCGGCACCAAGGAGCGGTCCGTCATCCAGGAGAACGACGCCGCGGGCATCGCCAAGGTGGTCGCCCAGCAGTTCGAGGTCGGGCGCCAGGTGCTCGACGCGGGCCTCATGCCGATCCTCGAACCCGAGGTCGACATCCACGCGAGCGACCGCGCCGCGATCGAGGAGACCCTCAAGCGGGAACTCCTCGCCGGGCTCGACGCCCTCCCCGAGGGCGAGCAGGTGATGCTCAAGCTCACGATCCCCGAGCAGGACGGCTTCTACGGCGACCTCGTGGCGCACCCCAAGGTGCTCCGTGTCGTCGCCCTCTCCGGTGGCTTCGCGCGCGACGAGGCCAACGAGAGGCTGGCCCGCAACCCCGGCGTCATCGCGAGCTTCAGCCGTGCCCTGTCCGAGGGGCTGTCGGCCCAGCAGAGCCAGGAGGAGTTCGACGCCACGCTCGCCGATGCGGCCTCGAAGATCCACGCGGCCTCCGTCGCCTGAGCGACGGACCACGACGCCGCACCGCGAGCGGGCACGAGGGGCCGACGGACTCCCGTCGGCCCCTCGTCGCGCCGTCCCCGCGCTCTCACCGGTCGCGGCGGGCCTACCAGGCGGTAGGGTGACGACCCCACGCCCCGTGACCGGCACGAATCGGGCCCACCCGGCCCCTCACCCCGGAGGTCGACGATGCCGAGGCCATCCCGTTCCCGTCTGGTCGAGCTGACCGGCGGCATCGACATCGAGGACTGGCACCGCGATCCCGCGACCCGACCCACGGTGGCCGTGCACGAGGCCTTCACCGGCGAGGTCCTCGCCGAGGTCCCCTCCGGGACCGCCGACGACGTCGAGCGCGCCTTCGCCGCCGCTCGGGACGCCCAGGTCGGGTGGGCCGCGACGCCCGTGCGGGAGCGAGCCGCCGTCCTCGCGCGGTTCGCCGACCTCGTCGAGGCGCACCGCGACGAGGTCCTCGACGTCATCCAGGCCGAGAGCGGCAAGAACCGGCTCTCCGCGCTCGACGAGGTGCTCGACGCCGTGCTCACCGCCCGCCACTACGCCGCCAAGGCCCCGCGTCTGCTCGCCGACGAGCGCATCCCCGGCCCCTTCCCGTTGCTGTCGAAGGCCACCGTCGTCCACGTCCCCCGCGGGGTCGTCGGCATGATCTCCCCCTGGAACTACCCGTTCAGCCTGCCGATGGGCGACGGGCTCGCCGCGCTCGTCGCGGGCAACGCGCTCGTCCACAAGCCCGCGAGCCTCACCCCGTTCAGCACCCTGCTGGGGCTCGAGCTGTGGGCGGAGGCCGGTCTGCCGCCGGAGGTGTGGCAGGTCGTGCCCGGCGGCGGTCGTGAGGTCGGTGGCGCCGTCGTCGAGGCCTGCGACTTCCTCATGTTCACCGGCTCCTCGGCGACGGGCGCCCAGCTCGGCGCGCAGATCGGTGCCCGGCTCGTGCCCTTCTCCGCCGAGCTCGGCGGCAAGAACCCGATGATCGTCGGTGCGGGGGCCGATCTCGAGCGCGTCGCCGAGATCGCCGTCCGGGCCTGCTTCGCGAGCGCCGGTCAGCTCTGCATGTCGATCGAGCGCATCTACGTCGAGGAGTCGGTGCACGAGGAGTTCTGCGCCGTCCTCGCCGCGCGGGTCTCCGCGATGCGGCTCGGCGCGGGGTACTCGTGGACCCCGGAGATGGGTTCGCTGGTGTCGCAGGACCAGATGGACGTCGTCACCCGGCACATCGCGGACGCCGTGGACAAGGGTGCCCGCGCCCTCGCGGGGGGCCACGCCCGCCCCGATCTCGGGCCGCTGTTCCACGAGCCCACGCTGCTCACCGACGTGCCGCCCGGGGCCCTGTGCCACGACGAGGAGACGTTCGGGCCGGTCGTCGCGATCTACCCCGTCGCTGACCTCGACGAGGCGGTCGCCCGCGCCAACGACTCCGCCTACGGACTGGCCTCGGCCGTGTTCTGCCGCACGCCCGAGGAGGGCTACGCGGTCGCCGCCCGTCTCACCACCGGGATGGCGAACGTCGACGAGGGGTACGCGGTGGCCTGGTCGAGTCTCGACGGGCCCTCCGGCGGCATGGGGATCTCCGGGGTCGGGTATCGCCACGGGCGCGAGGGGCTGCTCAAGTACACCCAGGCGCGGACCATCGGCATGCAGAGCCCGCGGATGCACCTCGGCGGCCCCGAGGCGCTGCCCACCAGGGTGTGGGGGCCCGCGCTGGCCCGGAGCACCACGCTGCTCAAGTACCTCAAGCGTTGAGGTCATCCCGGCGTGCCGGGAGCTCGGGCGTCCCGGGAGGTCGGGCGTCCCCGGAGGTCGGGCGTCCCGGGACGTGGCTCGGAGTCCTCAGATCCCCGACTCGCAGGGCAGGCGGCCGGCCGCGACGGCCGCGACGAGGTCGGCGTGGTCGCGTTCGATCTGGTCGGCGTAGGCGCGGGCCCACGAGCAGAACGCGCTGACGGCCGAGTCCTTCTTGCCGAGGTACCCGGAGATCACCGAGGCCCCGGAGGTGCGGGCGTGGCCCTTGGCGAGCAGGTGGCCGACGATCCCGGAGTAGTCGACGAGGGCCTCGGCGGACATCTCGTCGAGGGGCACCCCGCCCTTCATGTTGCGGTACTGGCGCACGTAGTACTGGTGGTCGCCGACGGTGGTCCAGCCGAGCAGGGGGTCGGAGACGGTCTGCAACTGCTGCTGGTACTCGACCACCCGTTGGCCCTGATGGGCGTGCCAGGCGCGCTCGCCGTGGACGTACGGCGCGAGCACGGAGCGCTGCGCCTGCTTGAGCTGCAGGAACAACACGTCGTCGGGTCGGGAGCCCACGAGCAGGGCGATCCAGGCCCGCATGCCCACCGAGCCGACACCGACGACCTTGTGGGCGATGTCGACGAGCGAGTAGCCCCCGACGATGCGTCGCCACTGCGGGGTGAGGGTGGGCAGGTAGGCGTCCAGGCCGTCGGCGAGGGCCTCGTACTGGGCGTCGTCGGGGTGGGTGATGAGCGGCGGGTCGTCGACGATGCGCCCGGCGTCGGTCGCACCGCCGGCGAGCTTGGGCAGCTTGCGGTCGGAGGTGCGCTTGCGCGCCGCCTTGGCGGCTCGGCGGATCTCGTCCCGGAGGCTCTTCTCGGTGACGCTCTCCTGCAGGCCGTCGACGTCGAGGTGATCGAACGCGCGCGCGAGGAGCGGCTGCTTGGACAGGTGGCTGACCTCGTCGCGGTAGGACACCACGCAGTTGCGGATCGCGGACTCGCAGTCCTCCTCGGAGGCCCCGTTTCCCCGCCCCAGCACCCAGATCGAGGCGGTGAGCCGCCGCAGATCCCATTCCCAGGCGCCCGAGTGGGCCTCGTCGAAGTCGTTGAGGTCGATGACGAGGCTGCCCTCGGGGGAGCGGTAGAACCCGATGTTCCCGATGTGGGC
This sequence comes from Mobilicoccus sp., assembly GCF_032060985.1. Lineage (NCBI taxonomy): Bacteria > Bacillati > Actinomycetota > Actinomycetes > Micrococcales > Dermatophilaceae > Mobilicoccus > Mobilicoccus sp. The sequence goes on from NZ_DAMBGD010000001.1 coordinate 231,343, forward strand.
GTCACCGCAGGCCGTGGTCTGGATGCCCGACGCCGGCAGGTGGGCGACGTCGTGGGCCATGAGGTCGGCGGTGCCGCGCAGCAGGCCGAACGGAGAGGCCGTCATGCGCCCCACCCGCACGCCGAACAGCCAGGGCAACCGGTCGGCGTGCGCCCGTCGGACGACGTCGACGATGCCGGGACGGTCCTCGGTCGGACGCCACTCGCCGAGCGCCGCGTGGGGGGTCCTTTCACGCAGGACCTTGCCCAGGCGCACCCGCTCGGCGCGGTCGGTGGCCTGGACTCGGAACGAGGCGAACGCGTCCTCGGCACGCAGCCGGGGATCGGCGGGGCGCGGCTTCGACAACGCAGCTCTCCTTCACGGTGTGCCGACCCGGTGACTCCACGACGGGACTCCACGGCGGCGACGACTCTCTCCCCGGACGCTAACCCCTCGACCCCCGCCGGCCCGCCCCCGGACCGGGTGACGTCATCGATGACGTCACCCGATCGGGGCTCATGACCCTGGATTCGATGACGTCATCGAGGTGGGTGGGCTGGCTTCGGGGGTGGGGTGGGTGCCTCCCGCGGGCAGGAGGTGGCGGGCGCGGCGGCGGAGGGGCCCGGGGTATGCGAGGCGGAGGGTGTGTGGGGGAGGGGTGGGGCTCTGCGACGATGTGCCCATGACGCCCACCCCAGTCCGTCGCGACGTCGTCATTCTCGGCTCCACCGGATCGATCGGCACCCAGGCGCTCGAGGTCTGCCGGCGCCATCCCGAGCGGTTCCGGGTCGTCGCGTTGTCGGCGGGAGGGAGCGACCTTCGCCTCCTCGCCCGGCAGGCGGCGGAGTTCGAGGTGCCGTTCGTCGCCGTCGCGCACGCCGACGAGGACGACCTCCACTCCGCGCTCCGTGCGGCCGAGCGCGTCTGCGGTCGCATGGGGGAGCCGGAGGTCGCCCTCGGACCGCAGGCGAGCACCCTCGCGGCGATGCGTCCGGCCGACGTCGTCCTCAACGGCATCACCGGCTCGATCGGCCTCATGCCGACCCTCGCGGCGCTCGAGGCGGGCGCGACCCTCGCGCTCGCGAACAAGGAGTCGCTCATCGTCGGGGGCGAGCTCGTCACCGCGCGGGCGCGGCCAGGGCAGATCGTGCCCGTCGACTCCGAACACTCGGCCATCGCCCAGTCGCTGCGCGCGGGTGCGGACCGGGAGGTGCGCAGGCTCGTCGTCACCGCCAGCGGGGGGCCGTTCCGGGGACGGGGGCGGGCGGAACTCGCCGACGTCACGCCGCAGGCCGCGCTCGCCCACCCCAACTTCGCGATGGGCAAGGTCATCACGACGAACTCGGCGACGCTCGTCAACAAGGGTCTGGAGGTCATCGAGGCCCACCTGCTCTTCGCCGTGCCGATGGACCGCATCGACGTCGTCGTCCACCCGCAGCAGATGATCCACTCGATGGTCGAGTTCCACGACGGCGCCGTCCTCGCCCAGCTCGGTCTGCCGACGATGCTCGTGCCCATCGCCCTCGGGCTCTCCTGGCCCGAACGGCTCGTCGACGTCGAGACCCCGATCGACTGGAGTCGTGCGCAGGACTGGCGCTTCAAGCCCGTCGACGACGAGGCGTTCCCGGCCGTGCGTCTCGCGCGTCGCGTCGGCGAGGCCGGGGGCACGTACCCGGCCGTCTACAACGCCGCCAACGAGGAGTGCGTCGAGGCCTTCCACGCCGGGGCGATCGGGTTCCTCGACATCGTCGACACGATCGCCCACGTCGTCGACGACTGGGCGGCCTCACCCGACATCACGAGCGAGAAGACCCACGCCGGGGACGTCGAGACGGTCCTCGCCGCCGACGGCTGGGCGCGGCGTCGCGCTCAGGCACTTCTCGGTCTCACCTGAGACCCTGGGTCTCGTGACGGTCCTGTTCTACGCCCTCGGGGTCCTCCTCATGGTCCTCGGTATCGGCGCCTCCATCGCACTCCACGAGATCGGGCACCTCGTCCCCGCCAAGGCGTTCGGGGTGCGGTGCAGCCAATACATGGTCGGATTCGGCAAGACCCTGTGGTCGCGCCGCGTCGGGGAGACCGAGTACGGCCTCAAGGCGATCCCGCTCGGCGGGTACGTGCGGATGCTCGGCATGTTCCCGCCCAAGGCCGAGCGACACATGGACGCCGCGGCCCGTTCCGGGCGCCTCACGGCGATGATCGACGAGGCGCGCAACGAGTCCCTCGCGGAGATCGGTCCGGGGGAGCAGCATCGCGCCTTCTACCGGCTGCCCACCTGGCAGAAGATCACGGTCATGCTCGGCGGGCCGGTGATGAACCTCGTCATCGCGACGGTGATCTTCGCGTTCTTCATCCCCCTGTACGGGGCGACGACGTTCGTCGACGGGGCCAGGGTGAGCACGGTGTCGGAGTGCGTGCGGCCGGTGTCGAGCGACCCGGCCGCGCAGGCGGCCCCGTGCACCGCGGCCGATCGACCGTCGCCCGCCGCCACCGCCGGCCTGCAGCCGGGCGACGAGTTCGTGTCCATCGCGGGGCAGCCGGTCACCTCTCCGGCCGACGTCGGGGCTCTCGTGCGCACCCGCGCCGACCAGCCCGTGCCGGTCGAGGTCCTGCGCGACGGACGCCGCGTCGAGGTGACCCTCACCCCGATCGCCAACGAGGTGCCGCAGGTCGACGGGCGGGGACGTCCCGTCCTCGACGCCTCCGGTCGGGCCGTCATGACGACGGCGGGGTTCATCGGCACCTCGACCGAGCGACCGACCCAGCGCTACGACTCCCTCGCCGACGTCCCCGCCTTCGTCTGGTCGCTCACCGAGCGCACCGGCCGCGTCGTCATCACCCTGCCGCAGCGGCTCGTCGACGTGTGGAACGCCGCGTTCGGTCCGGCCGAACGCGACGTCGAGGGCCCGATGAGCGTCGTCGGTGTGGGCCGTGTCGCCGGTGAGGTGGCCTCCCTCGATCAGGTCGAGGACGGCAGGGGTGGTCAGATCCAGGTGACGTGGGTCGACAAGGCGGCACAACTGTGGGTCATGATCGCCGGGCTCAACATCGCGCTGTTCGTGTTCAACCTCATCCCGCTGCTCCCGCTCGACGGGGGCCACGTCGCCGGTGCGCTGTGGGAGGGCCTCAAGCGGGGGTTCGCCAGGGTGTTCGACCGCCCCGATCCCGGATACGTCGACGTCGCCCGCGCCCTGCCGCTCACGTACGCGGTGTCCCTCGTGCTCATCGGGATGTCGCTGCTGCTCATCTACGCCGACCTCGTCAAGCCCATCCGTCTCTGACGCGCCCACCCCCCATCCCCCCGGGGCCGGGCGCTCAGACATCGGCCAGGAGGGTGGGGGATACTGGACGTATGAGCGTGAACCTCGGTATGCCCCGGGTGGCGGGTTCGGACGGCCAGGCCGTGATCGCACCGCGTCGCCCCACCCGCAAGATCAAGGTCGGGTCGGTGGACGTCGGAGGCGACGCCCCGATCTCGGTCCAGTCGATGACGACGACGCCGACGACCGACGTCAACGCCACGCTCCAGCAGATCGCCGAGCTCACGGCCACCGGCTGCGACATCGTGCGCGTGGCCTGCCCGAGCCAGGACGACGCCGACGCGCTGCCGGCGATCGCGGCCAGGAGCCAGATCCCGGTCATCGCCGACATCCACTTCCAGCCCAAGTACGTGTACGCGGCCATCGACGCCGGGTGCGCCGCCGTCCGGGTCAACCCCGGCAACATCCGGGCCTTCGACGACCAGGTCAAGCAGATCGCCCGGGCGGCCAAGGACGCCGGCGTCTCCATCCGCATCGGCGTCAACGCCGGGTCCCTCGACAAGCGGCTGTACGCGAAGTACGGCGGCCCCACCCCCGAGGCCCTCGTCGAGTCGGCGGTGTGGGAGGCGAGCCTGTTCGAGGAGCACGACTTCCACGACTTCAAGATCTCCGTCAAGCACAACGACCCGGTCGTCATGGTCAAGGCCTACGAGATGCTGAGCGAGCGCGGCGACTGGCCGTTGCACCTCGGGGTCACCGAGGCCGGCCCGGCGTTCCAGGGCACGATCAAGTCCTCGGTCGCCTTCGGCGCACTGCTCTCGCGCGGCATCGGTGACACGATCCGGGTCTCGCTGTCTGCGCCGCCGGTCGAGGAGGTCAAGGTCGGCAATCAGATCCTCCAGAGCCTCGGCCTCAAGCCGCGCAAGCTCGAGATCGTCTCCTGCCCGAGCTGCGGCCGCGCGCAGGTCGACGTGTACACCCTCGCCGAGCAGGTCACCCAGGGGCTCGAGGGGATGACCGTGCCGCTGCGCGTCGCCGTCATGGGCTGCGTCGTCAACGGCCCGGGGGAGGCCCGCGAGGCCGACCTCGGCGTCGCCTCCGGCAACGGCAAGGGTCAGATCTTCGTCAAGGGCGAGGTCATCAAGACCGTGCCCGAGAGTGCGATCGTCGAGACCCTCATCGAGGAGGCGATGCGCATCGCCGAGGAGATGGGCGAGCCGGTCGATTCCGACGCCGCCGTGGGTGCCACCGGCCCCACGGTGTCGGTGGGTGGCAACTGAGCCCGTCCCCCGTGGCGGACGCCTGGTGAGGCGAGGGGTCGGCCTGCGTCGGGGGCGCCGCGCGGTGCGCACGCTCGGCGAGGCCGACCGCGGGCGGGCCCTGGAGGTGTGCGCCCGCCGACCCGCGGTCGGTGTCTATGTCGCCGCTCGCCTCGCCGAGGGCGACCTCGACCGCACCCGCGGGTCCCTGCTCGGGTACGCGCCCGAGGACGGGATCGAGGCGATCTGCTGGGTCTCGGCGAACATCGTGCCCGTCGGGTGCGACGAAGCGGCCGCGGTCGCGTTCGCCGGCCAGCTGCGTCGCCACCGGTCTCGGGTCTCCTCGATCTTCGGGCAGGCGATGGAGGTCGCCTGGCTGTGGGACGCCCTCGCCCCGTTCTGGGGTGAGCCGCTCGACCTGCGCGTGCCTCAACCCCTCATGCAACTCGCGCCGGACGCCCCGCTCGGTGTCGCTCCCGACCCTCTCGTGGTCCCGGCGACCGCCGCCGACCTCGACCTGCTCGTCCCCGCGTCGGCGGCGATGTTCACCGAGGAGATCGGGTACCCGCCCTACCGCGACGCCGCCGGGGCGAATCACTACCGCCGGGCGGTGGGCACCCTCGTGGGTCGCGGGCACTCGTTCGTGCGCATCGACGACGACCGTGTCGTGTTCAAGGCCGACATCGGCTCGGTCGGCGTCGGCGCCTGCCAGATCCAGGGCGTGTGGATCGACCCCGAGTTCCGGGGGCGGGGTCTCGCCGCCCCGGCGATGGCCGCGGTCGTCGCCCAGGCACGGCGCGTCGCCCCTCTCGTGTCGCTGTACGTCAACGGGTACAACGCCCCGGCGCTCGCGACCTACCGCCGCGTCGGGTTCGAGGAGATCGACCGGTTCGCCACGCTCCTGTTCTGAGTCGCGGCGTCCTCGGTGTGGTGCCCGCCCCGCTAGGCTGACCGGTGATCTCGACCGCGCAAGGAGACCCCGTGTCCGTCACCCTCATGTCCAGCCTCTTCTGCCGCACGCTCCGGGAGGACCCGGCGGACGCCGAGCTCCCCGGGCACAAGCTGCTCGTCCGCGCCGGGTACATCCGGCGCGCGGCCCCCGGCGTGTACAGCTGGCTGCCGCTCGGGCTGCGGGTGCTGCGCAAGGTGGAGACCATCGTGCGCGAGGAGATGGACGCGATCGGGGCGCAGGAGCTGAGCTTCCCCGCGCTCCTGCCGCGCGAGCCCTACGAGGCCACCGGTCGTTGGACCGACTACGGCGACAACCTCTTCCGCCTTGTCGACCGCAAGGGCGCCGACATGCTGCTCGGTCCGACGCACGAGGAGATGTTCACCCTCGCCGTCAAGGACCTCTACAGCAGCTACAAGGATCTGCCCCTGTCGCTGTACCAGATCCAGACCAAGTACCGCGACGAGGCGCGTCCCCGCGCCGGCCTCCTGCGGGGCCGCGAGTTCGTCATGAAGGACTCCTACAGCTTCGACGTCGACGACGCGGGGCTCGAGGCCGCTTACCAGCGTCACCGCGAGGCCTACATCCGCGTGTTCGACCGGCTCGGGTTCGACTACGTCATCGTCAAGGCCACCTCGGGGGCGATGGGCGGCTCGGCGAGCGAGGAGTTCCTCGCGGTGAGCGACGACGGCGAGGACACCTTCGTGCGCTGCGAGGAGTCCGGGTACGCCGCCAACGTCGAGGCCGTCGTCACCCCGACGGCCGAGCCCGTACCCGCCGACGTCGTCGCCGCCACGCCCCCCGCCCGCGAGATCGACACGCCGGACACCCCGACGATCGAGACCCTCGTCGCCGTCCTCGAGGAGACGTGCCCCCGCGAGGACGGGCGTCCCTGGGAGGCGGGCGACACCCTCAAGAACGTCGTCGTCGCCCTCGTCAACCCCGACGGCACGCGCGAGCTGCTCGTCGTCGGACTGCCCGGCGACCGACAGGTCGACCTCAAGCGCCTGGAGGCCCAGGTCGCGCCCGCCGAGATCGACGAGACCACCGAGGCCGACTTCGCCGCCCACCCCGAGCTCGTCCGTGGCTACATCGGCCCGGCCGCCCTCGGCCTGCGCGGTGAGGGGGAGGAGCGCACCGGGGTGCGCTACCTGCTCGACCCCAGCGTCGCCGAGGGCAGCGCGTGGGCCACCGGCGCCAACCGCCCCGGGGTCCACGTCGTCGACCTCGTCCTCGGCCGCGACTTCACCGCCGACGGCACCGTCCAGGCCGCGGAGGTCCGCGACGGCGACCCCAGCCCCGACGGCGCGGGCGTCCTGCGCACCCACCGTGGCATCGAGATGGGCCACATCTTCCAGCTCGGCCGCAAGTACGCCGAGGCGCTCGGGCTCAAGGTTCTCGACGAGTCGGGCAAGCTCGTCACCGTCACGATGGGCAGTTACGGCATCGGCGTGAGCCGCGCCGTGGCCGCCATCGCCGAGGCCAACCACGACGACGCCGGACTCGTGTGGCCGCGCAACGTGAGCCCCGCCGACGTGCACCTCGTCGCCACCGGCAAGGACTCCGCGATCTTCGACGCCGCCGCCGGCATCGCCGCCTCGCTCTCGGAGCAGGGCATCGAGGTGCTCTACGACGACCGTCCCAAGGTGAGCCCCGGCGTGAAGTTCAAGGATGCCGAGATCATCGGTGTGCCCACGATCGTCGTCGTCGGACGCGGACTCGGTGACGGCGTCGTCGAGATCAAGGACCGCCGTAGCGACACCCGCCGCGAGGTCGCGCTCGACGCGGTCATCGAGGAGATCGTGCGCGAGGTCCGGTCGGCCTGAGACCCGCCGGGGTCCGGCTGCGGCGGCACCACCCCGCAGCGGGCACAATCGGGCGCGTGCTCGATGCCCTCGCCGCCCTCGCCCCACCCGGCGTCGCCGCCGTCGTGGCGACCCTGCCCGCCGCCCTGCCCGAGGCGGGGTGGGAGGCGGCGCCGGGCGTCGGACCGCGGGTCCTGCTCCTGCTCGTCCTCGCCGCACTCGCCGCGGGGTGGGTCGACGCGGTCGTCGGCGGCGGCGGACTGATCCAACTCCCGTCGTTGCTGCTGCTCGTGCCCGGTGCGGCGCCGGTGCACCTGCTCGCGACGAACAAGCTCGCCTCGATCTGCGGCACGACGACGAGCGCGGTGACCTACGCCCGGCACGTACGTCCCGACCTGCGCACGGCTCTTCCCCTCGCCCTCGCGGCGTTCACCGGCTCATGCGGCGGAGCGTTCGTCGCGTCGTTCCTCCACAAGGAGGCCTTCACGCCGATCATCCTCGTCGTGCTCGTCGTCGTCGGCGCCTGGACGCTGCTGCGTCCGAGCATCGGGCAGGTGCAGCAGATGCGCTTCACCGGACGCCGCCACCTCGGGGCGGCCGGGCTCATCGGGGTGGTCATCGGGTTCTACGACGGCGCGCTCGGGCCGGGGACGGGGTCGTTCTTCGTCGTCGCGCTCGTCGCCGTGTGCGGCTTCGCGTTCGTGCAGGCGAGTGGTCTCGCCAAGATCGCCAACGTCGCGACCAACCTCGCCGCGCTCGTCGTGTTCGTGCCGCAGGGGGCCGTGATGTGGCGACTCGGGCTGCTCATGGGGGCCGCCAACGTGCTCGGTGGCTACCTCGGTGCCCGCAGCGCCGTGACGCTCGGCCCGTCGTTCGTGCGTCTGGTGCTCCTCGTCGTCGTGTTCGCGTTCATCGTGCGACTCGGCGGTCAGATGGTGCACCTGTGGTGAGTCGTGTCGTCGTCGCCGTGGACTGAGGGCCGGGTCAGGGCATGAGGAGCGCGGCGAGCGTGCCGCCGAGCTCATAGGCACGGTCGCGGTCCTCGTCGGCGACGTCACCGAGGCACTCGAGCACGTCCGCGGCCTGTCGCCACGGCAGCGCCCCGACGATCGAGGTCACCGCCCGCACCGCGCCGGTGACGTCGTAGCGCCCGTGCACGTAGAGGCCGAAGGGGATCGTCTCGCGGCCGCCGTCGTCCGGGGCGCCGGACCCGTCGTCGCCGAGTGCGCCGCCGACCTGCAGGAACGTCGAGTCGAAGAAGTGCTTGAGTGCGCCGGACATGTACCCGAAGTTCGCCGGGGTGCCGAGCAGGATGCCGTCGGCGGCGAGGACGTCCTCGGCGCTCGCCTCGAGCGCAGGCCGGTCGAGGACCTCGACCCCCTCGATCGACTCGTCCTGCGCTCCGGCGAGCACGGCCTGGGTGAGCGCCGACATCGACGACGACGGCGAGTGATGTACCACGAGGAGTCGAGCCATCACCCCAGCCTAGGGCGGCCCCCTCCCGGCCCGCAGCACCAGACGGCGGGAGAGCCGCCCCGGTGGGGCACCGGCCGGGGTGGCTCATCGCGCGACACGGCGATCGCGGAGCAGCGCCCCCGCTGTCGGCGGCCCGGGAGACCGATCGACATGAGGGGTCGTCACCTACTCACGCACGGCTCCTTCGAGCATCCCGGCGATGAAGTGACGTTGGAGGAACACGTAGAGCAGCACCACGGGGGTGGCGACGATGCAGGCTCCCGCGGCGAGGAGCGTGAAGCCCTGCGTGTACTGACCCTGGAAGAACGCGAGGCCGAGCGGGGCGGTGCGCAGCGACTCCGCGGTGACCATGACCAGCGGGATGAGGAACTCGTTCCACGTCCACATGAACACCAGCACGGTGAGCGTGACGATCGCGGGTCGGGCGAGCGGCACGAGGATGAGCCACAGCGTGCGCCAGTGCCCGGCGCCGTCGAGTCGCGCGGCCTCCACCACCGACCGGTTGGCGGAGCGGAAGTAGGCGCGCATCCAGTACGTGCCGAAGGCGACGGACTGGGCGATCTGGGGGAGCACGACGGCCCACAGCGTGTCGGTGAGGTGCAGGGCGCGCAGGTCGAAGTACAGCGGCACGACGACGACCTCGTTCGGCATCATCATGCCGAGGAGGAAGAGGGAGAGCACGACCCCGGCGCCACGGAACCGTAGTGCGCCCAACGCGTACCCCGCCATGATCGAGAGCACGACGCTCACGAGCACGACGATCACCGAGACGAGGAGGCTCGTGCGCAGGTAGGTGCCGAAGTGGCCGATGCGCCAGGCCTCGGCGAAGTTGCCCGGATGCACTCCCAGCAGGCTCGCGGTCTGCTCTCCGGTGTCGGGCGGCCCCAGCGCGGCGACGACGATCGACAGGATCGGGGCGAGCGCGAACGCGGCGAACGCGACGAGGAGCACGTAGTTGGCGATCTTCTCCGCCGGTGAGACCCTCATGTCGTGCTCCGATCGCCGATGCGGTTGACGACGAAGGTGATCACGAAGATGAGCGCCGTGAGCACGACGCCGATGGCGGCGGCCGACCCCACCTGCGCGGTCTGGAACGCCCGGTCGTACACCGCGTAGGACGGCACGAGGGTGCTCGTGCCGGGTCCGCCCTGGGTGGTCATGTACACGAGGTCGAAGGTCTTGAGCGCCGCGATGATCGTGAGGGTGAGCGCGACGGCGATCTCGCCGCGAACGCTCGGCAGCGTGACCGCGAGGAACTCACGGACCGGCCCGGCACCGTCGAGGCGGGCCGCCTCGTACAGCTCGCCGGGAATGCGGCCCATCCCGGAGAGCAGCAGCACGGTGACGAGCCCGATCTCGAACCAGGTGCCGACGAGGCCGATCGCCGGCAGCGCCAGGGTGTAGTCGCCGAGCCAGCCCTGCAGCGGCGGGAACCCGTTGGCCGGGTCGTAGATCCGCCGCCAGGCGACGGCGATGACGACCATCGCGACCACCTGCGGCAGGAAGATCACCGTGCGGAAGAACCCGAGCCCGGCGACCTTGGCCCGGGCCAGGACCGAGGCCAGCGCGAGCCCGAGGATGACCGGGATCACGGCGAAGAAGACCATGAGGATCAGGGCGTTGACGAACGCCCCCCGCAGCTCCTCGTCGGCGACGAGGTCGACGTAGTTCTGCAGCCCCACGAACGTGCCGAGGGTGAGGCCGTCCCAGTCGTACAGCGAGATCTGGACCGCCCGGCCGAGGGGGGCGAGCAGGAACGCGCCGTAGACGAGCAGGGCGGGCAGCACGTACAGCCACCCCACTGCCCGAGGCTCGCCCGGGGGTCCTGGGCGGTGACGCCGCGTCCCGGACCCCGACGCCGCCGCGCCCGCGGGCACGCTCGCGGCCATGTCAGCCGTGCTTCTCCGTGTAGACCCCGTAATCCTTCTGCACCGTCTCGAGGAACTGCGCGGGGTTCTTCCTGCCCGCGATGAGGTCCTGCAGTGCGGCACCGAGCGTGTCGCCCATCGTGGGGGTCGCATAGTCGAGGTAGGGCACGAGACCGTTCTCGTCGACGACCGTGCCGAACGCCGTGAACACGTCCTGGGTGAGGGCGTCGGGCGCCTTCTGCGACGCGGTCTCGACGACGGGCAGGTTACCGGTCTCGGCGAGGACCTTCATCGCCTGGGAGTTCGTGATGAAGTCGATGTACGCCGCCGCGGCGTCGGGGTTCTTGCTCTTCGCCGAGATCGCCCACGGGATGCCGGTGCCGCCGGTGGAGACGACCTTGCCGCCGGCCGCGGCCGAGGGCGGCGGCAGGATGAACGTCACGTCGTCCTTCATCGCCGTGGACAGGTCCGGAGCGAGCCAGGTGCCGGCCATGAGGTAGGTGCCGGTGCCCTTGCCGAACGACTGCCACGCGGGGTCGTAGCCGAGCCCGTTGGCCTTGGCGTCGATGTAGCCCTTGTCCACCCACTCGACGAGGTTCTGTGCGGCCGCGGTGTTCTCGGGCGTCTGCCACGAGCCGCCGCGCTGCCCGAACCCGAGGCGTCGGATGGTGTCGGGGGCGACGTGCTGTGCCTGGACGGGGCCGAACACGTGGACGGCGGGCCACTTGTCGAGGTTGCCGAGGACGAGCGGCGCCTCGTTCGGGCGCTTGGACTTGAGCGTGGCGAGGCCGGCCTCGAACTCCTCCCAGGTCTTGGGGGTCGACAGTCCGGCCTCCTGCAGGTGCTTCTTGTTGACGTAGACGCCGACCACCTCACCGACCTGCGGGAGGCCGTAGAGGGAGCCTCGCCCGAAGGTGGCGCCGTCGGGGGAGTAGCTCGAGTATTGACGCACCGACTCGGGGTAGCGCTGGTCCCACCCGTAGGCCTGCGCGTACCGGTCGAGCGGGAGGATGAGCCGGCCCTTGACGAACGTGCCCATGTCGGCGCGACCGTTGTTGGTCTGGAACACGTCCGGCGGGTTGTCGCCGGAGAGGGCGAGCTTGATCGTCTTGTTGAGGTCGTCGAACGACCGCGAGACGCGCTGCAGCTTGATGTTCGGGTACTTCTTCTGGAACGCGTCGTTGAGCTTGGTGATCTGGGCGGCCTGACCGCCGCGGACCTCCTGGTCCCACACGGTGAGGGTCACGTCGCCGAGCGAGGCCGGGTCCCGGCCCACGGTGCCGGTCTGAGTGTTCTCCGGCGGCGCACCCGCCGTGTTGGACCCCGGCGCGCAGGCGGACAGGGCGAGACAACCGATGCCGGCGACGGCGACGAGACGGGCGAACGGGCGGCTCATGGGGACTCCTGTCGGTGTGCTCCGGGGGATCGGACGGACCTCCGGGGTGACGGCTCGGTGCGGGTGACGGCTCTCCCGTCGCCGACGTGGGGCCGGCCGGGATCGACGGGAACGACGGGAACGACGGGATCGACGGGTGGTGTCGTGGCGCCCTCGCGTCGATCGGGTCGATCGTGTCGTGACCGTACTCCCCGAAGGGGCGCAGATGGGGAGGAGGGGACGCGGCGGACCGGGAGCGGATGGAGGTGGGCGGCCGGGACCCGGCCTCCCGGGGGTGTCGTCGCGGCGGGGTCACGGTGCGGGGGTGGCGATCGCCTCCTCGAGCTGCTCGACGCGGGTGAGCGGGGCGTCGCAGACGGTGCCGCGACAGACGTAGGCCGTGGGGACGCCGTGGCGCGCGGGGCGGTCGGTGAGCAGCGGCGCGGAGTCCGGCGCCCCGACGAGCACGAAGGCCCGCGGGTGGCGGGCGGAGGCGGAGACGAGACCGGTGACGTCGGCCTCCTCGCCCGGCGGAGAGGTGATCGCGACCGTGAGGGGGCCTGCGGCGACGAGTTCGGCGGCGGCCAGGGTCCACCCGCCGAACGTCGGGGTGCGGAGCGCGACCCGACAGCCGACGTCGAGGGCGATCCGCGCCCGGTCGAGGTGCGCCGTCGAGCCTGCGTAGGCGCCGTACTCGAGCAGCGCGCGGGAGAGGGAGGAGAGACCGCACGGTTCGGCGTCGTCGCTGTCGCTGCGGGGCCGCAGGAGCAGGCGCTCGGCGTCGTTCCCGGTGTCGTGGAAACCGCCGTCGGGGGCGTCGAACAGATCGACCGCGACGTCGAGCAGCGCACCGGCCACCTCCAGCCACACCGGTCGGCCGGTGGCGGCGTGCAACCGGACGAGGCCGTGGGCGAGGTTGCCGTGATCCTCGGCGACGCCGAGCGCCTCACCGACGACGCCGGCTCGGGACGTGCGGCGGCATCGCCCGTCGACGAGGTGGGTGCCGACGACGAACTCGGCGCAGTTCGCGGCGGCGTCGATGAACCGATGCTCGCCGAGCGCGGTTCCGGCGTCGGCGAGCGCCGCGATCGCGAGACCGTTCCAGGCGGTGACGATCTTGTCGTCGCGCGACGGCTGAGGCCGGGCGTCGCGAGCCCGCCACAGCCGGTCCCGCACCGACCGCCACCACGCCGGGTCGGCGTCGACGCGGCGTTGGAGCACCGAGGTGCCCCGCTCGAACGTTCCGAGCTCGGTGACCTCCAGGAGCAGCGCGGCGCTCGCGCCGTCCTCCTCGCCGAGTACCTCGACGAGTTGCGCCGGGGTCCACACGTACGTCGCGCCCTCGACACCGATGGACGACGAGCCCCCGTGCGACCTGTCGGCCCCATCGCCCCCCACCGCCCCCGCCGTGTCCGGAGTGACCGGGGTGGTCGGGGTGGCCGAAGTGACCGGGGTGATCGGGGTGTCGGCGTCGAGCGCCGAGGCGAACGCGCCCTCGGGGGTCCGCAGGTCGCGGAGGAGGAACTCGGCGGTCTCCCGGGTGACGCGCTCGGCCAGCGGGGACCCGCTCACCCGGTACCAGTCGGCGTACACCGAGAGCAGCAGCGCGTTGTCGTAGAGCATCTTCTCGAAGTGGGGCACGATCCAGTCCGCATCGGTGGAGTACCGCGCGAACCCGCCCGCGAGCTGGTCGTACAGGCCTCCGCGAGCCATGGCCTCGCACGTGGACTCCACCATCTGCAGCGCGCGCGGCGTCCCCGTGCGGTCATGGTGGCGCAGCAGCCACGAGAGCACCATCGACGGCGGGAACTTGGGGGCCGTGCCGAACCCGCCTCGGGCCCAGTCGAACGTCGAGGCGGCCCGCTCCTCGGCGGCGTCGAGCGCCGCGTCGAGCACCGACCCGGGCGTCGCTCCGGGGCCCTCGACGCCGGTGACGACGCCGCCGACGGTTCGGTCGACGGCACCCGTCCCGTCGTCCAGCACCGGGGCGAGGTTGGCCTGCGCCTCGACCTGGGCGCGCAGGGCCTCGGCGATGCGGTCGGCGGAGTCCTCCACCTCGGCGCGGCGATCGGTCCACGCCTCCGACGCGCTCGCGAGAAGGTGGAGGAACTGGGGCCGGGGGATGTAGGTCGCGGCGAAGAACGGCCGACCGTCGGGGGTGAGCAGGCAGGTCATCGGCCATCCGCCGCGCCCGGTGAGCGCGATGGTCGCCGACATGTACACGGAGTCGAGGTCGGGGCGTTCCTCCCGGTCGACCTTGATCGCGACGAACCCCTCCCGCAGCGCCGCGCCGACCTCCGCGTCCTCGAACACCTCGTGCGCCATGACGTGGCACCAGTGACACGCCGCGTATCCGACCGACAGGAGGATCGGGACGTCGCGCTCGCGTGCCTCGGTGAGCGCCTCCTCGCACCAGGGCCACCAGTCGACCGGGTTGTGCGCGTGCTGACGCAGGTAGGGGCTCGAGGCGTCGGCGAGTCGGTTCGTCATGGGCCCACGGTAGGACGCGCGACCGACAGCGTGTGAGCGGCGACGACGCCCGAGTGGCGAGGGGGCGATCCGGCGGGCGGGCGGGGCGGGCCGATCACGTGACGGGCCACGCGACGACGACGGGGGCCGACCACGGTCGTCGTGATCGGCCCCCGTCGCGCGCGGGTGGTGGGGTCAGGACAGCGCGGCGATCGCGGCGTCGTAGTCGGGCTCCTGGCCGATCTCGGGGACGAGCTCGGTGTAGAGGACCTTGCCCTCCTCGTCGAGCACGACGACCGCGCGGGCGAGCAGGCCGCGGAACGGCCCGTCGACCATCTGGACGCCGTAGGTGCGGCCGAAGTCGCTGCGGAAGGTGCTGGCCGCGGTGACGTTCTCGATGCCCTCGGCGCCGCAGAAGCGGGCCAGGGCGAACGGGAGGTCGGCCGAGACGCACACGACCGTGGTGCCGTCGAGGTCGGTGGCCCGCTCGTTGAACGTGCGCACGCTCTGGGCGCAGACGCCCGTGTCGACGCTGGGGAAGATGTTGAGGACGACGCGGCGGCCCTCGAGCTCGCTGGCGGTGAGGTCGGAGAGGTCGGTACCGGTGAGGGTGAAGCCCGGCGCGCGGCCGCCGATGCCGGGAAGTTCGCCGGAGGTCTGGACGGGGTTGCCCTTGAGTGCAGTCGTAGCCATGAGGCCTGTCTAACACGGGAGGCCGGTCCACAGCGGTGGGGAGGGCCGGGCGCGGAGACGTCGGAGAGGCGCGGGCGTCTCGTCGATCCCGTCGTCCCCGCCCCTGGGGGCGGTCGCGGCGGGGTGTCATACTCGCCGGGTCAGCACACTCCGCCGTCAGGTGAGGAAGCCGGTTCGAATCCGGCACGGTCGCGCCACTGTGAGGGCCCCCGCGGGCCCGAGTCAGACACTCGCCGACGGCCCGATGGGGACGCGTCATCCCCGAAGGAGAACCACATGCACATCGCCGAGGGGTACCTCCCCCCACTCCATGCCGCCGCCTGGGCGGTCGCGTCGGCCCCGTTCGTCATCCATGGTGGCCGCGCCGTCATCCGTCAGGTCCGGGACGATCCCGGGAGCCGCCTGCTGCTCGGCGCCGCGGGCGCGTTCACGTTCGTCCTGTCGGCCATCAAGCTGCCCTCGGTGAGCGGCAGCTCCAGCCACCCGACCGGCACCGGCCTCGGCGCCGTCCTCTTCCGACCTCCGGTCATGGCGTTCCTCTGCACGGTCGTCCTGTTGTTCCAGGCGTTGTTGCTCGCCCACGGCGGCATCACGACCCTCGGCGCCAACGTGTTCTCCATGGGCATCGTCGGCCCCTGGGTCGCCTACGGCACGTGGTGTCTGCTGCGTCGCTTCGGCACGTCGGTCGCGATCTTCGGCGCCGCCACCCTCGCCGACCTCTCGACCTACTGCATGACCTCCCTGCAGCTCGCGATCGCCTACCCCGACGCCACCTCCGGTTTCGCCGGCGCCGCGGTGAAGTTCCTGTCGATCTTCGCGATCACGCAGATCCCGCTCGCCATCGTCGAGGGGTTCCTCACCGTCCTCGTGTTCCGCCTCCTGCGTGACGTCGCGCGACCGGAGTTGATCCGTCTCGGCGTGCTCCGCGCACCCTGGCCCACGACTCCGACGCCCTCGGCCACGACGTCCGACTCGGCGCCTACGGCCGACACCGCCGGCGCAACCGGCACGACCACCACGGAGGTGGCCCGATGAGGAAGCACACCGTCACCGTCGGCCTGCTCCTCGCGATCGCCGCGGTGCTCGCGCTGTCGTTCTACCTCGGCGGCCTGCGCCAGGCTCCCGACGCCGAGGAGACCTTCGGCGGCACCGATGCCCAGGTCACCGAGGTCCTCGACGAGGACGGCGTGACCCCGTGGTTCCACCCCGTGGTCGAGCTCGGGTCCGGTGAGCTGGAGTCCGGACTCTTCGCCGCGCAGGCCGCCCTCGGCGGGATCGCCCTCGGGTACTGCGTCGGCCGGCTTCAGGGGCGCCGTCGGTCGGAGGGCGAGACCGCCGACGCTCCGCTCGCCGACGCTGCCAGGTGATCCGTCACCCAATGCATGCGTCCGGACGTCGTTGTCGACCCGGATCGAGCCGATCGGCTTGCGACCTGGCTATTCTCGTGTTCTGTGACCGCTCACGGCCCCTCCCTCGCCACGGGGGAGGGGCCGAGCCCTGGCCCGCGACCGCCGCTCGTCGGCTCCGCGGTCATGCCGCGCGACGTGCGCTCCCGCGCCCCGCGGGTCATGCGGATCTCCCGCAGGCCGAGTTCCTCGTCCTCGTCCACGTGTCCGCCGTCGACGCATCCGTCGCGGCGGTCGAGGGCGACGGCCAGATCGTTCGCCTCGACCACCCGCAGGTGCGCCGCACCACCCGCGTCGAGGGCGCGGCGGGCGCGATCGTCAGGGTGCGTCGTCGTCCCCACGGTGTGACCACGGGAGTCGGCGTGGACGCGAGTCCCGCGGCGAGGGCGGGGGAGTCGTGACGGCGCGCGGCCTCGCGCTCGACGATGCGGCCTGGTCGAGCCCGTGGCGCACGCGACGCGTCCTCGACAAGGCCGTCCTCTCCCTCGGACTGCTCGGCTGCGCCGTCCTGCTGCCGCCGCTGCCCGGCGGTGCCCTCGCCGGTGTCGCGGCGCTCGTGCTCATGCTCGGGCCCGCACGGGTGCGGCCGCGGCTCCTTCTCCGATGTCTCGTGGCGCCGCTCGTGTTCGTCCTCGTCGGTGCGGTGAGCGTCCTGCTCACCGTGGGCTGGGACGGCGGACCGACGATCGGACTCGCGCCGCAGATGCTCCCCACTGCGGGAGGACTGTTCGTCCGGGCCACCGCCGGCGCGCTCGCGATGTTCCTCTTGGCGACGACGACCCCCATGATCGATCTGCTCGCCTCGCTGCGGCGTGCCCACGTCCCCGACCCGCTGGTCGAGGTCGCCTCGCTCGTGTACCGCATGGTGTTCGTCCTCCTCGAGTCGGTCCGCAGCATCCGGGAGGCCCAGGAGGCGCGGCTGGGCTCCGCCTCCCGTCAGGCGGCGATGCGCTCGGCGTCGACGCTCATGGCGGGCACCCTCGCGCGGGCCTGGTCACGGGCCCGCAGGATGGAGGACGGCCTGGCCGGTCGCGGGTACGTCGACGCCCTGCCCACCCTCGATCCCCCTCGACATGCCTCGCCGCGCTTCGTCGCGGCGTCGGTGATGCTCGTCGCGGTCATCGTCGTGACGTCTCTGGGCACGACGTCCCTCGCCGCTTCGTCCCTTGCCGTTCCCGGCGGACCGCTCGCCGCCCTCGTCCCCGGAGGAGTCTCATGAGTCACCAGTCCCTCCGCGCCGAGGGGGTCGTGTTCGGGTATGACGACATCCCGGTCCTCGCGGGCGCCGATCTCGCGATCGCGGGCGGCACCCGCATCGCGCTGCTCGGGGCGAACGGCTCCGGCAAGACGACGCTGCTCCGCTGTCTGTCGGGGGCGTTGCAGCCGCAGGCCGGGCGGGTGCTGCTCGACGAGAAGCCGGTCACCTACGGTCGCCGCGGGCTGCGCCACCACCGCCAGAACGTCCAGCTCGTGCTCCAGGACCCCGACGACCAGCTGTTCTCCGCGGACGTGCGCCGCGACGTGAGCTTCGGGCCGCTCAACCTCGGGTTGTCGACGGCCGAGACGGCCGAACGGGTCGACGACGCCCTCGATCTTCTCGGGCTCACCGACCTCGCCGACCGGCCCGTCCACCAGCTCTCCTACGGACAGCGCAAACGCGCCGCGATCGCGGGAGCGGTCGCCATGCGCCCGTGCCTGCTGTTGCTCGACGAACCCACCGCCGGGCTCGACCCCGCCGGGGTCGACGAGATGTTCGCGGCGCTCACCCGGCTCGAGGAGCACGACACGACCGTCGTCCTCGCCACCCACGACGTCGACCTCGCGCTCGCGTGGGCGCACGACTGCGCGATCGTCCTCGAGGGTCGCGTCGTCCAGGGGGACCCCGTCGACGTCCTCGACCGCGGCGATCTGCTTGCGGCCGCGCGACTCCGGCGTCCGTGGGTGCTCGACCTCGCGGCGCGTGTGGGCCTCACCCGCGACGCCGACGCCGCGCCGCTGCGCGACATCGACGGGATCGCCGACCGTCTGCGCGGGCGCCACACTCCCGCGCACGACAACCAGCCCGCGGGGTGAGGGGCGGCGTCGCCGTGGGGTGAGGGCGATGGTGCCTCACCAGCGCTGGGCGAGGGCCTTGGCGAGGGTGATGCGGGCCGTGAGGCGTTCGGCATCCTCGGATGCGGCGGCGCCGACCGCGTCGACGACCGTGCGCACGAGCGCCCAGCCGCGGGCCCGATCCTCGTCGATGCCCGCCGCCTCGCAGATCCAGCCGAGCCGGGAGTGCACCCCCCAGGCGACCTCCCGACCGAGTTCGTCCCACCGGTTGTGCAACGCCGGCCACACCCCGAAGGCCGGTTCCGCCGACATCGGCTTGGGATCGATCGCGGTCCACTCGCCCTCGCGCGTCGTCGCGTCCGGGCCGGCGCCCGCGGACAGGGCCGACGGCATGCCTGCCGGTGTGCCGGACGCGGCGCCCGAGCCCGGACCCGAACCCGTGAGCGAGCCCAGACCCGCGAGCACGTTCCCATCGTGGAGATCGGTATGGACGAGCCGCGCGTCGACGCCCTCGTCCTGGAGGAGGTCACGGGCCGTCGACCGGGCCTGCTGGGTGAAGCGCCGCGGAACCCGGGCGGCGGCGGGGGAGTCGAACGCGGTGCGGCGCTGGGCCCATCCCGACAGACGCGGGATCTGCGGGAGCGCCGGCCTGTCGAGTCGGCGCAGCAGCGTGCCGAGGACCTCGCAGGCCTCCTCGACGTCGAGGCCGGCGAGGCTCCGGTCGGCGTCGAGGCGTGCGAGCAGCAGGGTCGAGCGGTTCGGGTCGGCGGCGAGCAGCTCCACCGCGCCGTCCCCGCCCCAGGCGCGCAGGGCGAGGTGTTCGTGACGCGACTCCGCGTGCGGCCACCCGACCTTGAGCGCGGCAGGTGTGCGGTCCGGCAGGCGGACGGGCACGACGACCGCGCACCGGCCGTGCCGCGTGGGTCCGTCCGGCGTCAGCTCCCAGCGGGCGAGGGCACCGCGCACGAGGCCCGGCAGCGACCGCAACCAGTCGTCGCCGGAGATCTCCGGCTCGGGGGCCCGCCCCGCGACGAGGCGGACGAACTCGGCCGGGATCGTCACGTCGTCGGGCATGCCGAGCACTGTCCCACACCCCGCACCCCGCCCGGCCCCGGACCCAAACATCGGATGACGTCATCGGTCCGGGGGAGGGGCGGTGAGCTCAGGTGCGAAGGAGGGTGTCGCCGATGAACGAGCCCTGCGCGGCACCGGGCGGGACGGCGTAGCTCGCCGAGCCGATGTGGGTCGTCCAGGTGTTGAGGGCGTCGAGTTCGGCGAGCCGCTTCTGCACCGGGACGAAGGCCGTGCCGATGTCCGCCTGGTAGGCCGCGAAGAGGAGTCCCTCCTCCGCGCCCTTCGCCGTGTCGATCGCGTAGTTGTAGGGCCGCCGGATCATCCGCTCCGCGCCCGTGCGCGCCTGGGCCCGGGCGGCGTGGGCCTGGGGCGCGATGATCGTGAACCCCTGCGCGTCCTTGGCCTCACGGTCGACCGAGTCCGACTCGACGGTGCCGTTGAGCGGGGACCCGTCGGCGACCCGTCGACCGAACGCGAGTTCCTTGACGTCGAGGTCGAGGTCGTCCCACGTCGCCATGTCGATGCGGATGCGTCGCAGGACGAGCTGGCTGCCCCCGGCGAGCCAGGGCAGGGCGCGCCCGTCGTTCCACAGCACCTCGGCCACCTGCGCCGGATCGGACTCGTTCGCCGTCCCGTCGCGCATGCCCATGAGGTTGCGTGGCGTCGTGCCCTCGGGCTCGGTCCCCCGCGCGGGGAGGAACCCCCGCTGGGCCCACCGGAGCGCGGCGAAGTCACCGGCGTCACGGAGGAGACGGCGCTGCGCGAACGTGAGGGTCATCGGGTCCTCGGAACAGACCTGCACCAGCAGATCCGTCGGCCCCCATCGGCGGTCGAGCTCGTCGGTGGTGAACGCGGGCATCCGCCGGACGAAGGGCGGGCAGGCCTCGGGCCTGCCGATCGCGTCGAACAGCCCGGCGCCGAACCCGAACGTGATCGTGAGTCGGGCCGGGGTGCTCGCCAACTCGGCGTCCACCGCTCCGAGCGGCCCCCGGCCCGAGGTGAGCCGAGCGGCGTCGTCGGTGAGCATGCGAAGCATCGAGGTCACCGAGGCGGCGTCCGCGCCGTCGGCGAGGTCCAGACCGAGGAACACCCCGTGGGCCTGGTGCGGGGTCGCGATCCCGGCCTGGTGCTCGCCCCAGAAGGGCTCGGTGGCGGTGCCGGCCACCGCCGAGGTGCCCGGCCGCCCGGCCGCTCCCGGGCCCGCGACGCCGTCGGTGCCCGGCATCGTCGTCGGACCGGCTCCGGCGCCGGTGGGCTGACCGGCGCCGACGGCGTGGCCGACGACGCCGCCCCCGAGGGCGGTGCCCGCGAGGACGGCGCCGCCGCCGAGCAGGGCACGGCGCGACAGTCGAGGAGATGTCGGCGTGCCCTCGGTCATGACGAGGCCGGCGCCGTGGGGGTCTCGCTCATCCCGGGCATCGGGGTGCCCGACATGTCGTGACCGGGCATGCTCGATCCGCTGGTGGGCGAGCCGGAGTGGTACTTCTCGTCACCGCCGGTGAAGGTCTTCGCCACGGCCTCGAACGGGATCTTCTGACCGTCCTGGGTGGTGAGGGTGACCGTGACGACGTCGCCGGGGTTCAGGGGCGTCGACATCTGCATGAGCATGATGTGGTCCCCACCGGGGCGCAGTTCGCGCGTGGCGCCGGGCTCGAGCGTGAAACCGCCCTCGACCTTCTGCATCGCGGGCCGGCCGTCCTTGGTCACCGTCTCGTGGAGTTCGGTGACGGGCGAGGCGGAGTTCTCGGCGCCGGTGATGACGACCGGGGCGTTCGTCGTGTTCTTGAGGACCGCGAAGACGCCGGTCATCGACATGGCGCCGAGGTCGGGCTTGGCCTTGACCCAGGCGTCGGTGACGGTGACGGGACCCGTCGAGGAGCCGCTCGTCGTCGCGGGGGCCGTCGCCTCGGGGGCGGCGCCGGTGTCGTCGCCGCACGCGGACAGGCCCAGGAGGGCGACGGCGAGCAGCAGGGGAACGGTACGGGACATGGGGATTCGTGCTTCCTTCGATTCATGGCCGGGAAGGCCGGGGGTCTGGGGTGGTTCAGGCGGCGAGCTGATACGCCGGGGGACCACGCAGACCCACCGCCGCCACGACGTCACGGGAACGGGTGACCGGCGGGAGGACGAACGAAGGCGGCCGCAGGGGGAGCGGCCTCAGGACGGGTGTGACGGGCGTGGCGCG
Organism: Mobilicoccus sp.; assembly: GCF_032060985.1. Classification (NCBI taxonomy): domain Bacteria; kingdom Bacillati; phylum Actinomycetota; class Actinomycetes; order Micrococcales; family Dermatophilaceae; genus Mobilicoccus; species Mobilicoccus sp. The sequence goes on from NZ_DAMBGD010000001.1 coordinate 253,193, forward strand.
CCGGACGAGCTCACGCACCTGCCGCAGTCCCGGGCCGAGCGCCCACGCGAGCACCACGGTGACGAGCAGGTGACTCGTGAGCATGAGCGGCGACAGCCCCATCGCATGCGTGTGGGTCGCCACGTCTGCCGCGGCGTGAGCCGCGGGATGGGCCGACAGATGGGTCGCGGCGGTGGCCGTCTGGGCGACCGCGGCTTCGGAGACCCCGGCCGCGGAGACCCCCGCGGCGTGGCCCACGTGGACGCCGTGGTGCGCCTGGGCGTCGAGGACCACGCGGCCCGGCCCCGCCACCACGTGGAACACCCCGTGCGCGAGCATCTGGAACGCACCGAGCAGCACGGTGAGCGTCGCCGGAGGCAGGGGGCGGCGTGCGTTCGTCAGCAGCGCCGCGAAGACCATCCCGAGAACGGCGACGAGGAGTGTCGCCACGGGCGAGGGGGGCGATCCCCCACCGAGCACGTGACCGGACCACGACAGCCCCACGACCGCGGCCGCGGTCCAGGCACAGCGTCGGAGGTCGGTCATGCGGCCGAGCCTATCGGGCGTCGGCGGGATCCCGGCCCCTCGCCTCTCGCCCCGGGGGCGTGTGCGGACGGGCGTCGCGAGACATGCCCGGCCTCTCGCGCCTCCTCTCGCGGCGCGCTCGTCCCGACGCCGCCCGCCCGTGGCCGCGAGGGGTGCTCCGGGACGGCCCGTCGCCTCCGGTCGGCCCCGGCCCGGTCGCCTCGGGTCCCATGGCGGCGCGGCCGCGTCGGCGGGAGGGGAGGGGTCGTCGGTGCGGAGCAGCGTGCGGGAACGGCGGCGTGGGAACGCCGGTCAGGGAGCGGGGGGCGATGCCGGTGACGCGGGGGACAGGGGTGACGTCGGTGGCACGGCGGCGGGCGGGGGAGCCAGCCCCGGCAGGGGACGCAGCGGTCCGCCGCATCGCAGTCGGGTGAGCTCGGCGATCCGGGTGAGGCGAACGAGTGTCGCCGCGTCCGCGGGAGTCGTGGGAGGCGGAGCGCCGCGGCCGTCCGTCCCGAGGCCCGGCGTCGCGTCCGGTCCCGCGCCTGGTCCCCCGTCGGTGCGCGCTCCCGCGGCTCCTCCGGTCACGCCGTCGGGGCCGGACGTCGACGCGGCTGCCTCGGAGGTCTCGCTCCGCCCTGATCGGTCGGCGTCGCGTCGCGCGACCGCCGTGGGGGTGGCGGTGGCGAGGCAGCCCCCGACGAACCTCTCGAGGAGCCCCGTCGTGAGGGCGAGGGCGTCCTCGGCGGTGGCGACGGGGCGGGGCAGGGCGTACCCGAGGGGCCGAGGAGCGAGGTCGGGGACGAGGGGGCCGAGGTGGGTCTCCGCGTCGCGGAAGACCCCGAGGCAGGCGAGGACGATCCGGCGGCGTCCGCCGTCGAGGTGCGCGGCGGCCACCTCCAGTCCGTAGGCGGCGCTGCGAAGGTCGCCGACGAGCCCGCGGGCGATGTCGGCAGAGGCGGCGTGCCACGGCAGGCGGGGGGTCGCGGGGATGCGCGCCCCGGCGTCGGCGACGAGTTCGAGCAGCACGAGGCGTTGCGCATGGCTCGCGACGACGAGGCGCGCCGCGCGGGGCACGATCGCGTCGAGGTCGGCGAGACCCTGGGGATCGAGCGCGGCGGACTCGGCCGCGGACAGGCCCGCGAGTCCCGACGTGCCCGAGGGCCCTGCGGAGCTCGGCGCCCCCGTGGCGCCGACGGGTGGCGACGTCCCGTCCGTCGGGGAGACGGGCGGGTCGAGGGCGCCGAGGGCGCGGTCGAGGGCCCCGAGCTGAGCGGTGTGGACGGGACGGAGCCGCTCCTGCAGCGCCGCGGGTGCGCCGGGGAGCGCCGCCAGGACGTCGGCGACGCGGACGCGTTCGGCGAGGATCGGCGGCCCCGCCGGATCGGGGGACGGGGTCGGCAGGAAGGACGGGGCATCGGACTCGAACCGGATGCCGCACGCCGCGAGCGGCATCACGCCCGCCGCGACGAGCACGGCCCGGCGCGTCACCCCGACCTGCCCCTTCGTCCCCACCCCGCCATCATCGCAGGGTCGGCGAGGAGTCGGCACGCGTGGATCCGTCCCCACCCGCTCGCCCGACCGGGGGGACGCCCGGCGTGCACGGTCCTCTGCGGCGCGACCCGTCCCCGACGTCGCCTAGAGTGGCGCTGCGACACCGGCCCCCTCGCGGGTCACGGGCCGCAGCACGAGGAACGCACACGAGAACACGGGAGGTGTGGCATGGGTGAGTCGCCCGTCGCGCGCCGCGTCGAGGACGCGGTCTCCGGGGCCGTGAGGGCACTGGGCCTCCTGGTCGAGGACGTCACGGTCACGCCCGCGGGCAAGCGCCGCGTCGTCCGCATCACCGTCGACCGCGACCTCGGCGACGTGCCGCCGCTGCGTCCGGACCCGTCGGAGCGCAGCGGGAACGACGAGCGCAGCGGGCACGACGAGCGCAGCGGGAACGACGGCATCCCCGCGCAGGCCCCGGTGCCTGCGGTGGACCTCGACGCCGTCGCCGAGGCGACCCGTGCGATCAGCGAGGTCCTCGACGACTCCGACGCCCTCGGCAGCGCGCCGTACACCCTCGAGGTCACCTCGCCGGGCGTCGGTCGGCCCCTCACGGTGTCGCGCCACTTCCGACGCAACGTCGGCCGACTCGTCCGCCTCACCCTCGAGGGGGACGGAGACGGCGCGGGGCAGCGCGTCACCGGACGTCTCCTCGCGGCCGGCGCCGACCTCGTGTGGCTCCGTCCCGAGGGCGGTGACGCCGACCAGGGCGGCCGGCCCAAGGGCGCCAAGGCCAAGGCGGCAGGAGGTTCCGCCGCCGAGAACGAGCCGCGCTCCTACCCCCTCGCCAGGATCGCCCGCGGCGACGTGCAGGTCGAGTTCGGCCGCGTCGACGAGGCACTCCTCGCGGACGAGGGCGACGGCGACGAGCGCGACGGCGACCACTTCGACGACCAGGAGGACTGATGGACATCGACATGGCCGCGTTGCGGTTGCTGGAGCGTGAGCGGGAGATCCCGATGACGGTGATCATCCCGGCGATCGAGCAGGCGCTGCTGCTCGCCTATCAGCGCACCGAGGGCGCGTACAAGCGTGCCCGGGTGGACCTCGACCGCAAGACGGGGCACGTCATCGTCTGGGCGCGGGAGGATCCGCCGCTTCTCGAGGACGGCACCCGCGGCGAGCCCGGGCCCGAGTTCGACGACACCCCCGAGGGTTTCGGTCGGGTCGCGGCCTCGACGGCGCGTCAGGTGATCGTCCAGCGGATGCGTGACCTCGAGGACGAGTCCGTCCTCGGCGACTTCCGCGACAAGGAGGGCGCCGTCGTCACCGGCGTCATCCAGCAGAGCCAGGGGCGCAACGTGCTCGTCGACCTCGGCACGGTCGAGGGCATCCTGCCGCAGGCCGAGCAGGTGCCCGGGGAGAAGTACGTCCACGGCGAGCGCATCCGCTGCTACGTCGTGAGCGTCAAGCGCGGCTTCAAGGGGCCGCAGATCGGGCTGTCGCGCACGCACCCCGGCCTCGTGCGGGAGCTGTTCGCGCTCGAGGTGCCGGAGATCGCCGACGGGACCGTCAAGATCGAGGGCCTCGCCCGCGAGGCCGGGCACCGCACGAAGATCGCGGTCCACAGCGACGTGCCCGGGGTCAACGCCAAGGGCGCCTGCATCGGCCCGATGGGTCAGCGGGCCCGGTCGGTGACGACCGAGCTGCGAGGCGAGAAGGTCGACATCGTCGACTGGTCTCCCGACCCGGCCCAGTTCGTCGCCGCCGCGCTCTCCCCGGCCAAGGTGAGCTCGGTGCAGATCGTCGACCCGGCCCTGCGCGCCGCACGCGTGGTCGTCCCCGACTACCAGCTGTCCCTCGCGATCGGCAAGGAGGGCCAGAACGCCCGCCTCGCCGCCAAGCTCACCGGCTGGCGGATCGACATCCACTCCGACGCCGACACCGAGGCCGCACGGCCGCAGGGCCGCCAGTCCGCCCAGGCTCCGGACCGCTCGTCCAGCTCGGAGTCGGCAGGGTAGAATGAGCGAAACCGTGACTCCGGCGTCGGCCGGTCCGGGTTCCACGACCTCGCCACAGGGTGCTCGCGCACCGGTGCGGACGTGTCTCGGATGCCGCCGTCGGGACCAACGGTCGTCCCTGTTGCGGCTCGTCGCTTCGGCGCCGACGTCCCCGTCATCGCAGACGGTGATGCTGGTGCCCGACCCGGCGGGTCGCCTGCCCGGGCGTGGTGCGTGGATCCATCCCACCACCGCGTGTCTGGCGCAGGCGGAACGGAGACGGGCCTTCGGGCGCGCCCTCCGTCTCACGGCGGGAACGAACCTCGAGCAGGTGCGCACGTACGTGAGCGTCATCGAGGACGAGCACGACGAACGGGAGTCACGCCGGTAGCGACGGCGGTCCACCCCGGCACAGGTCATCGACGCGGTGTCGATGACGTACGCATGGAAACCGGAAGCGGGTTAGACGCTGATGAGTCACCGATGAGTACTCACCAATGAGCAACGCCCAGCACTGACGCCGGTCCGAGGACTCCCCCCGGGCCGGCAGATAGAGGAGAAACGTGGCCAAGGTCCGGGTCTACGAGCTCGCCAAGGAGCTCGGAGTCGAGAGCAAGACACTGCTGAATCACTTGAAGGAGAAGGGCGAGTTCGTCCGCTCCGCCAGTTCCACCATCGAGGCCCCGGTCGTGCGCCGGGTCCGTGAGTCCTTCGACGCGTCCCAGGCGGGCGGCGGCGGGGGAGCCCCGTCCTCGGGGGCGCCCAAGCCGGGCGCCACCCCCAAGCCGGGCGCGACGCCCAAGCCCGGTGCCGCCCCCAAGCCGGGCGCCGCGGCACCCAAGCCGGGCGCGGCCCCCAAGCCGGGATCCGCCCCCAAGCCGGGCGCCGCCGCACCCAAGCCGGGTGCCGCTCCCAAGCCGGGAGCCGCCCCCAAGCCCGGTGCGCCCGCGCCCACCCCGGCGCCCACGCCCGAGCCCGCCGCGGCTCCGGAGCCGAGCACCCCCGCTCCGCGTCCCGCAGCGCCCACTCCCAGCGCCCCGGCGGCGCAGGCCACGCCTGCTCCCGCCCCGGCCTCGCCGGCGCCCAAGCCCGGGGCCACCCCCGGTCCGCGTCCGACCCCCTCGGCCCCCGCGGCCGAGCGCTCGGCCGAGAAGCCCGGCCCCCGTGGCGGTGGCGGTGCCCGTCAGGGTGGTCCTCGCCCCGGCCCGCGCCCGGGCAACAACCCGTTCGCCCCGAGCCAGGGCATGGGTCGCGGTGGCCGTGACGGTCGTGAAGGCCGTGAGGGCCGTGACGGCCGTGACGCGGGTGGTCCGCCCCGTCCCGGCAACAACCCCTTCGCGGCCAGCCAGGGCATGCCCCGTCCGGGCGGCTCCGGTGGTCCTCGTCCCGGTCCCCGTCCGGGTGGTGCCGCCGGTGGCGGTGCCGCGGCGGGTGCCCGTCCCGGCCCGCGTCCGGGCGGAACCGGTGGCCCGCGCCCCGGTCCCGGCGGTGCTCCGCGTCCGAACCCCGGCATGATGCCGGACCGCACGTCGGTCGGCCGTCCGGGTCAGCGTCCCGGTGGCGGTCGCCCCGGCGCCGGTGGCGGTGGTCGTCCCGGTGGTGGCGGCGGTGGCGGCTGGGGCGGTCGTCCCGGCGGTGGCGGCGGTCGTGGCCCCGGTGGTCGCGGCGGTACCCAGGGCGCGTTCGGCCGCGGAGGCGGTCGTCCGGTCCGCGGTCGCAAGAGCAAGCGCGCGAAGCGTCGCGAGTTCGAGGAGATGCAGGCGCCCAGCGTCGGCGGTGTCGTCGTCCCCCGTGGCAACGGCTCCACCGTCGTGCGGGTGCGTCGCGGCTCCTCGCTCAGCGACTTCGCCGACAAGATCAACGCCAACCCGGCCGCGCTCGTCACCGTGCTCTTCCACCTCGGTGAGATGGCCACGGCGACGCAGTCCCTCGACGAGGACACCTTCAAGATCCTCGGCGAGGAGTTGGGCTACGACATCCAGGTCGTCTCGCCCGAGGACGAGGAGCGTGAGCTGTTCGAGCAGTTCAACATCGACCTCGAGGCCGAGGCGGAGGCCGAGGCCGAGGACGACAGCATGCTCGAGCCGCGGCCGCCGGTCGTGACCGTCATGGGTCACGTCGACCACGGTAAGACGCGACTGTTGGACGCCGTCCGCAACGCCAACGTCATCGAGGGCGAGGCCGGGGGCATCACCCAGCACATCGGTGCCTACCAGATCGTCAAGGAGCACGAGGGCGTCGAGCGGCCGATCACCTTCATCGACACCCCGGGTCACGAGGCGTTCACCGCCATGCGTGCCCGTGGTGCCAAGGTGACCGACATCGCGATCCTCGTCGTCGCGGCCAACGACGGCGTCATGCCGCAGACGATCGAGGCGCTCAACCACGCCCAGGCGGCCGACGTGCCGATCGTCGTGGCGGTCAACAAGATCGACGTCGAGGGCGCCGACCCGGCCAAGGTGCGCGGCCAGCTCACCGAGTACGGGCTCATCGCCGAGGAGTACGGCGGCGAGACGATGTTCGTCGACGTGTCGGCCAAGCAGGGCCAGAACATCGACGACCTGCTGTCGGCGGTGCTGCTCACGGCCGACGCCGCGCTGGATCTGCGGGCCAACCCCGACAAGGACGCCCGCGGTGTCGCGATCGAGGCCAACCTCGACCGTGGTCGCGGTGCGACGGCGACGGTGCTCGTCACCTCCGGAACGCTGTGCGTCGGTGACTCGATCGTCGCCGGCTCGGCCCACGGTCGTGTGCGGGCGATGCTCGACGAGCACGGCAACAACCTCGACGTGGCGTTGCCGTCGCGTCCGGTGCAGGTGCTCGGTCTCTCGAGCGTGCCGCGTGCCGGTGACACGTTCATCGTGGCTCCGGACGACCGCACGGCCCGTCAGATCGCCGAGAAGCGCGAGGCGGCGGACCGTCAGGCCTCGCTCGCCAAGGCCCGCAAGCGCATCAGCCTCGAGGACCTCAACGAGGCTCTCGCCGCCGGCAAGGTCGACACCCTCAACCTCATCCTCAAGGGTGACGTGTCGGGTTCGGTCGAGGCGCTGGAGGACGCGCTGCTGCAGATCGACGTCGGCGACGAGGTCGACCTGCGCATCATCGACCGTGGCGTCGGTGCGATCACGCTCAACAACATCAACCTCGCCGCCGCGTCGAACGCCGTCATCATCGGCTTCAACGTGCGCGCCGAGGGGCAGAACGCCGAGGTGGCCGAGCGTGAGGGCGTCGAGATCCGGTACTACTCGGTGATCTACCAGGCCATCGAGGAGATCGAGGCCGCGCTCAAGGGCATGCTCAAGCCGGAGTACGAGGAGCACGAGCTGGGTTCGGCGGAGATCCGCGAGATCTTCCGCAGCTCCAAGTTCGGCAACATCGCCGGTTCGATCGTGCGCTCGGGCGAGATCCGCCGCGGTTCCAAGGCCCGCATCACCCGCAACGGGGTCGTCGTGGCCGAGAACATCGAGGTCGCCGGTCTGCGCCGGTTCAAGGACGACGTCACCGAGGTCCGCGAGGGCTACGAGTGCGGTATCAACCTCGGCTCGTTCAACGACCTCCAGCTGGAGGACCTCATCACGACGTACGAGATGCGCGAGAAGCCGCGCAGCTGACGACGTGTCGACGACGGCCGGGTCGGAGGGTTCGCCCTCCGGCCCGGCCGTCGGCGTCGGGCGCAGGACCGCGCACCCCGGGGCCGCACGACCTCGACGCCGTCGTCGCCGGCCCGGCGTGCCTCGAAGCTGCGTCCCGACCTCGCCGTGTCCAGCGGGCGGCCCCTAGGCTGGGGGAATGGAACCGGACGAGGAGATCGAGAGCTTCTGGGCCGACGCGAAGATGAAGGCGGGGCTCAACCCGTCGCAGCCCTATTTCGGTCCCAACGCCCTCGATTCGGTGACGCCACCGGCGTGGTCGTTCGGGGGCGACGCGGCGCAGTCGGACGAGTTGTTGCGTCTCGTGCTCGAGGGGGTCAAGACGGCGACCGCGAGCGCGTGGTGGGACTACGAGGCGGAGGGGGAGCCGCTGCCGGCTCCGGGCGAGCTGTCGATCATCCTGGACTCGGCGGGGCACCCACGGGCGTTGATCCGGACGACGACGGTGCGGGTCGTGCCGTTCGACCAGGTGGACGAGACCCACGCGGACGCGGAGGGCGAGGGCGATCGCACGCTTGCGTCCTGGCGATCCGCGCACGAGGCGTTCTTCGCCGAGCACGCCTCGCACGACCGTGGGTTCGCACCCGACATGCCGGTCGTCCTCGAGGAGTTCGAGGTGCTCGTGCCCAAGGGCGGGTCGCATGAGCACGACCACGGACATCGCCACGCCGATCGTCACGGCTCGGGGCACGACCACGCCGCCGAGCGTGGGTCGCGCGGTGCCTGAGGCCGAGATCGACGGCGCCCCCGGGCTCATGCGTGCCGTGGTCCACGACGCGCCGGGTCTGGAGCCGGAGGTCCGTGAGATCCCCGTCCCGAGCGTGCCGCCGGGTGCGGTGCGGGTCGCGGTGACGGCGACGGGCGTGTGCCGCTCGGACTGGCACGCCTGGGTCGGGCACGACCCCGTGCCGATGCCGCACGTGCCCGGTCACGAGCTCGTCGGTCTCGTCGAGGCGGTGGGCGAGGGCGTACGCCGGTGGCATGGCGGCGAACGGGTCACCGTGCCGTTCGTCTGCGGCTGCGGCGTCTGCGAGACCTGCGTGGAGGGCGACCCGCAGGTGTGCCCCCACCAGACGCAACCGGGGTTCACCCACGACGGCTCCTTCGCCGAACGGGTGCTCCTCCACGCCGCCGACACCAACCTCGTCGTCGTGCCCGAGACCCTCGACGACGTCGAGGCCGCGGCCCTCGGCTGCCGGTTCGCGACGGCCTACCGTGCCCTCACCACCCATGGCGCCCTCCGGGCGGGGCAGTGGGTGGCCGTCCACGGCGCGGGCGGGGTCGGGACGTCCGCCCTCGTCATCGCGCGGGCGCTGGGCGCGCGAGTCGTCGCCGTCGACACGGCCGAGGCGGCCCTCAGTCACGCGCGGCGGCTGGGAGCCGACGCCGTCGTCCCGGCCGCGGGCCTCACCCCCACGCAGGTCGCGGACGCGGTGATCGAGGCGACCGGTGGCGGGGCGCACGTCGGCATCGACGCGATCGGACACCCCCGAGCCGCCCTGGCCTCCGTGCTGGGGTTGCGCCGGCGCGGGAGACACGTGCAGGCCGGCCTGCTGCTCGGGGACGCGTCGACGCCGGCGCTGCCGATGGACCGGGTGGTCGCCTGGGAGTTGTCGATCCACGGCACCCACGGCCTCGCGGCCGCGGACTACCCCGCGATGCTGGACCTCGCCGCACGGCTCGACCTCCGCGCGCTCGTCGGACGCGTCATCGGACTGACCGACGCGCCCGCCGCCCTCGTCGCGATGGGGGAGCCCGTCACCGAGCCGGGTATGACGGTGATCGACCTGCGGATCCCCTCGCCCTCCTGATCGCAGCGCGACCGTCCCCCCGGACGATGCGAAGGACGCCTCACGGCCCTCGGCGCCTCGGAACGTCGCGCCCGTTCCCGGCGGCCGGTCCTCCTCCTCCGAGGGGCCGTGCCCGGCCACATGACGCGGGAATTCGGCCTGGTCGCTCGTCCAGGGTGGGTCCCCGGTTCCGGATACAGTTCCGCTGTCACACGCCTCCGGACAGAGGGGGATGAGTGGAGTGACGACCGTGTCCCGCCCGGAGCCTCTCCCGGCTCTGCTGCCTCATGAGCCGGTTCCGTTGCCGCGACGGATCGGCGCGCGTGCGCTGGACTGCGTCCTGGTCTTTCTCCTCCCGCCGGCGCAGGTGATCATGCTGACGCGCTCCACGGTCGCCGGTCTGCTGCTGCCGCTCGCGTTCTCCCTCGTGATCGTCGCGGTGGTGGTCACGCAGTCGGCGACCCCCGGTCAGACGATGATGGGCATGCGCCACGTCGACGTGCGGTCGGGGCGGCCGTCAGGTGGGCGCACGGCGGTGAAGTATCTGCTGCAGGGGCTGGCCGGCGCGCTGTCCTTGTGCGTCCTTCCCATCGTCGCCCTCGCCCAGGCGCAGCCGCCGTTCCGACGGACCTGGTTCGACGAGCGGACCGGCCTCGCGCTGATCGAGCGTGCTGCGCCGGGGTCGGCACCCCGGACCGCACCGCCAGGCACGCAGGTCGCCACCCCCACCTTCGCTCCTCCGGCCGCCCCGGCCGCCCCGGCCGCCCCGGCCGTCCCGGTCGCCCCGGGCGTCCCCGGCGCACCGTCGGTCCTCGCCGCCCCGTCGGCCCCCGCCGACCCGGCCACCTCCGTCGACCGGCCCGCCGTCGCGACCGTCCTCCTGGACAACGGCACGCAGATCGCGGTGACCGACCCAGTGGTGCTCGGCCGTGATCCCGTGGCGCCTCCGTCCCACCCCCACGCGCGTCCGGTGCCGGTGGCCGATGCGGAACGATCGATCTCGAAGACCCATGTGCTGCTCGCCCCCGCGCCCGGCGGGGTCTGGGTGCTCGACCTGCACTCGACCAACGGCGTCCGGGTCCTCGCCGGGGCGACCGGTGTGCGCACACTCGATCCCGCCGTTCCCGCCCTGGTCGCGGGCGGCACCGTCGTCGAGTACGGCGAGCGTCGATTCGAGGTGGCGGGATGACGGTGTCATGGTCCGCCGGCCCTCATCACGGCCTCGTCTGGCCGGTGCCGGACGGGCTCGGTGCCGCGATCGTCGACGGGGAGGTGGACGGGGCGGATGTCACGTCGTTGTGGAGTGCGCTCCACGGGGTCGCCGACCTGTGGTCCTTCGTGGAGACGATGTGGCGCGTCGTCGGGGTGGGCCTGGCAGGGATGCCGCCCTTCGCGGTCATCCTGCCGGGGGACGACGGGGTGATCGTGGCGGCTCGAGGTCCCTTCCTCGTCCGGGCCGACGACGGGGAGACGACCCGCACGTTCACCGGTCATGACGTGAGCACCTGGTGCGAGGGACATGTGCCGCGCCCGGCGACGATCGTCGCGGAGATGACCGGGCCGGCGTCGCCCGGTGGGCCGCCTCCGCGACCGCTGACCGGTGGGGTCGTCCCGGTGCGATCCATGCGCATGGAGGTGGCCGTCGCCGCGGCGGGGACGATCCCGCCGCCCACCGGGGCACCGGCGTCGGCCCCTCCGGCGACGTCACGCCACGAGGACGTCGGACTCGGCGTCCCTTCCGCCGCGGCCCCCCGGGTTCTCGCTCCGGAGGTCGGCCCCACGCCGGACCGCGCGCCGCCCGGGCGGCCCGCGGCTGCGCCGTCCGATGCCGGCCCGGACCTCGATCCCGACCCCACGACCGGCCGGCCACCGTCGCCTGCCGTGGACGCGCCGGAGTCCCCGTCGTCGGCCCCGACGGGCGGGTCGCGATTCGCCGGCCTGTGGGCCCGCGAGGACCGGCTCCCCGAACCACCGGACGCCCCTGACGCGGGTGCCGACACCGCCCCCCACACACACCCCGACGCCGACCTCGGGTCGGTCGAGCCGAGTGCCGACGACGACGGGGAGCTCCCGGTGACCCAGGCGGTGCCGGTGGCGCCGGCGTTCGCCGAGGGTGCACCCCCGGCCGGCGATCACGACGGTCAGACCATCCTCGGGCGCCGCACCGACGACGGTTCCTGGCTGGTGCGCAGTTCGGACGGGGACGTCGTGCGACTGTCCGGCACGCTCGTCGTCGGGCGCGATCCCGATGTCGGCAGGGTCGACGGACCGCTCCCGGTGCACGCCCTACGCCTGCCGCACCCGCACGTCTCCGGCAGCCATCTCGCCCTCAGCGGGGACGGCGTCGCCGTCCTCGTCCGCGACCTGGGGTCGACGAACGGGACGACACTGCGTCGCGCCGGAGGCGGCAGCGAACCGATCGAACACGTGCCGGTCACGGTGGCCGGCGGCGACGTGATCGACCTGGGCCGCGGGGTGAGCGTGACGGTGGAACGGGCCTGACATGCGCCTCAAGGTGACCCTGCACGAGCCCGGCGCCCCGGACCGGAGTATCCAGATCACCGCCGACGCGACCGCCACCGCCGGTGACCTCGCCGCCGTCCTGGCCGATGCGGAGCAGAGTCGCTCGCAGAGGTCCGCCCGGGGCTCGACCCTGCAGGTCAGGGACAACCGTCGGTCCCGTGCGCCGTTGTCCCACCAGGTCACCCTGTTGGAATCGGGCATCCGGTCGGGCTCGACGATCGAGGTCGTCCCCCGCCGCGCCATCGGTCAGCAGGGACGTGGTCAGCCGGTGGCGATGCTGCGCGTCATCGGCGGTCCGGACGCCGGGCTGGAGGTGGCGCTCCATCAGGGGAGCACGGAGCTGGGTCGCGCGACCGGCTGCGGCGTCCAGCTTCGTGATCCCGAGGTCTCCAAACGACACGCGCGCATCTTCGTCGGCGACCGAATCGAGATCTTCGACCTCAACTCGAGCAACGGGGTCGTCGTCGGCGGGGTGCGTGTTCCGCGGGTCACCGTCGGGCCCGGCGACGTCATCGCCCTCGGCGGCACCCAGGTCTCGATCGTCGCGCTGCGCGCTGCCGGCGGCCTGGAGTCCACCTCGACGGACATCCCCTTCGTGCGCTCGCCGCGAGTGGTGCGACGACCGGAGGAGAGCACGGTCGAGCTGCCCGAGACGCCACGCCCTCCTCGGCCGCAGCGATTCCCCTGGATGGTCATGCTGGCGCCCCTGCTCATGGGTGTCGCCCTGTTCGCGATGACGCACAATCCCTTCAGCCTCATGTTCATCGCGCTCAGCCCGCTGTTGGGGCTGGCGGGGTGGTTCGAGCAGGGCGCCGTCGCGCGGCGGGCCGACGCCCTGGCGCGCCAGACCTTCCGCGCCGAGTTCGCGCGCGCCGAGGCCGAGATGCTGCACCGGCAGGGCCAGGAGAGAGCCGCTCTGGAATCGATGTATCCGGCGTTGCCGGACTGTCTGGCGGCGAGCGCCAGGGTGGGCGACCTGCTGTGGTCTCGGCGGCCCGAACACCCCGAGTTCCTCCACGTGCGCCTCGGCACCGGCGCCATCCCGCCCATGACGTCGTTCGGTCGGCGGCCCAAGGGCGGCATGCCGGCCTTCGACGAGGCGGTCGACCGACTCATCGAGCGCGGAGCCGTCCTGCCGAACGCCCCGGTCGTCGCCGACCTGCGGTCGGCCGGTGGGCTGGGCGTCTGCGGTGAGCGGCGGGCGATGGAGTCGGTGCTGCGAGGTCTCGTCACCCAGATCGTCACCCTGCACTCACCGGCCGAGGTCATCCTGGCCTGCCTGACCTCCACCCGGGGTCGCGAGCGCTGGGCCTGGCTGGAGTGGCTGCCCCACACCTCCTCGGCGCACTCCCCGCTGGTCCAGCACCTGTCGGCGGACGTCGGCTCGGGTCAGTTCCTGTTGGCACACCTCGAGGAACTGGTCGCCCTGCGCGCCGGGCGCACCTCGGGCGTCGGCGATCGAGGCCCGGTGAAGACCGGCGCGCGTCGACAGAACCCGCCGCCGGTCCTGCCCAGCGTCGTCGTCGTCGCCGACGAGCCCACGGTCGACGTGGCCCGGCTGACGAGGATCGCCGAACGCGGCCCCGACGTCGGCGTGCACGTCCTGTGGGCGGCCGCCGCGCAAGCGCAGTTGCCCGCCGCCTGCCGGACCTTCCTCGACGTGGGCGACGGGCGCGACATCCCCGCCAGCGTCGGCCTGGTGCGCGAGGGCTCGGTCGTCTCCCCGGTCTCCTGTGCCGGGATCGACCTGGCCGCTGCGACCGCGATGGCCCGTGACATGTCCTCGGTGGTGGACGCCGGGGCACCGATCGACGACGAGTCCGACCTGCCGCGATCGGTGTCGATGGTGTCGCTGTTCGGCGCCGCGGAGTGCGACGACCCCCAGGTCGTGCTGACCCGATGGCAGGAGAACGGAACCCTCGTTCCCCGCGACGGGTCGGCTCCGCGGCCGCGCGAACGTGCCAGTGACCTGACCGCTCGCGTGGGGCACGCCGGCACCGAGCCGTTCACGCTGGACCTCCGGGCGCACGGCCCCCACGCCCTGGTCGGCGGCACCACCGGGTCCGGCAAGAGCGAGTTCCTCCAGGCCTGGGTGCTCGCCCTGGCCCATGCGAACAGTCCGGACCGTGTCACCTTCCTGTTCGTGGACTACAAGGGGGGCGCGGCCTTCGCCCAGTGCACGCAGCTCCCGCACTCGGTCGGACTGGTCACCGACCTCACCCCGCACCTCGTGCGGCGTGCGTTGACCAGCCTGCGGGCCGAGCTGCGTCACCGCGAGGAACTCCTGCGCGAGAAGGGCGCGAAGGATCTCGTCGAGTTGGAGAAGACCGGCGACCCGGACTGCCCGCCGAGCCTCGTCATCGTCGTCGACGAGTTCGCGGCCCTCGTCACCGAGGTGCCCGACTTCGTCGACGGGGTCGTCGACGTGGCCCAGCGGGGACGCTCCCTGGGTCTGCACCTCATCCTCGCCACGCAACGCCCGGCGGGGGTCATCAAGGACAACCTGCGGGCGAACACGAACCTGCGGATCGCGTTGCGGGTCGCCGACGAGCACGACTCGCTCGACGTCATCGGCGACCCTCGCGCGGCCCATGTCGATCCCTCGATCCCCGGGCGCGGCAGTGCCAAGACCGGACCGGGTCGCATTGCCACCTTCCAGTCCGCATTCCCCGGAGCACGGACCCCGGCCCGCCCGCCGGCGCCGCCGATCGACGTCATGGAGTTGGACTTCGGCCGAGGGCGGCGCTGGCGCCTGCCGGAACGGGCCGCCGTGGACCCCGCGATCCCCACGGACATCGAACGGATGGTCGGCACCGTGCAGCGGGCGGCCGCCCTGGGCGGCGTGCCGGCTCCGCGCCGACCGTGGCGGGAACCCTTGGCCGACACCTATTCCCTGGAGAGCCTGGGCCAGCGACGCGACGACGTGCTCGTGTTCGGGATGGCCGACGATCCCGGTGCGCAGCAACAGCACACGGTCGCCTTCCGCCCCGACCTGCAGGCCAACCTGCTCGTCGTGGGCGCCGGCGGCGCCGGGAAGACGACCGCCCTGCGCACGGTCGCCACCGCGGCAGGGATCACGCCCGACTCCGGTCCGACACACGTGTACGGGATCGACGCCGCCGGTGGGGGATTGGCGATGCTGGCCCGGTTGCCGCACGTCGGGGCGATCGTGCGGGGCGACGACGAGGAACGCGTGGGGCGGTTGCTGCGGCGCCTGGAGGAGATCGTCGAGGAGCGCTCTGTGCGCTACAGCGCCGTGTCGGCGGCGACCCTGTCGGAGTACCGGGCCGAGGCGGGGCGGCCGGACGAGCCGCGCATCCTCCTGCTGCTGGACGGGTTCTCCGCGTTCCGCACCGACTACGAGGGCTCGGCCGCCCTGCTGACGCTGTACCTGACGTTCCTCCGTCTGCTCGTCGACGGCCGCGCCGTCGGGGTGCACGTCGTGCTCGCCGCGGATCGGCCGTCAGGGGTGCCGACGTCCGTGGCCGCCGCCTTCCAGGCCCGGCTGGTGCTACGACAGAGCGACGAGGACGCCTACCTGGCGATGGGCGTGCCGCGGGACGTGATCGGCGCCTCCAGCCCGCCCGGGCGTGGGGTCTACGAGGGACTGGAGGTCCAGACCGCCGTGCTCGGTGCCGATCCCAGCGTCGCGGTACAGGCGCGGCTGGTCGACGAGGTGGCGCGCGAGCTCGCGCAGCACCACCGGCAGACCCCACCGGGGGCGGGCGCCCTGCCGACGCTCGTCACGGCTGCCGAGATGCCGCAGTCCGTGGACGGCCGACCCGTGCTCGGGATCGCCGACGACACGCTGGCTCCCGTCGGGTTCGACCCCGAGGGGGTCTTCGTCCTGGCCGGTCCGCTGGGATCCGGGCGCACGTCGACGTTGCGGTGGTTGGCCGAATCGGTGCACCGGGTCCATCCGGGGACGCCGTTGGTCCACCTGGCGGGCCGTCGTTCCCCGCTGTCGGAGATGACCCTCTTCACGAACTCGGCGAGCGGGGTGGCGGAGGTGCGCGATCTCCTCGGCCAGGTCTCCGCCGTCACCGCGGAGCCGGCGCTCGCGAACGGACCGCTGGTGGGCCTGTTCATCGAGGACCTGCCGGGCTTCGTCGGCACCCCGGTCGACCTGCCCCTGCTCGAGGTCCTCAAGGCATGTCGGCGCAACGGGCACCTCGTCGTCGTCGAGGGCGAGTCCAGCTCCTGGGGGAGTCCGTGGCCGCTGCTGACCGAGGCGCGGGCAGCGCGCACGGGCGTGCTGCTGCAGCCCGAGCAGATGGACGGGGACAGCCTGCTGCGCACCTCCTTGCCGCGGGTGCGCCGCAAGGACTTCCCTGCGGGCCGTGGGTTCCTCATCCGGGCCGGCACGGCGCGCAAGATCCAGATCCCGGTCGTGGAGTGAGGGGCGGTCATGGTCGAGCGCTTGCGGATGACGAACGAGGAGTACGCCCGGTTGGACCTGGGGGTCCATCGTGCCAAGGATGCGCTCGGCGGGGATCGCGTGGCCGGGGAGAGGGCCGCCGCCGCGGTCGGTCACGAGCGGCTGAGCCGGGTCGTCATGTCCCTGTCGGAGTCGTGGGGGATTCGTCGGACGCGCCTCATCTCCGACCTCGACGAGCTGCAGTCCCGGATCGCGCACATCGCCGAGACCTTCGAGGCCACCGACGTGCAGATCGCGGATCGGTGCGGTGGCGACGGAACCCGCCCGCAGAGCACGCCGCCGCAGCGGGATTCGGCTGGATCCGGTGAGCCGCCGTCGGGGCGGTCCGGCGTCCCCGGCCCGGGGGTGCCCGACCATCCCGAGCCGGGCGGGTCCGGTGGCGGGGAGGCGGAGCAGGTGTCTCCCGGGTCGCCGCCGCCCATGCCCGGGTCGGCCGACGGTCCACGGGAGACGCCTCCTGCCCCGACGACGCCCTCCGAGCTCGTCCCGGGCCCGGGACCGGCGGATCCGGGAC
The DNA here is from genome assembly GCF_032060985.1 of Mobilicoccus sp. NCBI lineage: Bacteria > Bacillati > Actinomycetota > Actinomycetes > Micrococcales > Dermatophilaceae > Mobilicoccus > Mobilicoccus sp. Next base: position 270,103 of record NZ_DAMBGD010000001.1, read on the forward strand.
CGGGAACGGTGGATCCGGTCCCGCTCCACGTCGGCACCGGCCCCGGCGGCGCCGATGTCCCGCCCGGGTACCCACCCGACACGTGGATCCCGAACCCGGAGGCGGGCCTCGACGATCCGGCCATGCCCGAGGTCGTCCGTCACCTCCTCGTCCGGATCCTCAGGTTGGCCGCCGACCCGGCGGCCCGCGAGCTCATCGGCGGCCTGGTGCTCGGATCGTTCGGAACGGGGGTCCTCGTCGCGGCCGGCCTGGCCACGGGCGGACGCGCCCCGCAGCCCGGTGCCTCGGGGCGGACGCCCCTCGAGGGGTCGCACCGCGAGCCCACCCTCGCACAGCCACCCGGCGTCGGGGGGCTGCCCGCCGCCGACGACGGCCGTCTCGATGCCGTTCGGGGCACCGGGCCCCTGCCCCGCCCTGCGGTCACCCCGGCCAGCTCGACCGCCGACGCTCCGGGCACCGTCGGCGGTCCCCCCGGCCCCGTTGCCGACCGCGACGGCGCGGCGCCCGCCGCCACCGTCCGGTTCCCCGCCCCCGCGACTCCCGGCGAACGGTTCGCTCCCCCTGCCGGTGGCGAGGAACCCGCCGCGGCCGCGACCGGCGCGCGTCCCGTACCGGCGGACACCGGCGAGGGCCGTGCGCCCGCGGCGGCCGTCCACGGCTCCGCCGCCGGTGCCCCCTCCGGCGCACCCGGCCCCGTCGGGGTGTCCGCCCACCACGGGGGATCCGGGGGAGGGGACGGGCGGACGCCGCCCGGCCTCCCCGATGCCGCCGTTCCGTCTGCGCAGCCGCACCGGACGGGTGAGGAGGACCGCGCCCCCGAGGGCGCGACGGCCGGATTCGGCATGGGGATGGCCTCGATGCTCGCCGGTACAGCCGGGAGGGGACGTGGCCAGGCCGACGGAGATGCGGACCGGTTGGAGCGGGCACGGCGGGAGTTGCGTCGGCTGGGGCGGGAAGAGGAACGATGAGACCTGCCGTCGATTGGAGCCCCCTGGGCTGGGGACAGGACCCGGTACCCGGCGACCCGGACGAGGTCGCCGATGCGGCCCGTCGGTTCGGTGACACCGCCCGAGAGCTGAGCGAGGCCGCGAGCCGCCTACGGGGACTCGGTGAGGATCAGCTCTCCACCGAGGCCGTGACGGTGCTCCTGGCCCGGGCGCACGAGCTCGCCGGTCGCATGGAGGCCGCGCGCACCCGTTACGACGAGGCCGAGGGTGCCCTGGCCCGGTACGCGCCGGTGCTGCGCGACGCCCAGGTGCGGTCGCTCGACGCCCAGCGGGTGGCGTGTGCGGCCGCCGAGGCCTACCGGCAGGCCCGCGCCCGCGCCGAGTACGACCGGGTCGAGTTGATGGCGCCGACGTACGGTTCGCCGGCGGAGGACTACCGTCGGCAGGAGCTGCAGGAGTCCTACGACCGGAACGTGACCTCCGCGCGGTCGGCCTCCGACGAACTCCGGAACGCGAGGGCGATGCTCGACCGGGCCATCGAGGATCGGGATGCCGCCGCGTCTCTGGCGGCCGACACCATCGAGGCCGTCGTCGACGACAGCCCCCTGAACGACACCCTGGGAGACCGGATCCGGGACGTGGTCGACCGGGTCGCCGAATCGCTCGACGACATCCGGTTGGAGAAGATCGGCGAGATCCTCCAGACGGCTTCCCTGGCATGCACGGTGGCCTCGCTGTTCTTCCCCCCACTCGCCCCGTTCGCCCAGGCCGTGGGGATCGCCGGCACGGTGCTCGAACTCGTCGGCGCCGGGGCACACAGTCACCGCACGGGGGACTGGTGGCACACGTTCGACGTCGCCGCGGGGGCTCTGGTCAGCTTCGGGGTGGGCAAGGCCGCCGGCGGTCTGGTGTCGAAGAAGGTGCCACAGTTCGTCGCCTCGGGGCGGAACGGGTTCCTGAAGTCGATCCTCGTCGAGACCGGGCCGGTCGTGCACCCGACGGCGTCCACGGCTCCCGTCGGGGCGGCCCTGGGGGTCCGCCGAGCGGTGGCGGTGCCGCCCCCACTGCCGCGGCCGACGGCGCGGATGACGGCGATGGCCGACGTCACCGATGTCGTGGCCGGTGAGTACGTCGGAGAGCCGCTGGCCCATGCCGTGGTGGGCGGGGTCCGGCGGCTCCTGGTTCGGGACGACCAGGCCATCACCCGCGGGACGACTCGCGGCGCCCAGGAGGTCGCACCATGAGACTTCAGGTTCAACTGCCCACCCGGTGGGTCCGGATCGACCTGGCAGGCGATGTCGACGCCCAGATCGACGAGTTCCTCGCCGCACGGCTGCTCACCGTGCCTCCCCGGCAGCGGACTGCTCTCGCACGCACGCTGGAGCCACTCCGGCAGGGTTACCGCTCGCTCGGCGACACCGCGGCGCTCATGGTCGCGTCGCCGGTGTACCCGGTCGACGGCCGCAGCGCCCATCCGCAGCTCGTCTTCCTCCCGTTCGACCCGCCGGAGGGGCAGACACCCCTGGACGCCGTCCTGGCCGTGGCCTCGACCGATGCGAGCGCCGCGCTCCTCGACCTGCCCGACGTCGTCGCCCTGCGCACGTCGAGTTCCGTTCCGATCCCCGAGCAGTCGGTCGGGTCGGGGACCCCCGGGCGCGACCTCGACGGGCGGGTGCCGCCCCTGACGACGCGCCGTTGGCGGTACCTCGTCGGCGACCCCACCCGGCCGCACGCGTGGCTCAGGGTGATGGCCGATGTCACCCTCCCCACCGCCGACGACGCCGGTGAGATCGAGAACCTCCTCGACGCCATCGCGGGCTCGGCCTGTCTCGCCGACGACGATCTCGACCCCACCACCCCACGGCATCCCCCCGCATCGACCACTCCCGAGGAGTCACGATGAGCGCCGCCGACACGCTGCACGCCCCCGAACGCCCCTTCCTCGTCCACATCCCGCAGCTCGTGGACCCCGCCGGGGTGCCGCAGTGGGTGGCCGCCTGCGCCCCGGTCGTCGCCGCCGGTCAACAGCGCAGCGACGACGAGGACTTCCTGGAGTTCGCCACGGCCACGCTGACCTATGCCCAGTGGGTGCCCCGTCCCGAGGGATTCGCGACCCGGATCATGGTGACCCCGGACCTCCTGCTCGGGCACATCCTGCTCGACATCCAGTTCCGGCCCTACCCGGCGGACTCGGAGCTCGTGCCCCGGCATCGGGCGCTGACCGACCTCGACGTCACCCCCGACGAGTGCTGGCGCGACGAGCAGCACATCTTCGGGCGGACGCGCCGTGAGGTGGTGGGGCGGCAGATCATGCGGCAGTGGTGGAGCGATGAACCGGCGGGGCCGGACCGCGTCCTCATGGCCGACTACGTCTGCGTCGCGAACCGCCCGGACAGCCCCCTGGGGCCCGTCGACGTCGTCGCCCTCACCACGACCAGCGAGGTCCATCTGCTCATCGAGTCGATGGTCCCCATCCACACCCTGCTTCTCGGACCGGAGGTGTTCGCCCCCCTCCCCACACAGCGCTGATCAGGGACGACCTCGTCAGTTCAACCGATCACCACGATGAACGAACAGGAGTGACCATGCCCAACCTCAACGTCTCCTACCAGGACATGCTCAACGAGGCGCAGATGTTGCGCCAGGGCCAGCAGGACATCACGCAGCAGCTCACGATGTTGCGCAACCGCATCAACAACCTCGTCACCAGCGGGTTCGTCACCGACGCCGCCTCGGGAGCGTTCAACGCCTCCTACGAGCAGTTCAACCAGGGGGCGACGCAGACGATCAGCGCCCTCGACAGCCTGGCCGCCAACCTCCAGACCATCGCGGACACGCTGCAGTCCACCGACCAGCAGCTCGCCCAGCAGATGCGCGGTCAGTGACCGCAGGAGGGGCCTCGGGTGCACCCGCGGGCAGCAGCGACGCCTCGCACGGTGTCCCTGCTGCCCGCGACCGGGCCGCCGGTGGGGCGCAGCTCCTCCGGACCATCGCGGCACGTCGGCGGACCATCGCGGCACATCGGGCCGATCACCCACCCGAGTGGGTCGGACGTCTGTGCGAGGCTGTCGTGAGGCGGTGTCGCGCCGCCGAATTGCGGATGCGCGGAGAGCGGCAGGGGAGGCCCTCGTGAATGGTGGTCGGCAGATCGGCAGCGAGTACCGGGTCGAGTCGATCCTCGGGCAGGGTGCGTCGGGGACGGTCTGGCTCGGGCATGACCGGGGGGATCGTCCGTGGGCGGTCAAGGTGCTCCGCGAGGAGTTGGCCACCGACCCGGGCGTGGTGCACCGGTTCGTGCGCGAGCGTGAGGTGTTGGCCTCGATCCGGCATCCGCATGTGGTGGGCGTGCATGACCTCGTCATCGAAGGATCCACGTTGGCGATCGTCATGGATCTCGTCGAGGGGCCCGATCTGCGGACCGTCCTGCGCCGCCGGGGCACGGTGGAGCCCGCCACGGTGGTCCGCTGGGGCGGACAGATCGCCGGGGCGTTGGCCGCGGCCCACGCGGCGGGGGTGCTCCACCGGGACGTCAAACCGGAGAACGTGCTGTTCGTGCAGGAGACGGGCGACGCGCTCCTCACCGACTTCGGCATCGCCCGTCTCATGGAGGGCGCGGCCCGGTCGATGACGCTCGTCGGCACCCCGCTCTACATGGCGCCGGAGGTCGCCGAGGACGAGCCGTTGACGGCGGCGGTCGATCTGTACGCCCTGGGCGTGTTGCTGTACGAACTATGTTGCGGGGTGAGCCCGTTCGCCGGTCACTCCTCGATGATGGCGACTCTGCGGGCGCACGCCCTGGAGGTGCCGGGCCGCCCCGAGGGCATCCCCGACCGGCTGTGGCAGCTCATCGACGAACTCCTCGAGAAGGACCCTCGGCACCGCCCGGCCGGTGCCGACACGGTGGCCGCCCGGTTGGCCGCCATGGCGCCCGATGTCGCCGAGGTCCCGGCCGCGCCCCTTCGTCGACAGCCTCCGCCGATCCGGCGCCACCTCGGCACCCCACCCGAGCAACGGCTCGGCGGCACGCAGATGATCCGTCCCGTGGCGCCCCTCGCCGCGAGTGGCGGCTATGTCGGGCGGGTCGAGGAGGTGTCCGCCCAGGTCCCTGCCAGGGCGTTCACCACGGCGATCGGCGACCGCACGGTGGAGAGCGAGTGGGACGAGGGATCCTCCCGCCGGATCCCGGCCATGGTGGCCGGGGCGACGCTCTGCCTCGTCGTGTGCGGCGCGGCCGTGGTGTACGCGATGGGGCCCGGGTCGGAGACTCAGGTGCCGACGAGCCGGGTGGTGACCCCGTCTCCGACGGCCCCTGCGCCCACCGGGTCCACACCGTCGATCGTCTCGACGTCGGCGCCGCCGACGTCGAACACCTCGACCGCGGCACGGTGGACGCCGACATCGCCACAGCTCGCGGCGCCGACGGTTCTCCCCGCGACCGCGCCGTCGGACACCTCCCGCTCGACCCCCTCATCGCCTGTTCCCTCCCCGTCCCCGACGAGGAAGTCCGTCGTCGCCACCCCGCCCGACGCGCCTGAGGAGGTCGAGACCCCCTCACCCAGGAAGAAGGTCGTCGGCCCCACGCCGAAGAAGGCGGTGGCGTCCAAGGTCGAGGACAAGCCCGTCACTGATCCGGTGCCCGATTCGGTCGTGGTGACCGACCCTGATCCCGACCCGGTGGTCGATCCGGAACCGCCGGCTCCGGGGCCGGATCCGGTAAAGGCTCAGGAGGGCAAACCGGTTCCGCCGCCCCCGTGGCCCGGGCACCCGTCGTGAGCGGGACGGACGACCCGATCCGGCCGGGATCACAGGGTCGGCGGCGTCTCGGTCCGGGTCGCGATCGGGGGCCGTCTGTACGTGTTCGCCGGCGCGGAGCGGTGACAGGATGTGCCCAGCTTCGAACCCGGGGAGGTCGTCGTGGACACGTGTGGGTCGTGTGGGAGGCCGATGCCGGCCCAGGCGCGGTTCTGCGGTCGGTGCGGAGCGGCGCACACAGCGGGTGACGACTGGGCGCAGACACGGGCCGACACGCTGGTGACGCCCCGATGGGCGCCGGGGCCGCCGATGACGTCACCGGCGGGGTATGCGTCACCGGCCTACCCGTCACCGGCCTACCCGTCACCCGCCTACGCGTCGCCGGCCCCGTCGGAGGAGGGCTACGAGCGGCGCGCCCGATCGAGCCCGTGGGTGTGGGGCGTGTCGGCGACGGTGCTCGTCATGGCCGTGGCCGCCGTCACCGCCCTGGTGACGGGGTGGCCGGACACCGCCGGCGATCCGGTGTCGGCCGGCACATCGGGGGCGTCGAGTGCGGCCGTGGTCGTCTCGGCGCCTCCGTCGACCGCGCCCGGGGGGGCGGCCGCCCCCACGGCGACGGCCGACTCGACGCCGCCACCGGCGTCCTCACCGGCGTCGGCCGGCGCGCAGGAACGGCTCGCGCGGGAACAGGCCCTCCACGATCAGTACCTCGACCAGCATCAGAGCGGCACCCTGACCGCAGAGGCCATGGCGAGCTACTACACCGCGCGCGTCGACTGGTACGGAGGCAACCTCTCGCGCGCGGACCTGTTCACGATCGTCGGGGCCGAGCCACGTACGGCGATCAGCGATCAGGTCTGCGGGTCCCGGACCGGGACGACCTATCGAGGCGGGTCGGCCGATGTGCTCCTGTTCCATCGACGGTACCGGGAGCCGGGGAGCGCGGTGAAGTCGATGTTCGTCGAGTACACCTTCGTGCTCGACGACACGCTCGGGGAACCGCGGATCGCGCGAGTACGCGAGGCGACGAGCTGCTGACCACGGGGGCCGGGTTCCGCGCCGCGCCGCGGGTTCGGCGGCATGCCGGTACCGGTACCACTCGTGGCCGGACACGGAGGTCCAGGTGAGCTGCGTGTTCGTCGACGGTGGAGCGCGGGGCCCCAGGATCGTCGAGGAGGCCGAGTGAGGCCGTGGCCCCGAGGCGTCCTGACCCCACGGTGTCGTGTCGCGTGGAGACGGGGCGCCGGGGTCCGGACGGGTCGGCGGGGGTGAGGGGCCCACGAGGCGGCGACGATTCGAGCAGGGGCGCACCCGCGTTCTACGCTGTGACCTCCGTGCACCGTGACCCCGCCACGGCGGGGGAGCGGTCCAGACGCCCCTCATCCGGGGGCCCGCCGGGCACCGCGACCGGGGACCCACCCTCGCGCGTCCGGCCGCGAGAAAGGTGATGGAGAGATGGCTGACCCCGCACGCGCCCGCAAGGTGGCGGACCGCATCAAGGTGATCGTCGCCGAGATGCTCGAGGGACGGATCAAGGACGAACGGCTCGGCTTCGTCACCATCACCGACGTCCGCGTCACCGGCGACCTCCAGAACGCCTCGGTGTTCTACACGGTGTTCGGCTCCGACGAGGAACGCGCCGCCACCGAGGAGGTCCTCACCGAGAACCGCGGTCGCATCCGCTCGGCCGTCGGCAAGGGCCTCGGCATCCGTCTCACCCCGACCCTCGAGTTCATCGCGGACGCGATCCCCGAGGGGGCGGCTCACCTCGAGGAGGTCCTCGAGGAGGCCAGGCGTCGCGACGCCGAACTCGCCGCCGCCCGTGCGGGCGCGACGTACGCCGGCGACGCCGACCCCTACCGCAGGGACGAGGACGATCTCGACGACGACGGGATCGACGAGGAGCTCGAGCACGGCGAGGTGAGCAGCGAGGACCTGAACGGCGGCCGCGACGACGCCGCGGGGCGGTTCGCAGGCGAGGAGGGCCTCGACGACGTCGACGGCGACCTCTCGACGGTCGAGGAGATCGACGGCGACGAGGACGTTCGCCGCGGCGACGGCACGGGCGCCTGAATCGTGGCCCGCGCGATCGACCCGACCGTCGGCGACGGACTCCTCGTCGTCGACAAGCCCGCAGGGTGGACCAGCCACCAGGTCGTCGGTGCCTGCCGACGGCTCGCGGGCACCCGCAAGGTCGGTCACGCGGGCACCCTCGACCCGATGGCGACGGGCGTCCTCGTCGTCGGGGTCAACAAGGCGACGCGGCTGCTCACCTATCTCGTCGGCGCCGACAAGACGTACACGGCGACGATCCGCCTCGGTGTGACGACGATGACCGACGACGCCGAGGGGGTCGCCACCGCGGTGGCCCCCTCCGGAGCCGTGGCCGCGCTCACCGACGCGGAGGTCGACGCCGCGGTGAGCGGTCTCAGCGGCGACATCACGCAGGTGCCGAGCACGGTGAGCGCGATCAAGATCGACGGCCGTCGTGCCTACGCCCGCGCCCGCTCCGGGGAGGACGTCGACCTCGCCGGACGCGCCGTGCGGGTCTCCCGGTTCGACGTCCTCGACCGGCGTCGCGTCGAGGCCGTCCCGCCGCAGGAGGAGGCCGACGACCCCTCGGCGGTCCACCGCCGCGACCGCGGCGAGGAGCGCACGCAGATCCCGGCGTCGTCCGTTCCCGCGACCCCCGTGCCCGTCCTCGACCTCGACGTCGAGGTGACGGTCTCCTCCGGCACCTACGTCCGTGCCCTCGCGCGCGACCTCGGTGCCGCCCTCGGGGTCGGCGGGCACCTCACCGCGCTGCGCCGCACGCGCGTCGGCGGCCTCGGGATCGACGTCGCCTCGACGATGGAGGAACTCGAATACGCCCGCGCCGCAGGAACGCCACGCGACGCACCCGACGGACGCCCGGGGACCTCGGGGCTGCCGCTCGTCTCCCTCGAGGACGCCGCGCGGGGCTCGATGCCGGTGCGTGCCCTCGACGCCGAGGAGGCCCGGCTCGTCGGACACGGCGTCCGCATCCCCTCGGCAGAGCCGGGGCGGGTCGGGCCCGTCGCGGCCCTGGACGACAGCGGCGCGCTCGTCGCGATCCTCGACGAGTCGTCCGAGCGCGTCATGCCCGAGGTCGTCTTCACCAGCCCCTGCCCGGCCTGACGACGGACGCGCGGCGTCCACCGCTGCGGGCGTCCGCCGTGCGCTCTACCGCGCGCTCCGAGTCGGGGATGCTCGCCGAGGTCTCGGGCCCGGGAGCCGCATGGCCCCCTCGCTGCTGCGATGTCCGTGACGCCTCACCGTCCCACGCCTCGGACGTCGGGGAGCCCGGAGGGGTCGGGCGGAATACCGGTCGGTAGAGGAGGGTTGCCGCCGTCGTCGGCCGACCCCACGGAGCACAGGAGCCCCCATGGAGACCTTCACCCACGACGGCATGACCTTCCGGGTCCGCGACGGCGGTCCGAGCGTCGCCCCGGAGGAGCGGACCGTCGTCCTCCTCCACGGGTTCCCGCAGACCTCGGCCGCGTGGAGCGACGTCAGCGACCGGCTTCACGCCCAGGGGCTGCGCACCCTCGCCCCCGACACCCGTGGCATCGCCCCCTCCGCCCGGCCCGCGCGTCGCGAGGAGTACCGCATCGACCGGCTGGTCTCCGACGTCGTCGGACTCCTCGACGCCGCCGGTCTCGACGCGGTCCACCTCGTCGGACACGACTGGGGCGGCGCGATCGCCTGGGCTTTCGTGCGCCGCCACCCCGACCGCGTCCGCAGCCTCACCGTGCTCTCGACCCCGCACCCGGGGGCGATGGCGTGGGCCATGCGGCACTCGACCCAGGGCCTGAAGAGCTGGTACATGCTGCCACTGCTCGTCCCCGCGGTTCCCGAGCTCGCCATCGGTTGGGGATTGCGCCGATTCGGCATGGCGGGTCTCGGCCTGCCGAAGGAGCAGGAACGGGAGTACGTCGACGCCCTCACCACGTTCGGGGCGCTCGGCGGGGCCATCGGCCCCTACCGGGGGATGACGACGCGCCGTCGCCGCTCCGCGGGTGCGTCGGAGTCGTCGTCTTGGTCTTCGCCGTCGTCCGCGCCGTCGTCGGCGCCCTCCACGGGACCACGGCGTTCGGGGCGTGGCGTCGCGGTGCCGACGACGTACGTCTGGGGTCGCCATGACGCCTACCTCGGCCGGGCGGCGGCGGAGCGCACGGGATCGCACTGCACCGGCGACTACCGGTTCGTCGAGGTCGACGCCGACCACTGGCTTCCCGAGAAGCAGTCCGAGCTCGTGGCACGGGAGATCGCCTCCCGCGTCCTCGGCACCGTGGACTGATCACGGGCGGCGACTGCCTGCGCCACGCTCACACGGCGCCCGTCTCGCCCGGTAGGGCAGCGAGGCACACGAGCAGGAGTGCGGCCTGCTCGGGGATCGAGGGATCGCAGCCGGTGAGGTCCCGCACCTGGCCGAGGCGGTTGAGCACGGTGTTGCGGTGGCAGTAGCTCGCGGCCGCCGTCTCGCTGACCGAGCCGCACGCCAGGTAGCTGCGCAGGGTGGAGACGAGCCGAGTCCGATCGGCGTCGGGGAGGGCCGTCAACGGGGCGGTCACCGCGTCGACGAGCGCGGTGAGCGCGTCCTCGTCGAGGTCGGCGCGGGCCAGGGGCAGCCAGAGGTCGCGGATGCGACGGGCGTCCTCGGACCCGACCGGCAGGACCCGGGCGAGGCGCAGCGCGAGCCGGGCGGAGCGCGGCAGGTCCTCGACGCCGTCGGCGAGCGGACCCACGGCGCAGGGCACTGAGCTCACACGTGCGGGCAGGATGCCCCGTCGCAGGTCACGGGCCTGGTCGGCGGTGAGGGAGGTGACGAGCAGGGCGTCGTCACCCCTCGTCTGCCAATGCACGGGGCGACGCTCGGCGATCAGCTCACGGAACCACGTCCATAGGCCACGGCGCCGCGTCGTGGGGACCGCGGCGACGAGGAGCGGTCCGTCCTCGGGCACTCCGAGGAGCCCGGCGAACCGGCCGACGAGCGCGGGAGTGACGGGTCCGTCCAGCAGCCGGGTGAGGACGGTGCCGACCTCGTCCTCCCGCTCCCGGGTCATGAGGGTCTGCTCCTCGAGGTAGGCCTGCTGCACGTCGCGGTTGTAACGCTCGACGACCTCCCAGAGTCGCTCGACGCGATCGAGGACCAACGGCATGTCCTCCGTCCGCATGGCGCCCCGGATGCGGGTCCACAACACCTCGACGTCGATCCGGATGGCCGACATGAGTGCGGGGAGTGGGACGCCACGGCGGGCCCGGTCGGTGCCGACGTCATGCGCAATGGTCACGTGATCCGCACGGGGCCGGCTCGCGAGTTCGTCGATGAGATGGGTGAACGACGAGACCGCGTCGTGCCGGAGGACGGCGAGCGGTACCTGCCCCCGTGAGTAGGGCTCGAGCAGGCCCACCGCGGAGAGGAAGTCCTCGACGATCCCGTCGAGATCGGCGCGCAGTCCGAGGACGAGGTCGTGCCACCGGCGGTCGGCGGCGTGGTCGTCGTTGTGCATGTGCCCAATTGTGCGCGGCGAATCGTGGGCACCTGCCCCTCGCCCGTGCGCGCCCTCCGCTGGCAGGCTTGCGAGATCACCGCGTCCCCGGCCAGAGCGCCGAGCACCGGACCGCACCGACGAGAGCCCGACACGGCCCCGTCACGACAGGAAGGCGTCCGAGGCAGGAAGGCGACCCGAGCCCACCCGACACCACCAGGACGGTGACATGCACCTCACTCCCCGGGAACAGGAACGGCTCCTGCTGGCGACGGCCGCCGATCTCGCCCGTCGCCGGATCGCCCGCGGCGCGCGCATCGGCGTCACCGAGGCGGTCGCGCTCGTGTGCGACGAGGTCCTCGAGGCGGCCTGGGACGGTGAGTCGCTGGCGCGGACGATCGAGCGAGGACGTGCCGTGGTGCCACGGGACAGGCTGCTCCCGGGCGCGGCGGCACTCGCACCGACGGTTCAGGTGGAGGCGCTCTTCCCCCACGGCACCGTGCTCGTGCACCTCGACGCGCCCCTGGGCCCACTCGAGGGGGAGCATCCACCGGGTGCGGTCATCGCCGCGACGGGGCACCGTGAGCTCGCCCGGGGGCGGGAACGTCGCGAGGCGCGGGTGACGAACACCGGGCACGCCGCCGTGTGGATCTCCTCGCACTTCCCGCTCGACGCGCTCAACCCCGCCGTCATCGTGGCGGGCCTGCCGGAGGGACGCTGGCGCCTCGATCTGCCGGCCGGCGTGTGCCGCGAGGTGGCCGCGGGGGAGTCGACCGTCCTGCCCGTCGTGCGGACGGGGCAGACCGAGGGGTCGGGACACCACGAGGCGGGAGATCCCGAAACGGGTCACACCGAGGGCACGGGTCGCATCGATGGCACGGGTCACATCGAGGAGGGCAGATGACCGAGTTCGACACCGGGGTGCCGAGCACCCGCTCCCGCGCGCTCGACCCGCGGGAGTACGTGAGTCTCTACGGCCCCACGGCGGGGGATCGGGTGCGTCTCGGCGACACCGACCTGTGGGTCGAGGTCGAGGGCGATGACACCGAGCTCGGGGAGGAACTCCTCGGGGGCTGCGGCAAGACCGCCCGGCACGGGGTGGGGGTGACGTCGAGGGCCGGGCGGGACAGCGCGCTCGACATGGCGATCCTCGGCGTGCTGCTGCTCGACCCGATCCTCGGCGTCCGCAAGACGAGCATCGGTGTCAAGGACGGGAGGATCGTCGGCGTCGGCCGCGCCGGGAACCCCGACCTGCAGGACGGCGTCGACCTCGTCGTCGACAGCCACACCGCGATGATCCCGGGCGAGGGGCTCATCGCCACACCGGGATTCGTCGACTCCCACGTCCATCTCTCCAACGCCGACCTCGCCCCGGCCGCCCTCTCCAGCGGCGTGACGACGGTCGTCGCCATGGGCATCGGCGGCGTCTGGGACGTCGGGGCCAACCCGGCCGGCAACCTCCACACCCTCATGGAGGGGTGGGCCGACGTACCCGTCAACGCCGCGTTCCTCGGGCGCGGGTCCTCGACGAGCGCGGGGCTGCTCGAACAGGCGGTCCTCGCGGGCAGCGGGGGGTTCAAGATCCACGAGGACTGGGGCGCGAGCCCCGAGGTCGTCGACACCTGCCTCGGCGTCGCCGAACACGCCGACCTGCCCGTCGCGCTCCACACCGACACCCTCAACGAGACCGGCTACCTCTCCGACACCCTCGCCGCGACGCGCGGCCGAACGGTGCACGCCTACCACGTCGAGGGCGGCGGCGGTCACCCCGACCTGTTGACGATCGTCGAACAGCCTCACGTCCTCACGTCCTCGACGACCCCCACCCTGCCGCTCACCCGGGACACCGTGGCCGAACTCGGACCGATGACGATGACCGTGCACCGCGGCCATGCCCATCTGCCGAGCGACCACGCGATCGCCGCCGTCCGCATCCGGGAGCACGCGATCGCCGCCGAGAACGCGCTCCACGACCAGGGCGCGATCAGCATCATCAACTCCGACTCCCTCGGGATGGGCCGGGGCGCCGAGATGGGCCGGCGTGCCTGGCAGCTGGCCCACGTCCAGGCGGGTCTCGCGGGGGAGACCGGACCGGAGCGGCCCGCGAACGCCCGGGTCCTGCGCTACCTCGCCAAGCTCACGATCAACGCCGCCATCGCCCACGGCCTCGCCGCTCATGTCGGCAGCATCCGGCCCGGGCGCCTCGCCGACATCGTCCTGTGGAACCCGGCATGGTTCGGCACGTCCCCCGAGCTCGTCGTCAAGAGCGGATTCGTGGCCTGGGGCCACGCCGGCAGCGGGTCCGGCTCGACCCGACTCGGCCAGCCCCGCCGGATGCGGGCCTTCTACGGCGGGCACGGCACGGCGCCGCAGCGCCTCGCGCACCTGTTCGTCGGACGGGACTGCCTGGAGACCCCGAGCGCCCGGGCCGCGTTGCCGTCGGGGCGGACGTACTCGGCCGTCTCGGGCAGCCGCGGACTCACGTGCGCCGACATGCGGCGCAACGACGGGACCCCGCACGTCGAGGTGCCCGGGGAACCGACACCCGTGCGCATCGACGGCACGGCCGTCCCTCTCACCTACGCCGAGTCCCTGCCGCTCGGGCGACTCCACCACCTCGCGTGAGGAACCTGCCGTGAACGTCGACCTGCTCCTGCGCGGTGACATCGTCACCCTCGACCGGGACCGTCCCCGGGCCGAGGTCCTCGCCGTCCACCACGGCCGGATCCTCGCGGTCGGGGACCGTCACGAGGTCACGGGCCTGCGCGCCGACGTCGAGATCGACCTCGGCGACGCCACCGTCCTGCCCGGGTTCGGCGACGCCCACAACCACATGGCCTGGTACGGGCTCACCCTCGACGAGATCGACCTCCTCGGTGTCGACGATCTCGAACGGCTCTACGCCCTCGTGGCCGAGCGGGCCGCGGCCGCCGCGCCCGGCGCGATGATCGTCGGCAGCGGATACGACGACAACGTCCTCGGCGCGAACCCGGACCGGGCTCGGCTCGACGAGGCCGCCGGGGGACGCGAGGTGTGGCTCACCCACCGCTCCGGTCACGTCTGCGTCGTCAACACCCCGCTGCTGCGGCGCGTCGGCCTCCTCGACGGGTCGGCGCACGTGCCCGAGGGTGGGGTCGTCGAGGTGCGCCGCGGCGAGCCCACGGGGGTCCTGCAGGAGCAGGCCCAGAACCTCGTCGTCGACGTCGTCACCCCCTACCCCCTCGACCGGCTCACGCAGGCCCTCGCCCGCGCCTCGCACGTCTACGCCGCCGAAGGCCTCACCCACGTCACCGAGTGCGGGATCGGCGCCGGCTGGCTCGGCAAGAGCCCGATCGAACTCGCCGCCTACCAGCTCGCCTCGGCGCGAGGGGAACTCGCCGTACGGGCCCAGGTGATGCCGTGCGTCTCGGCGCTGCACGACATCCGCGGCCACGACGACGACGGCGTCGAGTTCGGGCTCGACCTCGGCATGCGCACCGGATTCGGCGACGACCGGGTGCGGCTCGGTGCGGTGAAGATCTGGCTCGACGGGTCGATGCTCGGTCGCACGGCGGCGGTGCGGGCGCCGTTCGCCTGCCGGTGCACGGGCGATCCGCCGAACTCCGGCTACCTGCAAGACGACCCGGCGCGGATGCGTCGGCAGATGATCGCCGCGCACGTCGGCGGCTGGCAGGTCGCGGCCCACGCGATCGGCGACGCCGCGGTCGACTTCGCCCTCGACGTCTTCGCCGAGGCCCAGGAGCGCCTGCCGCGACCGGAGGCGCGCCACCGGATCGAGCACGCCGGTCTCGTCTCCGACGAACAGATCGCCCGCATGGCGGGCCTCGGCCTCACCCCGACCCCGCAGCACCGGTTCCTTCACGACATCGGCGACTCGATGGCCGCCGCCGTCGGGCCCGACCGGGAGCACCTGCTCTACCGCCACCGATCCTTCCTCGACGCGGGCATCCGGGTGCCCGGCAGCTCCGACCGGCCCGTCTCCGCCGGCGCGCCCCTGCTCGGCATCGCCTCGATGCAGGAGCGCCTCACCTCGGCGGGGCGGCTGCTGGGCTCGGGGGAGACCGTCGACGCCGAGACCGCCGTCCGCGGCTACACCGTCGACACCGCCTGGATCGCCGGTGACGAGGAGCGCCGCGGTCGGCTGCGTCCGGGCATGCTCGCCGACCTCGTCGTCCTCGACCGCGACATCACCACCGCCGCCCCCGAGGACACGGCGAGCGCCACCGTGCTCGCCACCCTCGTCGACGGCCTGGCGACCCACGCCGACGCCGCACTCGATCACCTGCCCCCGTTCCGACCAGTCCCCTGACCCCCGAAGGAAGTCACCGACATGGCCGATCACGCCCCCACCACGAACCACCTGCCGGAAGGCGTCGACGAAGGCGCCGAGGCGCGCAAGGTCGCCTTCGGCGCGTTCGTCGGCACCGCCCTCGAGTGGTACGACTTCTTCCTCTACGGCACCGCCGCCTCGCTGGTCTTCAACCACATGTTCTTCGCGACCGACGACCCCCTCGTCGCGACGATGGCGGCGTTCGCGACCTTCGCGGTCGGGTTCGTCGCCCGCCCGATCGGAGCGATCCTCTTCGGGCAGATGGGCGACAGGGTGGGCCGCAAGAGGACCCTCATCGTCACCGTCGTGATGATCGGTGTCGTCACGGCGCTCATCGGCCTGCTGCCGACGTACGCGACGATCGGCGTGGCGGCCCCGGTCCTGCTCACGAGCCTGCGGCTGTTGCAGGGCATCGCGGTCGGCGGCGAGTGGGGCGGAGCGGTGACCCTCGCCGTCGAGCATGCACCCGTCGAGAAGCGGGGCCGCTACGCGGTGATGCCGCAGATCGGGTCGCCCGTCGGCACGCTGCTGTCCTCGGGTGCGTTCCTCGCGGTGAGCCTGCTGCCCAAGGAATCGTTCGACTCATGGGGGTGGCGACTGCCGTTCCTCGCGGCGATCCCGCTGCTCGGGATCGCCCTGTGGCTGCGTGTGCGGATCGAGGAGTCCCCGCTGTTCGAGCAGATGCTCGAGGAGGACAGCACCGCCCGGACGCCGGTGCGGTCGGTGTTCGCGGAGGCGCTGCCCGGCCTGCTCATCGGCGCGGGGACGACGCTGCTCGGTGTCGGCGGGTTCTACCTCGTCACGACGTTCATGATCGCCTACGGCACGGGCACCCTCGGCCTCGACAAGTCGCTGCTGCTCACCGCCACCCTCGCGGCCGCCGCGATCGAGATCCTCGTCCTCCTCGTCGCCGGCCGCCTCGTCGAGCGCATCGGCGGCGGCATGGTCACCATCGTCGGAGGTCTGGCGAGCGCGGCCGCGGCCTTCCCCGTCTTCGCCCTCGTCGACACGAAGAACTCCGTGCTCGTCGTCACCGGGATCGTCCTCGGCATCGCCCTGCTCTCGGTCTCGTACGCCGCCTCCGGGGTCGTGCTCACCGCCCTCTTCCCCGCCCGGTTGCGCTACACCGGTGTCGCGCTCGCGGCCAACTTCGCCGCGGTCGTCAGTGGGTTCGTCCCGATGGCGGCGACCGGGCTGCTCGCCTGGGGTGACGAGACGTCCGTCGGGCCCGCGTGGCTGCTCGTCGGTCTCTCGCTCGTCACGGCGCTCAGCGGCTTCCTCGCCACCCGACGCCCCGACTCCGCGGCGCAGGAGCTGAGCGGTGGCCGGGTGGTGACCGGCGCGTGAGCACGCCGGAGCCCTCCCGGTCGGCCGGGCACGCGGTCGTCGAGCAGCTCCTCGCCCTCGGGGTGAGGCGCGCCTACCTCGTGCCCGGCGAGAGCTTCCTCGACGTCCTCGACGGGATGCACGGCAGTGACCTCGATGCCGTGGTCTGCCGCCAGGAGGGCGGGGCCGGCTTCATGGCCCTCGCCGAGGCCCGGCTGAACGGCGGTGTCGGCGTCGCGATGGTGACCCGTGGGCCCGGTGCGGCGAACGCCGCCATCGCCGTCCACACGGCCTGGCAGGACTGCACCCCGATGGTCCTGTTCGTCGGGTTGATCCCCGTCGCCGACCGCGGCCGGGAGTCCTTCCAGGAGTTCGGCATCGAGGGGTGGTTCGGCACGACGGCCAAGGAGGTCGTCGTCCTCGACGACCCGTCCCGCGCGTGCACGATCGTGCGGGACGCGGTCCACCTGGCCTGCTCGGGACGCCCGGGACCCGTCGTCGTCGGCCTGCCGGAGGACCTCCTGCGGGAACCGTGTCCTCAACCGGTCGCGGCCCCCCGCGCCCTCCCGAGGGGCGTGTCGGTCGACGACGTGGCGAGGCTCACCGACCTCGTGCGTGCGGCGTCACGGCCGGTCGTCGTCTGCGGCGGGGACCGGTTCGACGACCGTGCCTCGGCCGACCTGCGGCGCTGGGTCGAGACGTGGGCCCTGCCCGTCCTCAGCGACTTCCGGGCCCAGGACAAGCTCGACCACGACAGTCCGAGCTGGTGCGGTCCCCTCGGGTACGGGCGGTCGGACGCCGCCGCACGCCTCCTCGACGAGGCCGACGTCGTCGTCCACCTCGACTCGGTGCGGGGGGACGTGCTCTCCGACGGGTACACCCTCGGTGCGCAGGGGGCGCGGGTGATCCTTGTCTCCACCGACCCCGGGGCGCACGGGCACGAGGGGCCGGTGGACCTGCACGTCCTCGCCTCCCCGGGCTCCGTCCTCGCCGTCCTCGCCGGGTCGGCGGCGACCGGTGCGCACTACCGGCCCGACACGACCCCGCCGACGGAACCGCCCTGGCGGGTGTGGGCGGAGGCCGCGCGCCGGGAGCACGTGAGGTGGGCGACGCCGAGGCCCGCGCCGGTCATCGAGGAGCCGCTCATCGAGGCGGAGGTCGCCGAGGCGCCGGTCGACCTCGGCGCCGTCCTGGCCCGTCTCGCCGAGCGGATGGACCCCGACGCGGTCGTCACCTACGGCGCCGGCAACCACTCGATCTGGGCGCAGCGGTTCCTGCCACACCACCGGTGCCCCTCGCTGTTGGCCCCCCGCAACGGTGCGATGGGATTCGGTGTCCCGGCCGCCGTCGCCGCCGCGATCACCCAGCCGGGTCGGCAGGTCGTCACGATCGCGGGTGACGGCTGCTTCCTCATGAACGCCCAGGAGCTCGCCGTCGCCGCAGGTCGCGAGGCCCGACTGCTCGCGCTCGTCGTCGACAACGCGCAGTACGGCACCATCCGGGCCCACCAGGAGGCCCACCACCCCGGCCGGGTGAGCGGCACCTTTCTCGAGAACCCCGACTTCGCCCTCCTCGCCGAGGGCTACGGGGGTCGTGGTTGGACGGCGCGCACGACCGAGGAGGCCCTCGCCGCCCTCGACGCCGCACTCCTGCACGACGGGGTCGCCCTCGTCCACCTGCTCGTGGGTCACGACGTCCTCGCCCCGCCGGGGGAGGAAGCGACCGAGGTCGCGGTCCCCTGAGCCCCCGTGGCCACGTCGTCCACGGCCGACGGGGACCACACCCGACACGACGCGGGGACGACAGCCCGAGAGCACGCGGGACCACATGAGAGGACGCGGGACTACATCCCGATGAGCACGAGTCCGGCCGCGGCGAGCGCCATGCCGAGGAGTTGGGCGCGGGTGAGGCGTTCGCCGAGCAGCACGACGGCGAGGACGACGGTGACGGCCGGGAACAGCGAGACGACGACGCTGCCGATCGAGAGCCATGTCTGCTGGAGGGCGAGCAGCATGGTGACGTGCGCGGTCGTGTCGAGGACCCCGATGATCACTGCGTAGGTGAGCGCGGGACCCGGGGGCGGGGGACGGAGCTCGCCGCGGGAGAAGGCGACGATCATCACCGCCGCCGTGGCCGTCCATCGCGCCGCGAGGAGCGGCCACAGACCGGCCCCCGCGGGGATCCGCCCGGTGAAGACGAAGCTCGCCGCGAACGAGACCCCGGCTCCGAGGGTGAGCAGCGCCACCGGCCGCGAGAACGGGCGGTCGGCGGCGGTGTGCTCGTGCGGCGTGAGGCTGACGAGGACGGTGGCCACGAGGGCGAGGACCACGCCGACGAGCGCGAGCGGGTGCGGACGCTCGCCGAGCGCGAGCCCGACGGCGAGTGGCACCGACGATCCGAGCAGCGCGGTCACGGGGGAGACGATGCTGATCGGGCCGGTCGCGAGCGCGAGGAAGAACGTCCACGCCGCGGCCGCCATCGCGAGCCCGGCGGCGGCGCCCCACGCGAGATCGGTGAGAGAGGCGTGGCCGGCACCCTGCATGAGCGCGGCGACGGTGATGAGCACGGCCGAGACCGGGTAGGAGACGACGAGCGCCCGCAGGACGGCGACGCGTCGTGCGGCGAGACCTCCGAAGAAGTCGCTCACCCCGTAGGCGAGGGCCGAACACAACGCGAGCACGAGCGAGGCCACGGGGTACAGGTCCTTTCGCGCGACATGGTCCCGGACCAGGGTAGGCGGTCCCCGGCCGCGGCGACCAGGAGGGTCACGCCGAGCGTCGGCCACCCGCTCGCCGGGGGGTCGGGCCCGTTCCTCGCACCCCGTTAGAGTGGCCGGGTGCAGCGCTGGCGAACCCTCGAGCAGATTCCCGACGACCTCGGTCGGTGCGTCGTCACCCTCGGCAACTTCGACGGAGTCCATCGCGGGCACCGTGCCGTGCTCGACAGGTGCGTGAGCCGCGCTCGCGAGGAGGGCGGAGCGGCCGTGGCCGTGACGTTCGACCCGCATCCTCTCGCCGTGCTGCGGCCCGAGGCCGCTCCCGCCCTCATCACCTCGACAGCCCAGCGACTCGATCTCCTCGAGCACGCGGGCCTCGACGGCGTCCTGCTCATGGAGTTCACCCGGGAACTCGCGTCGTGGAGCCCGGAGAGGTTCGTTCAGGAGGTCTTCGTCGACGCCCTGCACGCCTGCGCCGTGGTCGTCGGCGCCGACACCCGCTTCGGGGTCAAGAACTCCGGCGACGTGCAGACCCTCGCCGCCCTGGGCGAACAGCACGGCTTCGACGTCGTCGTCGTCGAGGACGTCGGCGAGGAGCAGACCGCGCGGTGGTCCTCCTCCCAGGTGCGCACGCTGCTCGCCGAGGGTGAGGTCGGTCAGGCCGCCGAACTGCTCGCCCGCGCGCACACCGTCGGCGGCGTCGTCGTCCACGGCCACCACCGGGGTCGCGAGATCGGTTACCCCACCGCGAATCTCGCCCAGGACAGCGACGGTCTCGTGCCCGCGGACGGGGTGTACGCCGGGTGGCTCCTCCGTCCCGAGGTCGAGGCCTCCGACCCCGACGCCGTGCTCCCGGCCGCGATCTCGGTGGGCACGAACCCGACGTTCGCGGGCGTCGAGCGCACCGTCGAGGCCTACGTGCTCGACCGTGACGACCTCGATCTCTACGACGAGCACGTCGTCGTCGAGTTCGTCGAGCGGCTCCGGCCGATGCTGCGGTTCGACTCCGTCGACGACCTCATCGCCCGCATGGCCGAGGATGTCGACCGGGCACGGGCACTCCTCGCCCCCGGGCGCGAGGCCCGCGCGTCCCGCAGGTGACCCGCCGGTAATCTTTCTCACGTTTCCTCTTCTCCTCGCGCCGATGTGTTGGCACAATCGTGCGAACCCAAGCACGACGACGTGACGACCAAGGTGCCGCCACCGGCGCCGGGGAGGAGACCGCGTGGCGGTCCAGAACGCCAAGGATGAGGTCCTCGACCTCGACGTCCTGAACCACCGTCCCGCCTCGTGCGGGCACATGCTGCGCGATCGGGTGAGCGAGTCCCCGAGTGCCGTGGCCTACCAGTTCCTCCGAGGGGAGGACATGCAGAACCTCACCTGGCAGCAGGCCTGGGACGAGGTGAAGGTGTGGGCCGCGGGCTTGGTCGCTCTCGGCGTGGAGACCGGCGACCGGGTCTCGATCGCCGCGACCACCCGCATCGAATGGGTGTGGGCCAACTGGGGCATCATGCTCTCCGGCGGTGCCACCACCACGGTGTATGCGACGAGCAACGCCGAAGGGGTCTCGTTCATCGTCCGCGACTCCGGGTCGCGCGTCGTGTTCGCCGAGGACGGCGGACAGGTCGAGAAGCTCCGCGTGCGACGCCACGAGATGCCCGACGTCACGGCGGTCGTCGTCTTCGATGCCGAGACCGACGGGCGCCGGGTCGAGTTCGACGACTGGGTGATCTCCCTCGAGGACTTCCTCGCCCGTGGACGTGACCTCCTGCAGGAGGACGCCGGGGTCGTCGACCGCCGCGTCGACGGGCTCACGCCCGACTCGCTGTCGACGATCATCTACACCTCCGGGACGACGGGGAACCCCAAGGGCGCCGAGCTCACCCACGAGGCGCTGGTCTACGAGGCCGTCTCGGTCAAGTCGACCGGGCTCCTCGGCCCCGACGACCTGCAGTACCTGTGGCTTCCCCTCGCTCACGTGTTCGGCAACGTCCTGCTCATGCTCGCCGTGGCGAGCGGGTGCCCGACGTACGTGGACGGCCGCATCGACCGGATCGTGCCCAACCTCGCCGTGGTGCGCCCCACGTGGATGGGTGCCGCGCCGCGCATCTTCGAGAAGGCCTACGCGGCGGTCGACGCGACCCTGTCGGAGGCGTCCGGCGCCAAGGCGAAGATCGCCTCGTGGTCGTTCGCCGTCGGCCGTCGCATGGCGGAGGTGCGGCAGGCGGGGGAGAGCCCGAGCAAGGCGCTGACGGCGCAGTACGCCCTCGCGGATCGCCTCGTGTTCGGCAAGATCCGCGAGCGGTTCGGTGGCCGGGTGAAGTTCTTCATCTCCGGTTCCGCGCGCCTGGATCCCGAGCTGTCCTGGTGGTTCGCCTCCGTCGGCATGCCGATCATCGAGGGGTACGGCCTCACCGAGACCTCGGCCGCCACGTGTGTGAACCGCCCGACGCCCGGCGCCCACCAGCACGGCAGCATCGGGTGGCCGCTGCCCGGCACGTCGATCCGGATCGCCGAGGACGGCGAGGTGCTCGTCAAGGGCCCGGGCGTCATGACCTGCTACCACGGCCAGCCCGAGGCCACGGCCGAGGCGTTCACGCCGGACGGGTACTTCCGCACCGGCGACATCGGCGAGGTCGACGAGTTCGGTTTCGTCCGCATCACCGACCGCAAGAAGGACGTGTTCAAGACCTCCGGCGGCAAGTACGTCTCCCCGGCCCTCATCGAGGCGCGGTTCAAGAGCGTCTGTCCCGTCGCCGGCCAGTTCGTCGTCGTCGGTAACGAGCGCAACTACCCGGCGGCGCTCGTCACCCTCGACCCGCCGGCGATCGAGGTGTGGGCACAGGAGAACGGTCTCGGAGACAAGGAGTACGCCGACATCGTCGCGACGCAGGAGGTCCACGACCTCGTCGCGCGGTACGTCGAGGAGGTCAACGAGGGGCTCAACCGGTGGGAGCGCGTCAAGCGGTTCGCGATCCTCGACCACGACCTCACGGTCGACACCGGCGACCTCACTCCCAGCCTCAAACTGCGGCGTCGTAAGGTCCTCGAGAAGTACGCCGACGTGGTCGACGGCCTCTACGCCGCCGAGCACTGACGTCGACGGCCCCCCGGAACGTGCGCCGCACGGCTCACCGTTCGACCCGCACGACCTCACGAGAAGGCGCTCATGTCCCCACTCACCGTCATGCGGTCCGCGATCGGCGGACTGCCTGCTCAGCTCAATGCCCGGATCCCCACGTGGCGGGAGGTGCTGAACGACCCGGCCGTGTTGAGACGAGGGCTCAACGTGTGGCCGCCGTTCCGGTTCGCGGGGATCCGGGTGATCGACATCCAGCCGGGTTTCCGGGGTGCCACCGTCGAGCTCAGGCTCACGCCCCTGTCGCGCAACTACATGGGGACGCAGTACGGCGGATCGATGTTCTCGATGACCGACCCGTTCTGGACGATCCTCGTCTCCCAGAACCTCGGTCGCGACTACATCGTGTGGGACAAGCGGGCCGAGATCGAGTTCGTCGCTCCGGGGCGTACCGACGTGCGCACGACGTTCGCGGTCACCGACGAGCTCATCGCCGAGCTCAAGGAACGGGCCGAGGGTGGCGCCAAGGTGCTGCACTGGCTGGAGAACGACATCGTCGCGAAGGACGGCACGCTCGTCGCGCGGGTGCGCCGCCAGCTCTACGTCCGCCACGTCGACCACGCGCGCGGGTACTGACACCCCTCGTCACGGCCCCGCCACCGCGTATCAAGCGCCCCGCACACCCACGGTGTGCGGGGCGTTCGCGACGCGGGCCCGGTCCCGTCGGGAGCGCGGGCGGTCCGGTCAAGCCCGCAGGTCGCGACGGGGAAAGGTGAGAGCGGCGATGACCACGAGGACGAGGCAGCCGGCGGCGAGGGCGAGCAGCCCGCCGACGTCGGGGCCGGTCGAGAGCGGGGAGGCGCCGTAGGCCCACTCGAACGGGGACGCGGCGGGGAGGTGCTCCTGCACCTTGGCGCCCATCGTGTGGCCGAACCATCCGAGGGCCGCGACGACCGTCGCGACGCCCAGCGCGAGGCTGCGACGCCCGGTGGCCGCACCGGCGGCGAACGCGACGAGCGCGTGGAAGAGGACGAGGAGGGTGAGGGCCGCTCCCTCACCGACGAGGCCCGCGGCGCTGAGCTCGAGTTCGGAGGGGCCGTTGAGCGCCGCGACGATGATCGTCACGAGGGCGCAGAGCGCCACGACGACCGCGACGATGCCGATCAGGCGGGCGAGGAGCACCGAGCGTCGGTCGGTGGCGTGCGCGAGGGTGAGTTCGAGGGCCCCGCTCTCCTCGTCCCCGGCGATGGCCCGGGCGCCGTGGGTGATCCCGAGAACGAGCAGCAGGAGCAGCCCGAGCATCCCGAACACCGTCTGATGCGTGTATCCCCATCCCGTGCCCATGGTCGCGGCGTCCATCCCGAAAGAGTCGAGCATCGCCGTGGGCATGGCCTCGAGCTTGTCGCCGAGCAGTCCGCTCGTGCGCATCGAGGGGAAGAGCGGGAGGTACAGCAGGCAGACGCCGGTGACACCGAGCGCCCACCCGAGGATCCCCCGCGCGGAGTCGCGGAACCGCCGGGTGAGCAGGGGCAGGACGTTCATCGGGACTCCTTGGCGTACAGGCTCATCACCGCGGCCTCGAGGTCGGGGCGTTCGGCGTCGATCGCGAGCACGGTGTGGGTGGTGGCGAGGCGCAGGGCGGCGTCGGGGGTGCCGTCGAGGTCGAGGGTGAGGCGGGTGTTCGCGCCGGCGGGGGCGGCGGTCGCGCCGCGCACCCCGTCGAGGGGCAGGAAGGGGGCGGCCTCCACGCGGCCGGAGAGGGTGAGGTGCACCCGCTGACCGAGCTGGGCGCGGACGGCGTCGACGCCGGAGGTGAGGACGACGCGGCCCTCGCGAAGGACGACGACCGAGTCCGCCGCCTGCTCGACCTCGCTGAGCACGTGACTGGAGAGGAACACCGTCCGGCCCTCGTCGCGCACCTCACGGACCATCGCGAGGAACTCGGCCTGGACGAGCGGGTCGAGCCCGGACGTCGGCTCGTCGAGGATGAGCAGCTCGGGTCGGTGGACGAAGGCCTGCACGAGACCGACCTTCTGCTTGTTGCCCTTCGACAGACCGCGCACCCGGCGGGTGGGGTCGAGGCCGATGCGGTCGGCGAGGTCCCTCCAGGCCGCACGGGCGTCGTGGCGAGGGACGTGCCGCGCGTGGGAGATCTCGACGAAGTGGTCGAGGAGGGAGGCGACGTCGTGCCGCCCGTCGAGGCGCAGCTCGCCGGGGAGGTATCCGATGCGGGCCCGCAACCGCGCCCCACCGGTGCGCGGATCCTCACCGAGGACGCGGACCTGCCCGGAGGTCGGGCGCAGCACGTCGAGGAGGATCCGCATCGCCGTCGTCTTGCCGGCGCCGTTCGGGCCGACGAAGCCGACGACGGTGCCGGGATCGACGCGCACGTCGATCCCACGCAGGGCCACGCGGGAGCCGTACTGCTTGTGGAGGCCGGAGATCTCGACGGCGGGTGTCACGACGTCTCCTTCGGGTCGCTGGTGTGGGAGGGCGCGCTCTGCCGAACGCGAGGACGTCATCCAGGTGGGCGGGGCCGGTCGGTCGGGTCCTCGAGGGTGAACGGGACGGCGAAGAGGCCGTCGGCGTAGAGGTCCATGACGAAGGCGGTGTAGCGCTCGAGGACCGCGGGGTCGAGCAGGCTCGTGCCGCCGAGGCGGGCGGCGACGCGGTCCTCGAAGGCCATGAGCCCGAGGCCGATGGCCGTCATGACGACGGCCCGGGCCTCGGTGTCGGGGTAGGGACGGATCGTGCCGGCGCGCTCGCCGACCTCGAGGTACCCCGCGACGTCGGCGGCGAAGTCGTCGAAGAACGCCTGGGCCGTGGGGCCGCCGTCGAGGAGAGTTCGGCGCAGGTAGCCGTAGAGCGGCGTGAATTCGGGGTGGCTGTGCAGGTAGGTCGCGGGGGAGGGAGCGCTGCCCTGGGCGAGGGCTGCGCTCTTGGCGGTGCGCAGCTCGGCGAGGAGGTGCTCGTCGCAGGCGGCGCGCAGCCCCTCCTTGCTTCCGAAGTGATGCAGGACGAGCGCGGCGGAGACCCCCGCCCTGGCGGCGACCGCGCGCAGGGTCGTGCCGGTGAATCCGGCCTCCGCGAACTCGGTGAGGGCGGCATTGCGAATCCGCGCCCGCGCCGTGAGGTCCGCATCGGCTGAACTCATGGTCAGAATGCTAAACGAATGTTCAGATCTCCGGAAGGGACGACGTGCGTCCACATCCCCCCTCTCACCCGGAGGCGAGCGCGGAAGCCGGAGGATGTGCGCCCCGGTTTCAGCGCCGGCGGTCTGAGGTGGGAGGGTGCCGGCCTCCCGCGTGAGTGACGTGTGGCCCGAATCCGACGCTTTTCGCCTGACACGGCCGCTCACCTACGCTGGTCGTATGTCCGGAGAGTCGAGATTCGCCGCCCTGGAGGCCCTGCTGCCCCGGGTGAGCAAGCCGCTGCAGTACGTCGGCGGTGAACTGAACTCGCAGGTCAAGGACTGGGAGTGCGGGGGCCCCGACACGGTGCGCTGGGTGCTCATGTACCCCGACGCCTACGAGGTCGGGCTGCCCAACCAGGGCGTCATGATCCTCTACGAAGTCCTCAACGAGCAGCCGCATGCGCTCGCCGAGCGCACCTATGCCGTGTGGCCCGACCTCGAGGCGCTCATGCGGGAGAACGACGTCCCGCTGCTCACGGTCGACGGCCACCGTGCGGTCCGCGACTTCGACGTGTTCGGTCTCAGCTTCCCCACCGAGCTCAACTACACGAACATGCTCTCCGCCCTCGACCTCGCCGGCATCCCGCTGCGCACGGCCGACCGCGGCGAAGAGGACCCGATCGTCCTCATCGGGGGGCACGCGAGCTTCAACCCCGAGCCGATCGCGCCCTTCGTCGACGCCGTCGTCGTCGGTGACGGCGAGGAGGCCGTGCTCGCCGTCACCGAGCTCATCCGCGCCTGGAAGGCCGAGGGGCGTCCCGGTGGGGAGGGGCTCACCCCGCGCGAGGAACTCCTGCGCCGCCTCGCCGCGACCGGTGGGGTGTACGTGCCGGCGTTCTACGACGTCTCCTACGCGGGCGACGGCGCGCTCGAGGCGATCACGCCGCGCCCGGGGATCGAGGGTGTCCCGTGGCAGGTGAGCAAGCACACCGTCATGGACCTCGACGCCTGGCCCTACCCGAAGCAGCCGCTGGTCCCGCTCGCGGAATCCGTCCACGAACGCATGAGCGTCGAGATCTTCCGCGGGTGCACGCGCGGCTGCCGGTTCTGCCAGGCCGGCATGATCACCCGCCCGGTGCGGGAACGCTCGATCACCGGCATCGGCGAGATGGTCGAGCGCGGTCTCCAGGCCACCGGTTACGAGGAGGTCGGCCTCCTCTCGCTCTCGAGCGCCGACCACTCCGAGATCGCCGACATCACCAAGGGGCTCGCCGACCGCTACGAGGGCACCCAGACCGGGCTGTCGCTGCCGAGCACCCGCGTCGACGCGTTCAACATCGATCTCGCGAACGAGCTCACCCGCAACGGTCGCCGCTCGGGGCTCACGTTCGCCCCGGAGGGCGGCAGCGAGCGCCTGCGCAAGGTCATCAACAAGCAGGTGAGCGAGCAGGACCTCATCGACACCGTCGCCGCCGCCTTCGGCGCGGGCTGGCGCAACGTCAAGCTGTACTTCATGTGCGGTCTGCCCACCGAGACCGACGAGGACGTCCTCGGGATCGGTGCGCTCGCCAAGGCCGTCATCGAGACCGGCCGCAAGGTCAGCGGCCGCAAGGACATCCGCTGCACCGTCTCGATCGGCGGGTTCGTGCCCAAGCCCCACACCCCGTTCCAGTGGGCCGGGCAGCTCTCGGCCGCCGACACCGACCGCCGCCTCGCCCTGCTGCGCGAGGAGATCCGCTCGGACAAGCGGTACGGCTCCTCGATCGGATTCCGGTACCACGACGGCGAACCCGGGGTCGTCGAGGGGCTGCTCTCCCGCGGTGACCGCCGCGTGGGCGACGTCATCGAGGCGGTGTGGCGCGACGGTGGCCGGTTCGACGGGTGGAGCGAGCACTTCTCCTACGAGCGGTGGATGCGTTGCGCGGACCAGGTCTTCTCCGGCATGAACGAGGAGCACGGCTGGGGTATCGACGTCGACTGGTTCACCACCCGCGAGCGCGACGAGCTCGAGACCCTGCCGTGGGACCACATCGACTCCGGCCTCGACAAGGCGTGGCTGTGGGAGGACTGGCAGGCCGCCCTCGACGAGGAGGAGCAGCCCGACTGCCGCTGGGACCCGTGCTTCGACTGTGGCGTCTGCCCGCAGATGGACCTCGACATCGAGATCGGCCCCACCGGCAAGACGCTCCTGCCGCTCACCGTCCTCGGCTCCGGCAAGCAGGGGATGCTCGAACGCTCCTGACTCGCCTCGCCGAGCCGGGCCCGATCACACCGATCACACCGATCACGCCCTGACCCCCGGTGCGGCATGCGCCGCCCGTCCTCAGAGGCGGGCGGCGGCGTCGACGAGGGGCCGGGAGAGCTGCACCGCGGTGATGAGAAGCGCGCACGAGGCGGCGATCGCGACGAGGGTACGGATGACGAGGCCGACCCCGAGGAGTGAGGTCATCGGCAGGAGGACGAGCGCGGGGAACGCGGAGCCGAGCACGACCGTGACACCGAGGGGGATCGTCACCTCCCGCAGGCGCGCCCGATGCAGCAGTGCCGTCGGGGTCCCGGCGTAGGCGAGGGCCCGGTACTGCGGCCGCTGGTCGTAGAGGCGGGCCGCGTGGACGACGCCGGTCGAGGTCGCCGCGACGACCGTGAGGATGGTGAGGGCGACGAGCGAGCCGGTCCCGATGTCCCGCCCCAGCAGCCGCGTCTGGGCGTCCACGTCTCCGGGTGGCGTGAGCATCGGTCCGACGCTCGAGAGTGCGGCGACGAGGATCCCGAGGCCGAGGGCACTGACGCTGCGCCACGTGGCGCGGGGGTCGTCGATGATCCGCCGGGCCGCGAGGAGCGTCGCCGGAGTGCGGGCGAGCGAGGCGACGACCCGCCCGGCGATCATGACGAAGAACGGACCGACGAGGTCGACCATGAGGACGACGAGCGCGAGGAACACGAGGACGACCCCCATCCCGAGCCGGCCCAGCGCCTGGAATCCGAGGATCCAGCCACCGACGACGACGGCGGCCACGAGTAGGCGCAGCGCGCTGATCCGACCTGGCGTCGTGCGCGCGACGACCCCGAGCGGACCGACGACGACCTTGGCGAGCCCCACGACGCCCGAGAGGACGGCGAGGGCGACGACCCCCGCGACGACGAGCCCCAGCCGTCCCATGCCGACCCACAACTCCGCGACCGACAGACGCCGCCCCTGGAACTCGAGCAGCGACAGGGGCAGGAGCAGGGCCCCGTAGAGTCCCACGCCGAACAGCGCACCGAGGGCGGCCTGGACGGCCTGCTCGAGCAGCGTCATGACGGTGACCTGGCCGCCGGTCGCCCCGACGAGTCGGAGGGTCGCGAGGCGGGCGTCGCGACGGGAGACCGTGAGACGCGCGGCCACGGAGCCCAGCGTGAGGATCGGGACGACGAGCAGCGTGGCCGCGACAGCCGCGAGGACGACATAGAGGCTCGCCATGTCGTTCGGGCCGGCCGCACCCGCCGCGGCCGCGGCCTCGGCGCGTGCGGCGAAGGCGCCGACGCCGCCGAGGGTGACGAGCACGGCGGTGGTCGCGACGCCGAAGGCGGTGACGGCGAGCAGGGTCGGGAGTGCGGAGTCGGCCCGCTCGTGCCGGGCGAGGCGCCACGTGAGGGCGACGGGGGCGGTGAGCGCGCTCATCGGCTCGACACCCGGTCGTCGGCGACGACGAGACCGTCCCGCAGGCGCACGGTGCGCGAGCACCACCGGGCGACGAGCTCGTCGTGGGTGACGACGACGAGGGAGGCGTGCGCGGTGCGGCAGCGGCGGAGCAGGTGCTCCATGACCTCGGAGCCGGTCGCCTGGTCGAGGGCACCGGTCGGTTCGTCGGCGAAGACGACACCGGGGTCGCCGACCATCGCCCGCGCGATGGCGACGCGCTGGGCCTGACCGCCGGAGAGCTCGCCGGGACGTCGCCCGGTGAGTCCGTCGAGCCCCAGCGGCGGGAAGAGCTCGGCGGCCCGCGCGGTCGCAGCGCGACGGGGGACGCCGGCGAGCATGAGGGGGAGGGCGACGTTCTCGATGGCGGGCAGCTCGGGCAGGAGGTGCCCGGATTGGAAGACGAAGCCGAAGTCGGTGCGACGCAGCCGGGTCCGGCCCGCGTCACCGAGCGAGACGAGGTCGCGCCCACGCCAGGCGACCCACCCGGAGGTCGGGGTGAGCACGCCTGCGAGCAGGTGCAGCAGCGTGGTCTTGCCCGAGCCCGAGGGGCCCATGACGGCGACGGACTCGCCCGCCGTGATCGTGAGGTTGACGCCGCGCAGAGCGGGGGTCGTGGTGCCGGGGTAGGTCTTGACGAGGTCGGCGGCGACGAGATCGCCGCCGGTGAGGCGCGGGTCGACCGCGGTGGACGAGGTGCTCCGGAACATGCCCTCACCCTCGCGAGCGGCGCCCTCCTCGCACATCGTGCGGCGGGATGAGGCCGGGCTACGACCGTGGGCGGGCGCGACGTCCCCGCCGGACGACGTGAGGACGACGGCGAGGTCCGCACACGAGGCCCTGGCGCGTCGCGAGAGGCCGCGGGTTCGGGGACGAACGGGTGGGACGATGGCCTCTCGCGAACGGAGGAAACGCATGTGCCAGTACTGCGGATGCCACGAGATCGGTCCGATCGGGGCACTCATGGACGACCACTTCGAGATCCGCAACCTGTGTCGCCACCTCACCGCCGACATCGAGGCGGACCGGCGGGAGGAGGCGATCGGTCTCGCCCGTGAACTCGTCCGGTACTTCACCGTGCACAACGCCGTCGAGGAGGGCGGGCTGTACCTGTCGATGACCCGCTTCGAGGAGTACGAGGAGAAGGCCGGCACGCTGTACGACGAGCACGACGCCCTCGACGCCGTGCTCGACGAGCTCCTGGCCCTCGCCGACGCGGGACGCCTCGAGGACATCGACTTCGGCCCGCTCCTCGCCGAGATCCACGTCCTTCACGAGCACATCGATCATGAGGAGAACGGCTTGTTCCCCGCCGCCGCGGTCGCCCTCGACCAGGCCGACTGGGACCGCTGCGAGCGGCTGCGTGCCGAGGCGGTCGCGTCCCTCGACGGACCGCTCTGGCGCGAGCAGGGCGAAGCCGCCTGGAGCGGTCCCCGCGCCTGAGGGGCGGTCGACTCACGGCTGCGTGGGCGCCTGTGCCGGTGTGGGATCGAGGTCGACGAGCGCCGCGTTGCCGCGTGCGTCGATGCGGACGGTGGCGACGGCCGTGCGGTCTCGCAGGCTGCGGTCGAGACGAGCCGCCTCCTCCTGGGGGACGAACCAGCTCCCGATGCCGCAGTCGAGGCCGTGGCCGCTGCTGTCGCAGGCGAGGTAGGGCCCGCTCGCGGGGCGGTCGCGGACGGCGGGACGTCCGTGGGCCACGCCGTCGCGGACCTCGACGGGCACGAAGACCCGCCCGGTGGGAAGGGGGGTGCCGATGATGTCGCCCGACGGCGCCTCCCGTGGGAGGAGATCGGGGTAGTCGAGGGCGACGTAGGCGCCGCGCAG
This sequence comes from Mobilicoccus sp., assembly GCF_032060985.1. Taxonomy (NCBI): domain Bacteria; kingdom Bacillati; phylum Actinomycetota; class Actinomycetes; order Micrococcales; family Dermatophilaceae; genus Mobilicoccus; species Mobilicoccus sp. Next base: position 301,402 of record NZ_DAMBGD010000001.1, read on the forward strand.
CGGCTCCATCGGGTCCACCGGCCCGACGCGGAAGCGGTACTCCTCGCCCGTGCGGGCGGACAGTTGCGGGGCGACGGCGCCGCCGACGAGGGCGACCTGGAGGAGGACGGCGGCGGCGACGAGGACGGGGCGGCGGATCATGACGCGGCCTCCGGGCGGGTGTGGGCGAGGTGGGCGCGTGTGGGCACGAAGCGGCGCAGGAGGCGTCGCAGCCGTTCGGCGAGCAGGCCGGTGACGAGCATGACGGCCCCGATGACGAGGAACAGCACGGACCCCGACATGAGAGGGGCGAAGACGGCGAAGCTCTGGGCGGCGACGAAGACCACGAGGGCCGCGGTGGCGAGGGCGGTGAGGGCGGGACTGTCGGTGAGGACTCCGTCTGCGGCGGTGAACGCGGCGAAGGCGACGAACACGACGACGCAGACGCCGGCCCGCAGCCACGCGGCCGGGTCGGCGGTCTCGGCGAACGCGCTCCCGACCTGCCACGAGACGAGGCCGGTGCCGGCGAGGACCGCCAGGGTCGCGACGCCGATCTCTGCGAGGCGTTCGCTCCGACCGGCGATGCCGCGACCGAGGGTCGACCACAGCCCGAGTGCGAGGGCGGCGACGGCGGCCGCGCCGATCCACAGGACCACGGCGCCGGTGGGGATGCCCGTCGTGCCGTCTTCTCCGAACGGGAGCGCGGCGACGAACAGGCCGCCGAGGGAGCACGTCGCGCCGAGGAGGCGCCACGGAGTCGCGACCCCGACGTCGTGCGGGGTGCGCTGGAACTCGGGCAGGTGCGCGACCGCCGCGAGCGACGTCGCGATCACCCCGGCGGCGAGGACGACGGCGATGCCACCGGTGAGGGAGATCGTGAGGGAGGTGAGGAACCACACCACCCAGGCCCCCGAGGTGAGGAGGCCGATGGTGAGCGCGCCGAGGGACCCCGTCGCGTAGGCGTGGACGAGGGCGCCGAGCGCCCAGCATCCGAGGAGTCGGGGTTCGTAGGCGGGGACCTGGAGGCTCTGCGCCGCTTGGAGGACGACGGCCCCGAACGCCGCGGCTGCGAGGGTGCGGCACACCGCGATGAGGGCGGGGACCGACGAGGGGCGGGGGACCTCCCGTGCGCCGCGGTGGCGCCGTCCGGCGAGGACCTCGGCGACGAGGACGAGCGCGAGCCACACGGCGGTGACGGTGCCGAAGCGGAGCGCGGGGGAGAACGTCGCGTAGTTCGCGGCGACGAACCACAGCAACCCGACGGCGAGGAACGCGGTGCCGAGCCCGACGACGAGCGCCACGAGCCCGACGCGTCGGGCCGGGACGTACCGGGCCTGCAGGTCGGCACGGTGCCCCGGCGTGAGGAGTCCGTCGGCCTCCCACTCGGGCAGCTGCGCCTCGAGCCATCGGGCGATCCGCGGAGGGACGGGGGTCGGGGGTCGAGGTCCTGACGCGTCCATGGGGTGCTCCTCTCGATGTCTCCAGCATGGCCTCACGGGACGGCCGGCCGCGTGAGCCCGGACACTCACACGCGCACACTCACACGCGGCGAGGCCCCCGCCTCTGCCGAGCAGGGGAGGGGGCCTCGTCTCACGGGTCGATCGTCAGAGCGGCCGGCACGGCACGGGGACCGGAGGGTCGGCGGAGTGCCCGGAGGCCCCCCGGGGCCGCGGTTCCTCGGCGGCCCGCACGCGGTGCGCGACGATGAGGGCGAGGACACCGGCGAGGGCCACGACGGGCACGAGGATCCACGGGGCGGACGGGACGAGGTCGGTGCCGGTGCGGGCGAGGCACCAGGCCTCCGCGGCGTCGGCGAGGACCCCGAGGACGACGCCGGGCAAGGCGGCCTCGGCGACGTCGAGGGCACCGATGAGGCCGGTCTGCAGGCGGGACGCGCCGGTGGTGCGCAGGGCGGCGAGGCGCGCGTCGCGGGTGCCGCGCAGCAGGCTGCGGGCACTGACGACGGAGGTGAGGGCCAGGGCACCCACGAGCACGACGATGGACCCGACGAGCCGGCCGTCGACCGCGTCGGCGCGTCCGACGAGGGTGAGCAACCCGACCGCGGTGAGCGTCGCCCAGGTGAGGAGGCCGAAGGACGTGGCGACCGCGAGGTCACGGCGCGGTCCGCAGATCGACCGGAGCAACCACCAGAGACGCAGGGCGGCGATCACAGGAGGGCCTGCGGGGCGTAGTGCACCTCGGGGGAACGGACGAGTCGGCCGTCGCGGACCTCGTAGCGGCGCGAGCACCGCTCGGCGGTCGCCCGGCTCTCCGTGGCGATGAGGACGGCGGCGCCGATCCGGGCGCAGTGACCGAGGAACACGTCGAGCACGTCCGCCGCGTCGGCCTCGGTGAGGCGGGGCGAGGGGTCGGCGACGACGACGAGGTGGGGCGCGGTGACGAGGGCGCGGGCCAGGCCGACGAGGGCGTGGTCTCGGGGCGACAGAGTGTCGGGGCGACGGGCGCCGCGGCCGCTGAGGCCGACGTGGTCGAGCAGATCCACGGCGTGCGAGACCGCGCGTCGGTGGGAGTAGCCGTCGAGCAGCAACGGGAGCGCGATGTTCTCGAGCACCGGCAGGTCGGGGAGGACGCCGTCGTCGAGGGCGACGCCGATGTCGCGTCGCCGCAGGGCGCTGCGGCGGGCGTCCGAGAGCCGGGTGAGGTCGTGGCTGCCGCGGTGGACCCACCCCGAGGCGGGCAACGCGAGACCGGCGAGGACACGACACAGCAGGTGCGGGGTCTCGGCGTCGGGTCCGGCGCCGAGGACGGCGACGGTCTCCCCGGGCACGACGGTGAGATCGGCCCCGTGGAGGACCTCACGCCCGTCGAGCACGACGCGCAGGTCTTGCGCGACGAGGACGCCGGAGACGGTGAGGGGGCTCTGGATGCTCATGAGTCCACCTTGGGGCAGAAGTGGCTGTGTCCACATCCGCCCGGGGGCTCATTCCGCATCATCCTCAGGTCGATACCCAGGTGGTCCGGAGGATGACCACTCGACGATCCGGGGACGACGACGCGGCCGACGCGGCGTGTGGGCGGGCGCCGCGGGCCCCGGTACCATTCGTCCAATGGCTCGTCAGCGTGTTCCCGAAGGCCCGCCCGCAGTGCCGGCGGTGCAGAAGCTCCGCATCCGCTACGCCAAGCGAGGTCGCTTGCGGTTCAGTTCGACCCGCGACTTCCAGCGGGCCCTCGAACGCGCGGTCCGCCGTGCGGGGGTCCCGATGGCCTACTCCGCGGGTTTCCACCCCCACCCCAAGATCAGCTACGCGAACGCCGCGCCGACGGGCACGGCGAGCGAGGCGGAGTACGTCGAGATCGGTGTCGTCGAACGTCTCGACCCCGAGGGGCTGCGGGTCGCCCTGGATTCGGCGTTGCCGGAGGGCTACGCCGTCCTCCACGTCGCCGAGGCCGGCGCGGGCGCGCTCGCCGACTCCCTGGAGGGGAGCCTCTGGCGCATCGACCTCCCCGGTCTGGGTGCCGAGGAGGTCCAGGCTCACCTCGAGAGGTTCCTCGGGATGGAGGAGGTGCTCGTGACCCGCACGTTCAAGAAGGGCCCGCGCACCTTCGACGTGCGCGAGGCCGTCCTCGACGCCACCGTGCGTGACGGCGTCGCCGACGTCGACCCCGAGGCCTCGCCCGGCGGTGAGGCCGCGCCCGGTGAAGTGGCCGGGAACACGCAGCGCGCCGCCGCCCGACCGGCGTCGGGGCCCCCCTGTGCGATACTGCACATGGTCGTACGGCACACCACACCGGCCGTACGCCCCGACGACATCCTGACCGCGCTGCACACTGCCACCGCGTTGACTCCGCCGTCACCCCCGAGGGTGACCCGGCTCGCGCAGGGCCCGTTGCTCGACGCACCGGCGCGGGTGGCCGACCCGTTGGCCACCGACCAGGAGGCCGTCGGCGCCTCTTCGGTGCCGCGCGACACGCGAGCCGGTCTGGCGTAACGAGACGACTTTCGCCTGCCGAACCCGGCAGGACGACGCACGAACCGCGCACCGCGCGGCGGAGGGGGCCCGTCGGCCCGGGGTGTGGTCGCCGTCGCACGGTCGACGAAGGGAACGCCTGATGGCTTCCGACGACAGCACCACCACGCCGGACACGACTCCGGAACCCACCCAGCCCGCCGCGGCGGGTGCCGATCACGCCCCCGCGACCGAGGGCACGCCGGCTCCGCGCAAGCGATCGACCCGCAGTCTGGAATCCCGGCAGGCCGCCGCCAAGAAGGCCGCCGCCACCCGCGCCCGCAAGAAGGCCGAGGCCGCCGCCCGCCTGGCCGCCGAGCAACCGGGGGAGCCGGAGGACGTCCCGACCTCGCCGGCCCCGACCGACGAGGCGTTCGTCGCCGCCGCGCCCGAGGCGTCCCTGCCCGGTGACGACGAGGCGGACCAGGCGCAGGACGCCCGCGACGTCGAGGTCTCCCCGCTCTCCCAGCCCCCCGTCGACGCCCAGGAGGCCGTCTCCGGCCTGCTCACCGACCCGATGGACGACCCCGTCGTCCGCGCCGCCCGTGCGCGGGAGGCGCAGGAGGAGACCCGTCCGGTCGTCCCCAGCTTCGGGTTGCTGTTCCAGGCGCCCGACCCCGAGGAGGTGCTCGACCTCCGCGCCGCCTCCGGCCGCGAGGACGACGCCGATGACGGGGATGACGACGTCGACGACGACACGGACGACGGAGGCGAGTCGCGCGACGGCGACTCGCGCGGTGACAGCCGGGGCGGGGGAACGCAGGGCGACCGTCGCGCCGGCGGTGGCCGCGGCAACCGTGGCCGAGGAGACGGCCGTGCCGACGGGGCCGGTCGTGGCCCGGCCACCTCGGACGACACACGCGGTTCCGAGCGATCGGATCGTGTCGACGACACGGACGACGCCGACGACTCGGGCGACGACGACTCCTCGGCGTCCCGGGACGGCCGTGACGACGACTCCGACGGCAACCGTCGTCGCCGCCGCCGGGGCGGCCGTGGGCGACGGCGCCCCTCCGGCCGTGGGGGCGAGGACGGCGCCGACGCCTCCGAGGATCGCGACGACGAGGGTCGCGGCAAGGACGAGCGCGGCCGTGAGGGTCGTGGCGATGACGACCGTCGCCGGAACCGCGGCAGCGACGACCAGGGCGACGGGGACGAGTCGGCAGAGGACACCCGACGCGACGCCGGGCGGGGCGGCGACCCCGCCGACCAGGGCGAGGGCGAGTCGACCGGCCGTCGTCGGCGCCGTCGGCGCCGCAGCGGGTCCGCGGGCGACTCCGACGACCCGCCGGGCACCGTCACCAAGGTGCGCGAACCGCGGGACTCCGCGACCGGCATCAAGGGGTCGACGCGCCTGGAGGCCAAGCGCCAGCGCCGCCGTGAGGGCCGGGAGGCCGGGCGTCGCCGCACGATCATCACCGAGGCCGAGTTCCTCGCGCGTCGCGAATCCGTCGAGCGGGTCATGGTCGTGCGCGAGCGCGGTCCGCACACGCAGATCGGCGTCCTCGAGGACGGCATCCTCGTCGAGCACTACATCTCCGGAGGCGGCACCGCCCAGGGCGCGGCCGGTGCGCCGGGCGCGTCGATGGCCGGCAACGTCTACCTCGGGCGCGTGCAGAACGTCCTGCCGAGCATGGAGGCGGCGTTCGTCGACATCGGTCGCGGCCGCAACGCCGTCCTGTACGCCGGTGAGGTCAACTGGGACGCCGCGGGGCTCGAGCAGCACAAGGCCCGCCGCATCGAGAACGCGTTGTCGAACGGGCAGTCCGTGCTCGTGCAGGTGACGAAGGACCCGATCGGGCACAAGGGCGCCCGGCTCACCTCGCAGGTCTCGCTGCCCGGTCGGTACCTCGTGTACGTGCCGGACGGGTCGATGACCGGCATCAGCCGCAAGTTGCCCGACACCGAGCGGGCGCGGCTCAAGAAGATCCTCAAGCAGATCGTCCCCGACGACGCCGGCGTCATCGTGCGCACCGCGGCCGAGGGCGCCTCGGAGGCCGAACTCACCGCCGACGTGGAGCGACTCCAGCGGGCCTGGGCCAAGATCCAGAAGAAGGCGAAGACCGGCAACGCGCCCGTGCTGCTGCACGGGGAGGCCGACCTCACGACGCGCGTCGTCCGTGACGTGTTCAACGAGGACTTCACCAAGCTCGTCGTCCACGGTGACGGTGCGTGGGACTCGATCAGCGACTACGTCGAATCGGTCGCGCCCGACCTCGCCGACCGCCTCGAGCGGTGGACGGGGGAGAAGGACGTCTTCGCCGCCTACCGCGTCGACGAGCAGATCGCCAAGGCGATGGACCGCAAGGTGTGGCTGCCCTCCGGCGGGTCGCTCGTCATCGACCGCACCGAGGCGATGACGGTCATCGACGTCAACACCGGCAAGTTCACCGGCTCCGGGGGCAACCTTGAGGAGACGGTGACGAAGAACAACATCGAGGCGGCCGAGGAGATCGTCCGCCAGCTGCGGCTGCGCGACATCGGCGGCATCATCGTCGTCGACTTCATCGACATGGTCCTCGAATCGAACCGTGAGCTCGTCGTCCGTCGACTCGTCGAGTGCCTCGGGCGTGACCGCACCAAGCACCAGGTCGCCGAGGTCACCTCGCTCGGCCTGGTCCAGATGACCCGCAAGCGCGTCGGCGCCGGGCTCATCGAGGTGTTCTCCGAGGAGTGCGAGCACTGCCACGGCCGCGGCATCCACGTGAGCACCGAGCCGCTCGAGAAGTCGACGGACTCCGGGGACGGCGGTCGCGACGACCGACGCGGTGGCCGCCGCAACGACCGCGCGCGTCGCGAGGTGCGGGGCTCCGGCAGCGGGCGCGACCAGCGGGATCCGCGTGAGTCTCGGGATTCGCGTGACCAGCGGGATCCGTCACCGGCGACGCCGAGCGGACCCACGCCTGCGCAGATCGCCGCGGCCGCCTACGCCGCCGCCGTGCAGTCGCACGGCAGTGGCGAGGCACGGTCCGAGGGCGAGGACGCCCCGATGGAGACGGCCGCCGTGGAGGCGATCGTCGCCGAGCACCTCGAGGGCTCCGAGGTTCCCGTGCCCACCGCCGACGATGCCCGGGATGACGCTCCCACGATCGCCGAGCCCGGCTCCACCGGCTCGGCCGGCTCCACCGGTCGCCGCCGGGGGTCTCGTCGCGCCTCTTCGCCGAGCGCCGCGCCCGCAGCGCCCGTCGTCGAGCCGGGGTCGCCGGTCGTGAGCGGTGAGCTCGGCACGGACGCGGCACCTGCCACGGGTCGGGTGACCGGCAAGGTCACCGGGCGCGTTCAGCCGCCAGCCTCGGCTGCTGCGGCCGAGCCTCACGACGGTGACGAGTCGTCGGTGTCCTCGGGTGAGGCGGATGAGCTGCCGACGTCGAACTCCGGGGCGCTTGGTGCGGATTCGCCGATCGAGACCCCGGCCGCGCCGGCCACTCCGGCGCAGCCGCGTCGTCGTGGTGCGCGTCGCGCGGCGAGCGCGCCGACCGCTGCGCCGTCGGGCGCGGCTCCAGCAGTGTTCACGGCCGAAGAGGCCACTGCCGCGACCGAGGCCCTCGCGAGCTCGGAGCCGAAGACGGTCGCGGCGGCTGCGGCGTCGGATGGTCAGGTGCAGTCCCAGACAGAGGCCACCGAGGCAGAGACCCCGGCCGAGGAGGCTCCGGCGGCTCCGAAGCGCCGCCGAGCCGCCCGCCGTGCCGCGGGCTCCCCGGCTGGCCCGCCCCGCTCCACCGAAGGGGAGTGACCCCCTCGCCGGTGCGTCAAGATCGCAGGTAAGGATGCGGGCGAAGGGTCGTGATAGCGACCCTCTGGCCGCATCCTTACCGTCATCCTTGGGTCGCCGCGTGCGCTGTCGGCGCATCTGTCGAGGTGAGAGGCGGCGTCGACGACGCCGACAGGACGATGATGGGGTGTCGGGCGTCGAGGTGTCGGCGGTGGCGGTCGAGAACGGGGCGGGGTTCCGGCTCGGCCCGTTCGATCTGATGCGCCCTTTCCCGGGTTCTGTGCCCTGTTCGGCGCGAACGGCGCGGGCAAGAGCACGCGCTGAGGGCCGTGCACGCCCGTCGTCAGGAGCAGGGCACGTCATCGACACTCATGCCTCAGTGGGATGCGGTGGGAAGCGCCGGACAGACGGGACTCCGGTGGCGAGCAATCGTGGGGGCTGCTTGCATGGCCATGTGCGCAACACGCCACACGGCCCGCCGGGTCTCGCGGCTCAAGGAAAGAGATGTGCGTCACATTCTGTGTATCTGAGGTTGTTGTCCAGGTGACACACTTTCGCCCGGGATCAGGCGTTTGTCACGGTAAGTCGTTCGTATTGGATTCAGTTTGGCGAATCTAACCCTGAAGTCGAGAGCTATACTTGGCCGTATCCGGCGTGGCCGGCATATGTCACGTGGTGGCACGACAACTACTGACACCTCACCTGCCGTGTGGAGAAGGTATGCGTCACTCATTCTGGTGACAGGTCTGTTGGTCGTCGGTGGGTTGATCTGGTGGCTGGTGGCGACTCAGGGCGGGCGTGACTATCTCGCGAACAATAAGAGCAACTCGGCCTCCTGCGCACAAGCAGTGACGCGTGTCGCCGCGACGAGAGCCGCTTCGGACCTTGAGAGCGTTCTCGGCGAAAGCATGGAGACCCACCCCGTGTCGCGCTGCCAGGGCTGGATCGTGGAGATTCAGTACGTGTCTGATTCAGAGCGAACTCAGGTGGTGGAAGCTCTCACCGGTGCCGGTGCCGTCAAGCGCCCGGAGGGCTGGTTCTGGGGGGCGGTCCCCCTGATGCTCAGGAATGTGTGACGTCATCACATTCCGTTGCACCCGACGTGCCTACACCCGCTCGGACACGTTGTCAGCAGGATAAGTGGCTCTTCCGGATCAAGGGTGTAGTTGGGGTATGAATGCCTCCGGCATCGAGGACTCTGCGGGTGATGTAGTTGGTGATGTTGCGGAAGCCGAGCGCGATGCCGCGGAGGTGTTCGAGTCGGCCGTTGGTGACTTCGGTGGCGCCGTTGGATGTGCCGGGGTGGTCGAATGAGGCCAGGACATCGTCGGCGCGTTCGTGCGGGGTCCGTCCGAGCCGTGCGATCTCTTCCAGCCCTTGGGGGACGCCGGTGCTGATCTTGGCGATCAGCATGCTCAGGGCCGTTCTTCCTGTCCTGCGGTCGCGGTCGCGGTAGGCGCCATGAGCTGCTGGTAGACGTCCCAGGTGATCTGTACGCAGGTATGGCGTTCGTCGGCGAACAGCTCGCGAAGGCGGCTCTTCTGCTTGTCGCTGAGCAGTGATTCACCGGTGTGCAGGCTCCTGCGGGCCTGGTAGAGCGGGTCGCCCGCGCGGCCGCGGCGGCCATGGATGTCTTGTTGGGTCCGTCGTGGGGACATCGGCGTCCTCGAGGGGGAGGATGGGGAGTGAGGACGGCGGGGTGACGGACGTGTCGGAGTTCTGGTTGTCGGTCGCGGTCGTGCCCCTCATCGCGGCGGCCGCCCTGGCCGTGTCGAGACGCGGCCGAGGGTGGTCGTCCCCCGAACCGGCGGACCCGGAGAACGCCTGGGATGCGGCGCCTCTGCCCGCACGGGTCCTGCTCCACGGTTGGCCCGTTCTCGGCGCGGTCGTGGCTCTGACTCTCGCGTCGTTCGGCTGGTGGAACGCAGGCCTGGGCGCTCCCGAAGAACGCCCGACCCACTGGGGCGCAAGCGGGGTCGACGCGACCATGCCCCGCGGGGAGGCGCTGGGATTTCCCCTGCTCATCTCCCTCGTCGTCGCGGTGTGGTCGGCGGCCGTGACCTGGCGTCACCGGCGCGGGCTGCACCTCGCGGCGGACACCGCAGTCATGTGCGGCCTGTTCTCGTGGATCGGTGTCTCCGCGCTCGTCGCGTCACTGTTCTCCGGAGGCGCGGCCTGGGTCCCTCTGCTCACAGTCTGCGGCGCGCTCGCCGGGACGGTGGCGATGGCCGCGGGCGTCCATGCGCTCGGCCGTCGTCGGACGACGAGGGAGGGGGTCGTCGCGCGCTCGCGCTCGATCTCCGAGGTGTCCTGACCGGGGGATCGATCGACCGGTGAGCGGCATGTCCGTGCGTTCGTCGTCAGCATGACGCGGTGACGATTCGGATTCGTCGTGGACGGAGTCCATGAGGACAACGTCATCCGCGGCGCCGCGGTCCCCGACGCCGGCATGCACATCGACCTCGAGTGGTGATGACCACCCGGTTCGTGCGCTCGCGCGGGGGGACGCCGACGGCCCCGTCGGTGTGAGCGAGACCCCGGCCGCTCGAACAACTCCCGCGGATCGGTGCTCTAGGTGTACTCGGTCGGGACGTTGGTGACAGGGAGACGTTGACGAACAGGAGAACCCCCGTGTGGGGTGGGGCTTGTCGAAGGCATCCACGCACACACGGAGGTTCTCGTGGCCCACGCTAATGCTCGGTTGACGGTTCATGGAAGACGGCTGCTGGTCCAGCGGGTCCGGGAGGAAGGACTGCCGGTGGCCCACGTCGCTGCCGCGATGGGGATCTCGCGTCAATGCGCCCACCGTTGGGTGCGCCGCTGGGACGCCGAGGGGGACGCGGGCCTGTGGGACCGTTCCAGCCGGCCACACCGATCCACCACCCGCACCGCGGCCGCGACCGAGGAACGCATCCTGGCTGCCCGCCGGGAGCACCGCCGTGGTCAGGACTGGATCGGTGCCCACGTGGGTGTACCCGCCCGCACGGTCAACCGGGTCCTGCACCGCCACCAGATGCCACCGTTGCGGTTGCTGGACCCCCTGACCGGTGCGGTGATCCGAGCCTCGAAGACCACGACCACCCGCTACGAACGCTCCCGACCCGGTGAACTGGTCCACGTGGACGTCAAGAAACTCGGTCGGATCCCCGACGGTGGTGGGTGGCGGGTCCACGGCCGCGCCGCCAGTGATGCCGCCAAGGGCAAACGCGCCCGGATCGGGTATGACTACGTGCATTCCATGGTCGATGACCACACCCGCCTGGCCTACAGCGAGGTCCTGCCCGATGAAACCGGTGCCACCTGCGCGGGGTTCCTCACCCGAGCAGCCGCCTACTTCGCCGCGCACGGGATCGAGCGGATCGAGCGGGTCCTGACCGACAACGCTTTCGCCTACCGCAACAGTCGCCTCTTCGCCCAGGCCGTCGCCGAGATCGGCGCCCGGCAGAAGTTCATCCGCCCCCACTGCCCCTGGCAGAACGGCAAGGTCGAAAGGTACAACCGCACCCTGTCCACCGAATGGGCCTACGCCCGCCCCTTCACCAGCAGCAGCCACCGCACCGCCGCGCTTGCCCCCTGGCTGGAGCACTACAACACTGAACGCCGCCACACCGCACTCGGCGGAGCCACTCCTACCAGCCGACTGTCACCAACCTGACGGCCGAGTACATCTAGGGGACGCCCACAAGCCGGAGGCCGGCCGTCGTGGCCGCCGCCGCGAGGACGACGACGAGGAACGGCAGGCGGCGCCAGGCGAGCAGACCGGCGACGAGGACCCCGGCCGGGCGCGCCCACCCCGCGAAGGCGCCCGCCTCGAGCAGCGCCGAGGTCGCGACGAGGGCGCAGAAGAGCACCGCGACGGCGTGTCCGGCGAGGCGTTGGCCGTCCTCCGGGAGCTCGGTGCGCGCCCGCAGCGCCACGCCGACGAGCCGGGCCAGATAGGTGAGCGTGGCGAGGCCCACGGCGCCGAGCGCCAGCATGGTCGGCGACATCGCCCCGGGGAGGGTGGTCATCGAGATCTCGTCCGTTCGGGTCGTCGGCCGAGGGTGAGGACGGTGGCGCTCAACGCGAGCAGGACCGGCACCCCGGCGGGGAGCAGCGGGGTCGTGGCGACGGCGATCGCAGCGCCGACGAGCCCGGCGACCGCGACGCGCCGCTCGCGCAGGCTCGGCATGACGAGCGCGAGCAGCACCGCCGGGAACGCCGCGTCCAGACCGAACGCCCCGACGTCGTCGATGGCCCGGCCCCCGAGGGCGCCGACGAGCGTGCCGAGGTTCCAGAGGGCGAAGAGGAGGACGCCCGAGGACCAGTAGACGGCCTGCCGGTGTCGGGGATCGGACTGCAGGGCGAAGGCCACGGATTCGTCGGTGATGAGGTGGGCACCGAGGAACCGCGTCCTCCGCGGCTCCAGGAGATCCCCGACCGCATACCCCAGCGGGACGAGTCGGAGGTTGACGAGGAGGGCGGCGAGTCCTGCGGCGAGCAGGCCGCCACCACCGAGGACGAGGCCGAGGAAGACGAACTGCGAGGCACCGGCGAACACGGCCAGGGAGATCAGGCACGGCACCCACCACGGCAGCCCGCCGCCGACGGCGAGGGCGCCGAAGGACATCGCGATGAGCATGTCGGCGAGGCAGACGAGCAGGATGGCGCGCAGGGTGGGCGCCGGGAGTGTTCGCCAGATCGAACGCATGATGCCTACACTGAACGCAGGCGTCAGCGTTCGTCAAGATCGACGAGCGTTCGAGACAGCGAACGGGAGGCGGAGGGATGTCGACGTCGGCACCGTTGGAGACCATCGCCCACGCGCTGCGCCGCGAGCGTGCTCGGGTCGGGCTCAGCCTGTCCGAGACCGCCCGCCGGGCGGGTATCGCGAAGTCGACGCTGTCCCAGCTCGAGTCCGGTGCGGGCAACCCGAGCGTGGAGACGTTGTGGGCGCTCAGCCTCGCCCTGGACACCCCGTTCTCGCGGCTCGTCGATCCACCGGTCACCCCGGTGACCGTCATCCGGGCGGGGCAGGGTCCGGCGGTCGCCTCCGAGACCTCGGACTACGTGGCCACGCTGCTCTCGGCCAGCCCGCCGCAGGCGCGTCGCGACCTGTACCGGATCTGCGCCGAACCGGGCGAGCCCCGCGACTCGGCCGCACACATGCCCGGGGTCGTCGAGCACGTCGTGTTGTGTACCGGACGCGCACTGGTCGGCGCCGCACAGGAGCCGGTCGAACTCCGCCCCGGGGATTACGTCTCCTACCCCGGCGACGCCCCCCACACCTTTCGGGCGCTGGAGCCCGACACCACCGCCGTCCTGCTCAGCGAGCATCCCTGAGTGGTCCATCTCGGGTTTTGGGGAGGCGCGGGTCGCGTGGGCGGGCGGGGTTTGGTCGTTGCGCGCCCCCTCCCGTACTCTGGAGAGTCGGTGCGCCCACCGAGATCCGTGTTTCGTGAGTCCCCCGCCGTTCGCGCGTGGTGGTCCCGTCTCGACGGGCCGGTTCATCAGAGGTGCTTCGTTCGAACCAACAGGAGTCATCCACGTGTATGCGATCGTCCGTGCAGGCGGCCGTCAGGAGAAGGTGTCCGTCGGCGACGTCCTCATCGTCGACAAGGTCAAGGGCAACCCCGGCGACAGCCTCGAGCTCGCCCCCATCCTTCTCGTCGACGGCGAGCAGGTGACGACCGACGCCTCCGCTCTCGCGAAGGTCAAGGTCTCCGCCGAGATCGTGAAGCCCACCAAGGGCCCCAAGATCACGATCATGAAGTACAAGAACAAGACCGGGTACAAGAAGCGTCAGGGTCACCGTCAGCACTCGACGCAGATCAAGATCACGGCGATCGACGCCTGAGGCGTCGGACGAGCGAGAGGCAGAAGGCGACATGGCACACAAGAAGGGTGCGTCCAGCTCCAAGAACGGGCGCGATTCCAACCCGCAATACCTCGGCGTCAAGCGTTTCGGCGGTCAGCTCGTGAACGCGGGCGAGATCATCGTCCGTCAGCGCGGCACCCACTTCCACCCCGGCGTGAACGTCGGCCGAGGCAAGGACGACACGCTGTTCGCCCTCACCGCCGGTGAGGTGCGCTTCGGCGCCAAGCGCGGCCGCAAGACCGTGAACATCGACCTCGTCGAGACCGCCTGACCAGGCGAAGTCACGACGCGTCGTCAAGGGGGCAGGGCCGACCACGGCCCTGCCCCCTTCGTCATGCCCCACGGCCTTCCTGAGGCAGAGCTTCCCGCGAGGCCCTTCCCCGGACAGGCGTATCCCGGACACGCCGCATCCCGGGCAGGGGGTGCACGTGGAGCGGCGCCGATATCCGCGCAGAACGTCGGGTTCGGCGTCGACGTTCATCGCCGATGTGTTCCCCGGGTCACCCTGGCTCGCTACTCTGGGCGGCATCCTCGGACGCACGAGACGGCACGAACGGAGAGCGACATGACCGGGCATGAGGGCTCCTGGCCGGCGGGCACGCCCTGTTGGGTCGACATCACCGTCCCCGACATCGAGACGAGCAAGCGCTTCTACGCGGCGCTGCTCGGGTGGCGGTTCGACGAGTCCGCGCCGGAGTTCGGCGGGTACACCAACGCCCGACTGGGCGGCCGCGCCGTGGCCGCTCTGTCCCCGCCCATGCCGGGCGAGGAGGCGGGGGCGCCGGCATGGACGGTCTACCTCGCCACGGACGACCTCGACGCGCTGGACTCGGCGGTGACGTCGGCCGGTGGCGAGCAGATCCTCGCGCCGATGCAGGTGGGCCCGATGGGGTCGATGGCGCTCTACGCCGACCCGGAGGGGGCCGTGTTCGGCGCGTGGCAGTCGGGGCAGCACACGGGATTCGAGGTGACCGACGAGCACGGGGCGGTCACCTGGTGCGACTTCATGACGTCGGACCTGTCGGCGGCCGAGGGCTTCTACGGGCAGGTGTTCGGGTACACGTTCGCCGCCGCGGGGATGCCGGGGATGGAGTACGAGCTCGCCTTCCTGCCCGACGCGCCGGAGGAGGCCCCCACGGGCTTCGCGGCCAAGGGACCCGACGAAGCCGACATGCCGTCGATGTGGTCGGTGTGCTTCCACGTCGACGACGTCGACGCGATGGTCGGCAGGGTCCAGGAGGTCGGCGGTTCGATCCTCATGGGCCCGTCGGACTTCCCCTTCGGGCGCCTGCTCATCGTCACCGGTCCCGACTCCGAGACGTTCTCGCTGCTCACGCCCCCGCAGGGATAGCCACCCGAACTCCGCGCCGGCAGCTCCCGGGCGCGCGGGGTGCGCTGGAACGGGTCCCACGGGCCAGGGGCGTCGTCGTGGGTCGGCCTCGAGACCGGCCGAGACGAACCCCGCGCTCGCCGACGTCGCGGACTCTGCGGACGGTCGGCCTCGGCGGGCGTGGCTCACGGTGCGGCCGCGTCGTGAGAGACTGGCAGGCCATCGTCTATCCCGGCCTGGTGGGCATGATGACGCCTCGCGCGCCTCGCGCGCCTCGCCTCCTCCGCCTTCCGCGACCCACCCCGCCAGCGGATGACGTCATCGGTGACGTCATCGGGCCACCACCCCCCGCCCTTCAGCAGCAGGAGAAACCCATGGCAGCGCCCACGTTCGTCGACCGCGTCACCCTGTACGTGAGCGCGGGGAACGGCGGACACGGCTGCGCCTCGGTGCGGCGTGAGAAGTTCAAGCCCCTCGGTGGGCCCGACGGCGGCAACGGCGGCAACGGCGGCGACGTCGTCCTGCGGGTCGACCACCAGGTGACGACACTCCTGGATTACCACCGCAGCCCCCACCGCAAGGCCGGGAACGGACGCCCCGGCGAGGGCGATGAGCGCAACGGCGGCAACGGTGAGCCGCTCGTCCTCGCCGTCCCCGACGGCACCGTCGTCAAGAACGACCGCGGCGACGTCGTCGCCGACCTCGTGGGGGAGGGCGCCGAGTACGTCGCCGCCGGGGGTGGCCGCGGCGGTCTCGGCAACAAGGCCCTCGCGACGACGAAGCGCAAGGCTCCCGGTTTCGCCCTGCTCGGCGAACCTGGCGCCGAGGCCACCCTCACCCTCGAACTCAAGACGCTCGCCGACGTCGCCCTCATCGGGTTCCCCTCGGCGGGCAAGTCGAGCCTCGTCTCGGTCATCTCCGCGGCCAAGCCCAAGATCGCCGACTACCCGTTCACGACCCTCGTCCCCAACCTCGGCGTCGTCACCGCCGGTGACGTGCGGTACACGGTCGCCGACGTGCCCGGCCTCATCCCCGGCGCGCACGAGGGCCGCGGCCTCGGCCTCGAGTTCCTCCGCCACGTCGAACGCTGCTCCGTGCTCGTCCACGTCGTCGACTGCGCCACCCTCGATCCTGGCCGGGATCCCATGAGCGACCTCGACGTCATCGAGGACGAACTGCGTCAGTACGTCCCGGACGACGCCCTCGGTGGCCGTCCGCTCGCCGAGCGCACCCGCATCGTCGTCCTCAACAAGGCCGACGTGCCGGAGGCGCGTGAACTCGCCGAGTTCGTGCGCGGCGACCTCGAGGCCCGCGGCCTGGAGGTCCACATCGTCTCCGCCGTCGCCCGCACGGGACTCAAGGAGTTGACGTTCTCCCTCGCCCGCCACGTGCAGGCCCACCGCGCCGAGTTCGGTGAGGTCGAGGAGCGTCGTCGCATCGTCATCCGCCCCGAGGCGCTCGACGACGGCGGGTTCTCCGTGCGCCGCGAGAACACCTCCGACGGATTCGTCTTCCGCGTCACCGGCGCCAAGCCCGTGCGGTGGGTGCGTCAGACCGACTTCACCAACGACGAGGCCGTCGGCTATCTCGCCGACCGCCTGAACCGCCTCGGGGTCGAGGAGGAACTCGTCAAGGTCGGTGCGGTCGCGGGCGACACGGTCGTCATCGGCGACGGCGACGACGCCGTCGTCTTCGACTGGGAGCCCACCCTGTCCTCGGGCGCCGAGATCCTCGGCACCGTCGGCCCCCGCGGCACCGACATCCGCCTCGAGGACGCCCACCGCCCCACCCGCGCCGAGAAGCGGGAGGACTACGACCTGCGCCGCGCCGCCAAGCAGGCCGCCCGCGAGGAACTCGCCGAGGAGCGTCGCGCCGGGCTCTGGACCTCCGAGGACTGACCCGGAACACGCCGACGCCCGGCGGCCCGCTCGACGACGCCGACCGGTCGACGACCCCGACCGGTCGACGCCCGGGCGATGCGCACAAGTGTCATGGTCGGGACCGCGCCCCTGGCCTAGGCTGACCGTACGCGGAGACCGCCGTCGGTCCCCTCCCTGCCGCGTTCCACACGGACGTGAGACGAGGGGAGAACGACGATGATCGTGCTCGACGTGCGGATGCCCACGCCGCCTGCGGTCCCCGTGGTGGCCTCGCCCTCGCCGGGGGCCACCGCGACCAACACCAGCCGCGCCAAGGAGGACCCGCGACTCCAGTGGGGTGGGCATGGCGCCTACGCCGGCGGGATCGGCTTCTCCGTCCTCGACCGGGCGCTCATCCGGGCCGTGACCGGCGAGAACGTCGAGATCCTCAACCCGAAGGACCTCTCGGCGTTCGCGTTCCAGATCCTCACCGACCGTCACAACGGCCGCCTGCCCGCCGGCCGCGAGGTCGACCTCGACTACCTCTCCCGCACCCACCGACGCCTGCTCGGGCTCGGGGAGGCCAACCCGTTCGCCGGCGCCCTGCTCAAGCGTGCCGTGCAGTTCGTGGAGTCCCGGGCCTCCGGTCGCATCGACATCGCGATGTGACGACGGCGCGCGTGATGCGGCCACGCGTGGCGCATCGAGGGACATGCCGGCGGGATGTCGTGCGCGCGAGGGCGTGTCGCACTTCGGTCGCGGTGAGGCCGGGCTGCGGGAGTTCGTGCCGCGCCATGATCCCCGAGTCCACTGCCGGCGCCTCCGAGCGGGGACGCAGCGGCGGGCGGGTGAGGAGGCAGCCGGTAGTCTCGCCGACGTGAGTGATGCGTTGACGTCCGCGCGGGCCCGGGTCCGCGACGCGCGGACCGTGGTCGTCAAGGTCGGGTCGAGTTCGCTGACGACGCCGGAGGGCGTCCTCGACGTCGAACGCCTCACCGCCCTCGCCGACGCCCTCGCCGCCCGCCGACTCGCGGGCTCGGACGTCGTCCTCGTCTCCTCCGGCGCGATCGCCGCCGGGATCGTGCCGCTCGGCCGCACCTCCCGGCCCAGGGACCTGGCCACCCAGCAGGCGGCGGCGAGCGTCGGCCAGGGGGCGCTCATCGCCGCCTACACCTCGGCCTTCGGGGCCCACGGACTCACCGTGGGACAGGTGCTCCTCACCGTCGAGGACCTCATCCGCCGACAGAACTACGGCAACGCCCGGCGCGCCGTCGGTCGCCTCCTGCGCCTCGGCGTCGTGCCCGTCGTCAACGAGAACGACGCGGTCGCCACCGACGAGATCGGCTTCGGGGACAACGACCGTCTCGCCGCCCTCGTCGCCCACCTCACCCACGCCGAGGCACTGCTGCTGCTCACCGACGTCGACGGGCTCTACGACGGCCCGCCGGACGAGCCCGGCTCGGCCCGCATCCCCCTCGTGCGCAATCGCGAGGACCTCGCGGAGGTCCGCCTCGGCGGAACCGGTTCCAAGGTCGGCACCGGCGGCATGGTGACCAAGGTCGAGGCCGCCCGCATCGCCACCGGCGCGGGCGTGACGACGGTGCTCACGAACTCCGCGCAGATCGTCGACGCCCTCACCGGCCGCGACGTCGGCACGGTGTTCCTCCCGACCGGCACGCGCCCCGCGTCTCGGATGCTGTGGCTCGCTCACGCGAGCGAACCCGTCGGGCGGCTCGTCGTCGACGACGGGGCGGTGCGGGCGCTGCGGGGCAGGGGCGCCTCCCTGTTGCCTGCCGGCATCGTCCGAATCGAGGGGGTCTTCGACGAGGGCTCGCCCGTCGAGGTGGTCGACCGGCGTGGACACGGCGTCGCCCGTGGGCTCGTGGCCTACGGCAGCGACGAACTCCCGCGCCTCCTCGGTCGATCCACGGCCTGGATCGGGGACGTGTTCGGTGAGGAGTACGCCCGCGAGATCATCCACCGTGATCATCTCGTGCTGGTCTGATCGGCGCCGACCGGATCCCGTTGCCCGCGCATTCGTCGCCGGGCCCTCCACCTCGATACCGTCGTGGGCATGAGCGTCACGATTCAGCGCGCCCACGTGCGGGACGTCAGCCGCGTCAAGCCCCTGTGGAAGCTCCTCCTCCAGCGGTACCGGGACTACGCGGCGGGGGACTGGCCGGTGCGCGACCCCAAGGAGGCCTGGGAACGGCGTCACCAGGACTACCTGTCGTGGATCAACGACGGGATGGGCGTCATCTACCTCGCCACCGACTCCGAGGACCCCGACGGCGGCCTGCTCGGTTACGCCGCACTGCGATTCGTCGACTCCGGCGCGGCCATGAACCTCGGGGACTCGATCGGCCTCATCGAGACCGTCGTCGTCCACCCCGAGCACCGCGGCAAGGGCATCGGCCACCAGCTCATGGCGACCTGTCGCCGCGAGCTCGAACGCCGCGAGATCGGGTTCTGCTGCATCGAGACCCTCACCACCAACGAGGAGGCCCTCGGCCTCATCGAGAAGAACGGCTTCCGCCCGTACATGACGCGGTTCATCCGGCGCATCGAGACCGTCTGAGTCGTGCGGGCGCGGGTCTCGCGAACGCCGACGACCACGACGACGCCGACGACGACGCCGACGACACCGCCGGGCACGACGCGCCGCCGACCACGACTCGCGGCACGGCCCGACGGGCACCCGGCTCGAGGACCGCGCGGCCTCGACACCGCCGGCTCTGACGAGGCCAGGATCCGAGCACCCCGGACGTCCCACGACGCATGACGAGGACGTCCCCGACGCATCGCACACGAGAGGCATTCCGATGACCGAGACCAGCACCGTCGACGCCGCCGTCACCGCCGAGGTGGAGCGGCGCGCGCGCCTGGCGGGGGAGGCGAGCCGGGTGCTCGCCGGACTCACCCGCGCCCGCAAGGACGCCCTGTTGCTGGCGCTCGCGGACGCCCTCGACGCGGCGGCCGCGGAGGTCCTGCCCGGCAACGAGGCCGACCTCGCCGCGGGCCGCGAGGCGGGTCTGCCCGATTCCCTGCTCGACCGGCTGCGGCTCGACGAGGCGCGCCTGGCGGCGATCGCCGACGCCGTGCGGCAGGTCGCCTCGCTCCCCGACCCGGTCGGGGAGGTCGTCCGGGGCTCGACGCTGCCGAACGGGTTGCAGATCCGGCAGGTGCGGGTCCCGATGGGCGTCGTCGGGATGATCTACGAGGCGCGCCCCAACGTCACCGTCGACGCGGCCGCGCTCGCGCTCAAGAGCGGGAACGCGGTGCTCCTGCGCGGCGGGTCGGCCGCGGCCCGCAGCAACGAGGCGTTCGTCGGGGTCATCCGTCGGGTCCTGTCGACGCAGGGGCTCCCCGAGGACGCGGTCGCCTCGGTCGACGACGGCGGGCGGGAGGCGGCGCGGGCGCTCATGCGCGCCCACGGGCTCGTCGACGTCATCATCCCGCGTGGGGGAGCGGGGCTCATCGCGACCGTCGTCCGGGAGTCGGTCGTGCCGGTCATCGAGACCGGCAGCGGCAACTGCCACGTCTACGTCGATGCCGCCGCCGAGCCGGGCATGGCACGCCGCATCGTCATCGACGCCAAGACCCACCGACCCAGCGTCTGCAACGCCGCGGAGACCCTTCTCGTCCACGCCGACCGCGCGGGCGACCTCCTGCCGCTCCTCCTCGCCGACCTCCACGAGCGCTCCGTGCGCCTCTACGGCGACGAGCGGACCCGCGCGCACGCCGGTGAGGTCCCCGTCGAGCCTGCCACCGAGGAGCTCTACGACACCGAGTTCCACGGGCTCGAGATGACCGTTGCCGTCGTCGACACCCTCGAGGACGCCCTCGCGCACGTGCGCCGGTACTCCACGGGCCACACCGAGGCGATCGTCACCGACGACCGCGTCGCGGCCCGTCGCTGGACCGCGGGGGTCGATGCGGCCGTCGTCATGGTCAACGCCTCGACGCGGTTCACCGACGGCGGCGAGTTCGGATTCGGCGCCGAGATCGGCATCAGCACCCAGAAACTCCACGCCCGCGGCCCGATGGCGCTGCCCGAACTCACGACGACGACGTGGATCGTCGAGGGCGACGGTCAGACCCGTGGCGACGATGCTCCGGGCGAGGCGGGCGCACCCACCCGCGCGCGATAGAGTCGGACGTCCCCCAGCACCCGGCAGTGAGGAAGAGCAAGCGATGGAAGCCACCGAGGTCCGTAAACTCGCGGCACTCGAGGACGACCACTGGTGGTACCGCGAGCGGCGCCACATCCTCGCCTCCTCCCTCAAGGGGATGACGCCGGGCACGGCCCTCGACATCGGCGCGGCCGGCGGCGGCAACTCGCGCGTGATGCGTGACCTCGGGTGGAACGCGATCCCGCTCGAGTACGGTGCCCCCGGTGCCGAGGTCGCCGAGGAGCGGGGCCTCTCGGTCATCCGCGCCGACGCGACCCGCCTCCCCATCGCCGACGGGGCTCTCGACCTCGTCGTCGCCTACGACGTCCTCGAGCACCTCGCCGACGACGAGGGCTGCGTCGAGGAGGTCATGCGCGTCCTGCGACCGCACGGCCGGTTCCTCGTCGCGGTGCCGTGCGACCCCAAGCTGTGGAGCGAGCACGACGTCGCCGTCGACCACCTGCGCCGCTACACCCGCGAGACCCTCACCGCGCTCCTCGACCGCCCGGGCTTCGAGCTGCGGTCGATGACGTCGTGGAACGTCCTCCTCCGCCCCGTCGTCGCCATGCGCCGAAAGAAGAGCAGCGGCAGCGACCTCGAGGAGCTCAACCCCATCGTCAACCTCGGGCTGCGCACGATCGTCACCGCCGAGCGGTACGTGCCGGGGGTCAAGTCGCTGCCCGGCGTCACGCTGTTCGCCGACCTCCGACGGGTCTGAGGACCTGCGTCCCGGGGCGACAGGCCCCGGGACGACACGAGAGGCCGCCTCCCATCGCCGGGGGCGGCCTCTCGTGTCGTTCGGCGCGTCTCGCGTTCGGGGCGCTGGCGTTTCGGATCGTGCCGGAAGGTGGGGGGCGGGGTCCGAAGCCTCCGGTCAGTGCCGGCGTCGTGCCATCCGGTCCTCGGCGGACAGGCCGGTGCCGTGGCGTCCGTCCTCGGCCGGGGCCGGGACGCGGGGGAGGACCGAGGTGGGCGGGGTGGTCCGTGAGGCCCCGGAGCGGTCCTCCCGGGCGCCGACGATGACGAGGGCGTCGGTGGGGACCTCCGTGCCCTCCGCGAGGGCGGCCGTCCGCTCGGCCTCGAGCAGGGCCTCCTGGGCCTCGACTTCCGACGACGTCCCCGACGCCGAGGTCGTCCTCGGCTCCGGGCCGTCGGCCCCGTCACGCTCGGGCAGCTCGTCAGCCGCACCGCTCGTCGCGGGGGCCGGACGCGTGACGTCGGTGATCTCGGTCGCCGCGGCGGTGTCGGGGCGCACGGCATCGGTCGCGCCGTCGTCCGTCGTGACGAGCGTGCGCTCCCCGGGTCGGGCGTCACGGACCGTCGGGACGACACCCTCCTCGTTCGGGGTCGCCGCCACGGCGCTCGAGCCGCCGGTGATCGCGGGCCGGCCACGGAGGTTCGCCGGCCCTGACGGCGCGGGCTGCGTGCCCGTGGTCGTCTGGGACTCGCGGCGGATCTCGGCGGAGTCGTAGGCGACGAAGTACGTGGGGATGCCCTGCATCATCGTGTACATCCGCCCGACGTATTCGCCGAGGAGACCGAGGCAGAGGAGCTGGATCGCGCCGACGGCCGCGACGGTGACGACGGTCGAGGCCCATCCGGCGACGGCGTGACCGCTGAACACCGACACGAGCGCGTACACGAGGATGACCAGCGCAAGGACCCCACCGAGCAGACCGCACCACGTCGCGAGCCGCAGCGGCGCCATCGAGTGGCTCGTGAGGGAGTCGATGGACAGCTTGATCATCTTCGTCAGCGGGTACTTGCTGTGGCCCGCCGCCCGCTCCTCGCGCTTGTAGGCGACCTGCGCGGAGGGGAATCCCAGCGCGGGGACGACGAGCCGCAGCACCCGGTGGTGTTCGGGGAGGGCGTTGACGGCGTCGACCGTGGCGCGCGACATGAGGCGGAAGTCACCGGCGTCCGGCGGGGCGTCGGTGCCGGAGACCGCGCGCATCGTCGCGTAGAACGCCCGCGCAGTGCCGCGCTTGAACGCCGTGTCGGTGCTGCGGTCGTTGCGCACGCCGTAGACGACGTCGACGCCCTCGCTGCGCGCGAGCTGGAGCATCTCGACGATGACCTCCGGGGGGTCCTGGAGATCGGCGTCGATCGTCACCATGTAGGCGCCGCGCGACCGGGCGAGACCGGCGGAGATCGCCGCCTGGTGCCCCGCGTTGGCGCGCAGCCGCACGATGCGCATCTCCGGCCACTCCCGGCGCAGGCGCTGGAGGATGACGGCCGAGGCGTCGGTGCTGCCGTCGTCGACCGCGACGACCTCATAGGTCGTCTCGAGGCCGTCGAGGATCGGTCGCAGCCGGTGGGCGAGCAGCGGCAGCACCTCCTCCTCGTTGTAGACGGGGATGATGACCGACAACTCTGGCTGCATGAGCACAGGGTAGGTGACCGGCCCTGGACGCGACCTCACGGTAGGCTGTGCCCATGTCGATGTTCCTCACGCTCGTGACCGAAGCCGAGCACACGCCCGTGCATCTGCCCATGCCCGCCTGGGGGTTCGGCGTGCTCGCCCTCGGCGTGTTCGCCGGTCTCCTGCTCTTCGTGTGGATGTTCCGCCACACGGCGCAGACCCTCATCGAAGGCGGTCACGGTCCCGACCAGGGCGACTTCGCCCACGGCAACGCTCCCGAGCGCGGCGGCCGCCACGGCGCCACCGGCACGCACGACCAGGGGCACCGACACTGACCAGGCGCATCGGCGTGATGGGCGGCACGTTCGATCCCATCCACCACGGTCACCTCGTCGCGGCGAGTGAGGTCCAGCACCTCTTCGGCCTCGACGAGGTGATCTTCGTTCCCACGGGCCGGCCGTGGCAGAAGGACGCCGGCGGGGTCTCCCCGGCCGAACACCGCTACCTCATGACGGTCATCGCGACCGCCTCCAACCCGCGGTTCTCCGTGAGTCGTGTCGACATCGACCGGCCGGGTCCCACGTACACGATCGACACCCTCCGCGATCTGCGCGACGACAACCCCGACGTCGAGTTCTTCTTCATCACCGGTGCGGACGCCCTCGAGGCGATCCTGTCGTGGAAGGACGCCGACGAGCTCTTCGACCTCGCGCACTTCGTCGGGGTCACCCGCCCCGGGCATCACCTCAGCGCCGAGGGGCTCCCGTCGAAGGGCGTCACCCTCACCGAGGTCCCCGCGATGGCGATCAGCTCCACCGACTGCCGCACGCGCGTCGGCGACGGGGCCCCGGTCTGGTACCTCGTCCCCGACGGGGTGGTGCAGTACATCAACAAGTACGACCTCTACCGTCGACCGGGCACCCCCCGGCTCAAGGCCCCGAGGGCATTGCGCTCCGCCCTCACCTGACGTTCCGGGGGAGCGTCGCGAGGCCGCGCCGGCTCGCGCCGTCGTCCGCCGCCCCCGATCACCCTCTCCACCCTCGATCACCAAGGAGACACACCGCGTGGCTGCAACGCCCGAGGCTCTCATCCAGGCTCGACTGGCCGCCGAGGCGGCCGACGACAAGCTCGCCACCGACATCGTCGCGATCGACGTGAGCGGGCACCTCGCCCTCACCGACGTCTTCGTCATCGCCTCCGCGCCCACCGACCGGCAGGTGCAGGCGATCGTCGACGCCGTCGAGCGGGCGATGCACGAGAGCGGCGTCAAGCCGCTGCGCCGCGAGGGGGAACGGGAGGGGCACTGGGTGCTCCTCGACTTCGGTGACATCGTCGTCCACGTCATGCGCGCGGAGGACCGGATGTTCTACCAGCTCGAGCGACTGTGGAAGGACTGCCCCATCGTGCCGCTCGAGGGCCTCGGCGCGCGCAGCGAGGGCGAGGCGATCGAGGCGTGAGTCCCGCCGTGGTGACCTCGGGCCCGATCCGACGTCTCGTCGTCGTGCGGCACGGGGTCACCGACCACAATGCCCGCGGCATCTGGCAGGGCCATCTCGACTCCCCTCTCTCCGAGGACGGCCTCGCGCAGGCGGAGGAGGCCGCTCGTGAGCTCGCGGCCTACGAGCCCGACCTCATCGTCTCGAGCGACCTGCAGCGGGCCCGGGTGACGGCCGAGATCATCGCCGCCGCCTGCCCGGGGCGGGAGGTCCGGATCGACCCGCGACTCCGCGAGATCCACGTGGGCCAGTGGCAGGGGCTGGAGCGGGCGGAGATGACCGAACGTTTCCCCGACGCCCCGACGCTGCTCTCGGGCACGGAGGACTTCCGTCGCGGCGTCGACGGCGAGACCTACGGCGAGCTCGCCGACCGGATGCACGCCGCCTGTACCGACCTCTTCGGCGACCTGCCCGAGGGCGGCACGCTGTTCCTCATCACGCACGGCGTGTCCGCGAGGGCGCTCACGGGGGACCTCCTCGGCCTCGACCGCGAGGCGTCGTGGGGGATCCTCGAGGGCCTCGGCAACTGTCACTGGGCCGAGCTGCGGGAGACCGCACCCGGTACGGACCGGTGGCGCCTCGTCGGCTGGAACCTGCGCACCCCACCCGTCGACTCCCGGCAGGGCGCCCGATTTGGAGCCCAGACGCCCCGGGGCTAAACTCATCGGGTGCTCACGGGTCGCAAGGCCCGACTGAGAACGGGGCTGTAGCGCAGTTGGTAGCGCACCTCCATGGCATGGAGGGGGTCAGGGGTTCGAATCCCCTCAGCTCCACCGCACGCACAAGGCCCTGACGGTCCACCGTTCATCGGTGGCTCGTCAGGGCCTCGTCGTCTGCGGCCCCGGGGGCAGGGTGTCGGCGTCGAGATCGCCGGGGCGTCACGAGGTCGGTCGTGGGCCGGGGGCGACCGGGGGAGTCATGCGAATGCCGGCGTGCTCTGCCGCCGTCACGCTGCAGGCGTGTCGTCCCGGTCGATGACTCTTCCGCCATCCTGACGCCTCGACCCCGAGGAGTTCAGCGCGCTCGGGGCGCGCCCCCCCCCCCCCCCCCCCCCCCCCCCCCCCCCCCCCCCCCCCCCGACCGGGCGTCGGCGAGACGCGCGGGTGCCTCACTGCGGGCGACGGAGATCCTCGAGCTGGGAGGTCACGCGGCGGCGGATGTCGTCGCGGATGAGGCGCATGCGCTCGGCACCCTCGATGCCGCGCAGGGAGGGCTCGTCGGTCTCCCAGACCTCGACAGGGGCGGATCCGGTCTCCTCGATGACGGCCTCGGTGCCGAGGACGACGACGCGGTCGACCGAATCCAGCAGAGCACGGTCGAGGGGCTTGGGGTATTCGCCCTCGACGCTCGCCCCGATCTCCTCGAGCGCGGCGCGTGACTCCTCGTTGATCGCCCCACCGGGGCGGGTCCCCGCCGAGTGGACGGTGACGGTATCGCCGGCGAGCTGCCGCATGAGGGCGGCCGCCATCTGCGACTTCCCACCGTTCTTGACGCAGACGTAGAGGACGGACGGCGTGTGGCTCATGGACATCTCCTGGGGCGACATCTCCTGGGGCGGTGAGCGCGTCAGGCCGACGCGGTGCAGTCGGCGCAGACGCCGAAGATCTCGAGCGTGTGGGAGACGTCGGTGAACCCGTGGGCGGCGGCCATCTGCTCGGCCCACCGCTCGGCGTCGGGCTCCTCGACCTCGACGGTGCGCCCGCACGTGCGGCACACGAGGTGGTGGTGGTGTTCCTCGGAGGCGCACAGCCGGTAGCGGGCCTCGCCGTCCTCGGCGCGGATCATGTCGACGCCGCCCGCCTCCGCGAGCAGCCCCAGCGTGCGGTAGACCGTCGCGAGCCCGACCCCCTCGCCGGCCTTGCGGAGCGAGAGGTGCAGCTCCTGGGCGGACACGAAGTCACCCGTGCGATGCAGGGCCTCCTCGACGGCGCGACGCTGACGCGTGTTTCTCGGTCCCGTGGTCGTCATCCTCGCCCCCTCAGGTGTCCGAATGGTGGTGCCGCCGACAGCCTCCTCACCTTATCGGGAGCCGCCGCCCCGCCGGGGAGCGGGGTGAATGCGTGGGCGTGGCGCGTCCGCGTTGGGACCGGCCGCGGCGTTCCCCTCCATCCCCCCCGAACGGGGTCAGCCCCAAGGAGCGTCGTCATCGAGGGGCCGGGGCGAAGTTCCCCCCGGCGGGGGTGGGGCGGGAGGCCTCACGACCCCGCCCTCGACCTCGCCTCGTGCGTCGGGGCGTGACCGGGGCCGTGGCCGTCGTCGGTGCTCTGGTCGATCGGGCCGTGTTCGTCGTAGTGGTCGTCGTGGGGGGAGTGCAGGTGGCCGTCGTGGACGTAGTCGTAGTGGTCCTCGTGGCGGACGGCCGGGTGCGCACAGTCGGCGCTCCCGTGCACGTGGGGGTGGGCGTGGGCGTGGTCGTGGCCCGGCGCCCGGCGCAGTCGCCGTCCGCGGACGGCTCCCACGGTGACGTCGACGAGCGCGAGCACGGCGTAGACGAGCACCGCGAGGACGACGATCGTGCCTCCCGAGGGTGTGTCGAGCTGGAACGACGCGACGACGCCGACCGTGCTGCACGCGAGCCCGATGACGACGGCCAGCCCCATCGCCGAGGCGAAACTGCGCGCGACCACCTGCGCGGCCGCGTTCGGCACGATCATCAGCGCCGCGATGAGCAGCAGACCCACGACCCGCATCGACACGACGACGGTCACCGCGGTGAGCACGGCGAGCGTGATGTTGAGGGCGAGCACCGGCAGGCCGGAGGCGCGCGCGAACTCCGGGTCGTTGGCCACCGCGAAGAGCCGCGGCAGCAGCACCCACGTGACGACCGCGACGGCGATCGCGAGCCCGGCGAAGATGAACACGTCGGCGTCCCGGGTCGTCGAGATCGCCCCGAACAGGTAGGCGGGGATGCTCCGCCCGCCCGAGGGCGCCCGGCTCATGAGCACGACGCCGAGGGAGATGCCGCCGTAGAACATGATCGCGAGCGCCGTGTCCCCGGTCGCGCTGCCCCGAGCCCGCATGAGCTCGATGACGACCGCCGCGGCGACGGCGAGGACGAGCGCCGTCCACACTGGCTGCGTGCCGGTGACCGCGCCGAGGGCGACACCGGCGAACGCGACGTGGCCCATTCCGTCACCGATGAGCGTGAGTCGACGCTGCACGAGGAAGATCCCGACCATGGGCGCGGCCATGCCGATGAACACGGCGGCGAGCAGCGCGCGTTGCATGAAGTCGTAGGAGAGGAGGTCCACCATCACGGCCTTCGAGGTGCGAGCGCGGGGGCGGGGACGTCCTCGCGGATCCGGCCGGTGTCGACGGTGACGACCCGGGTGAGCAGGGAGGCGAGCGGGTCGATGTCGTGGGTGACCACGACGAGCGTGACACCACGGTCGACGAGCCGGTGCAGCACCTCGGCGAGCACCTGCTGATTCGCGGCGTCGACCCCTGCGGTCGGCTCGTCCATGACGAGCACCTCGGGCTCGGCGGCGAGGGCCCGTGCGATGAGGACGCGGCGTTGTTGCCCGCCGGAGAGGTCCGCGACCTCCCGTCGACCGTCGTCGTCCAGACCGACGAGGGCGAGGCTCTCGGCGATGACGCGACGATCCTCCCGACCCGGTCGGCCGAGGAGACCGAGGCGGGGGAGACGGCCGCTCGCGACGATCTCGGTCGCGGTGGCGCGCACGGTGGCCGACACCGTGTGGCGCTGCGGCACGTAGCCGAGCAGGTGGCGGTCCCGGAAGCGCGCCATCGGCGTGCCGAACAACCGGACCTCCCCGCCGAGGTGGTCGTTGAGCCCGAGGACGCCCTTGACGAGGGTCGACTTGCCGCTGCCGTTCGGGCCGATGACGGCGAGGCGCTCCCCGGCGCGCACCGTGAGGGTCGCGCCCGTGACGACCGGGCGGTGCCGGTACCCGAACGAGGCGTCGACGAGGTCGAGAACGGGGGCTCCCGGCGTGGTCGCGGAGCCCCCGTTCCCGTGGCGGGATCTGGTCATGAACAGCCTTGACCCTCGCGCAGGGTCGTGAGGTTGGTGCGCATGATCGACAGGTAGTCGGTGCCGTCCTTCGTCAGCCCCTCGATGGGGTCGAGGACGGCGGTCTTCGCGCCCGTCTCCCGGGCGACCGTCTCGGCGACGGCCGGGCTGGAGAGGGTCTCCGCGTAGATCGTCTTCACGTCGTTCTTCTTCGCGTAGTCGGCCACGGCCGCGAGGCGACCCGGGTCCGGCTCGGACTCGGGCGACAGACCACTGATCGCGGCCTGGGTGAGGTCGTACCGCGACGCGAGGTACCCGAACGCGGCATGGCCCGTCACGAGGGTACGACTCCGGCACGTCGTGAGTCCCGTCCGGTACTCCTGGTCGAGCGAGGTGAGGTCCTTCTTCAGCGCCGCGAGGTTGGCCTCGTAGGTGGCCTTGCCCTCGGGGTCGATCTCGGTGAGGCGCGTGCTCAGCGCCTCGGCCACCCCGACGTACCGCACCGGGTCGAGCCAGAAGTGGGGGTCCATCGTGCCGTGGTCGTGGTCGTGGCCGTCGCCGGGGGACTCCTGCCCGGGGGTCGCGGCCTCGCCGGTCCCCCCGGTGGGGGCGACGTGGCCGTCGTGGTCGTGCCCGTCGTGGGCGTGGTCGTGCGCGTGGTCCTCGCCGCCGCCCACCGTGAACATCGGCTCCGGGGCGGGGGCGTCGAGCTGCGCGACGGTGGAGACGTCGAAGGCCTTGTCGGGGTTCTCGCTGCTCACCGCGGCGTCGAGCGCCGGTTGCATGTGCTTCTCGTGGACCGCGAGATCGGCCTCCGAGACGGCGGCGACGTCCTTGGGCGTGAGTTCGGCGTCGTGCGGCTCCGCACCGGGGCGCGTGAGGTTCGTGACCTCGACCCGGTCGCCGCCGACGCGCTCCACCGCATACTGCAGCGGGTAGAACCCGACGACCACGGAGAGCGGGTCGCCACCCGCCGTGTCACCGGGTGCGGGGGCGCTGCCGGCGTCACTCCCGCAGGCGGTGAGCGCTGCGGAGGACGCGAGGACGGCGGCGGTGACGGCGGCGCGGACGGACGGGGTGCGGTGACGGCGGAGTGGGCCCATGGCTCGACCCTGCGACTTCTTAAGAATGATTGTCAAATCAATGTGCGCACGGTGGCGGCGATCGTGCGGTGACCCCCTCCTCACCGCGTGCGGCGGCGCAGCGAGGCCAGCCCGTCGGACGGCCACAGCCGGGCGCGACGGCGGATGCGGGGGCTCACGCCCGTGCGGGCGGCGCGGGCGACGAGATGCGCGTCGTCGGCGCTGCGGTCGGCGGCCGCATCGTCGGGAGCGGAGGACGGCGGGCGGTAGCGACCCGCCTCGACGGCGGTGACGAGCCGGTCGAGGGCGTCCTGCGCGTCCGGGTCGTCGAGGCGGGAACGGTAGGCCGCGCCACGTGCCCGCACGCTGGCCTCCGGAGCGGCGGTGACACCGAGGTCGGAGAGGCGTCGCTCGAGATGGGCCCAGTGCTCGTCGATGCGCCCCGCAGGCGTCCCGGCGCGACGCAGTCGCCGCGCGTGACGCGCCCTCGCGAGTGCCGGAGAGGCGCCGACCGCGCCGAGCAGCAGCAGGCCGAGGGCGAGAAGGGCTCCCGTGAGGCGCGCCGTGCCCCCGTCGTCCGTGCCGGTGCTCTGGTCGGCGGCGCCGGCCTCGGTCGGCTCGTTCCGGCGCTCGGGGGTGGCCGTCGGCCTGGTCGTCGGGGAGAGCGTGGGCTCCTCGGGGGAGTCGGTCGGCACCGGTCGCGGACCGCCCGCCGGGGCGCCGGTCCGCACCGACGGGGTGGGTTCGTATCGGGTCCAGCCGTACCCGGCGAGGTACAGCTCGGGCCAGGCGTGGGCGTCGTCGGCCCTGACCACCCGCTCCTCACCCTGGACCGTGCCCGGGAGGAACCCCGTCGCGAGGCGGGCCGGGATCCCCAGCTCCCGCGCCATGAGGACCATCGTCGTCGCGAAGTGCGTGCAGTACCCCGTGCGCGTGCGCAGGAACGTCTCGACCGGGTCACCCCCCGGTGGTTGCGGCAGGTCGAGGGAGTAGGTGAAACGGGTCTCGTCGCGCAGCCAGTCCTCCATGCCGGCGGCCCGTTCGAGGTCGGTCCTCGCACCGCGCGTCGCCTCCCGCAGCGCCGCACGCACGGCGGGGGTCACCGAGGAGGTGTCGAGATCGTCGGGGGTGAGGTCGGCAGGACCGGCGCGATCGCCGGTGGGATCGGGGATGCCGGGAGCGGGGACCACGTAGGTCATCTCGTACCGCTCGGGCCGGTCGCCCACCACGAGGACCCCGGTCACCGGGTCCTGAGCCCAGCGGGCGCCCGTGACCGTGCCGCCGACGAGCGGGGTGGGGGCGGCGAGATAGGGCGGCTCGAGCCGGGTGCGGGTGACCGTGAGGGTGCGCTGGGTGACGTCGACGGTCAACCCGGAGGGGTAGGGCAGGTCCGGGGTCGTCGTCGGCTCGGCGGTGACGGGAGTGGGGGCCCAGCGCCCGTCCGCGTAGCGTTCGGCGACCGAGACCCGCAGCGGGGGCGGTGCGCCGTCCTGGGTGCGATAGGTGAGCACCGGCGTCGGGTCGTCGCTGCGCAGGTCGGTGATGAGGTCGGGGTCGGGGGAGAACCCCACGGAGGCGGACTGGCCTCCGCCCCGACCGCCGCCGGGCGGCGCGTAGGTCGTCATCGTCGGCAGGGCCCCCGCGAGCGTCGCGACGACGACGGCGCCGAGGGCGACGGCGGTCGCGAGCGTCGGCCGCTGCCGCACCGGCGGGTCGACCTGCGGCGGGATCCCCTGGCCGGCGGGATCGAGGTGGGGCCGTTGCGCGATCGACCGGTCGACGTAGAGGAGGGCGGCGAGTGCGAGGGCGGGGCCGGCGAACGACGCCCACGGGGCGTCGTTCCCGGAGACCGCGACGGTGGTGAGGGAGGGCAACAGGAGCGGGATCGCGGCGAGCAGGGGCCTACGCAGGGTGGCCGCGACGGTGTCCGCGGCGATGACGACGAGCGTGAGGACGAGCGTGATCGCGAACGCGACCCCCGGTGTGCCGGGCGCGGGGGCGGGGTTCGTCGCGATCGTCGTCGCCGCCTCGGCCGTGAGCTCGCGGGCGAGGCCGGCCGAGGCGGGCGTGGGGATGACGCCGAACCAGGCCGTGCCCGGCAGGAAGGCGACCGTGATCGCCACGACGAGAGCCGCGAGTTGGGCGAAGGGGGCCGCGGCCCGAGACCTCGGCCGCGTGACGGCGCCGGCGGCGACGACCGCGAGCGAGGTCCACGCGGTCGTGGGCCACCACGGCGAGGTGGTGAACAGCGGGCCCAGCGCGAGCGCCGAGGTCCACACGCCCACGGCGACGATGATCCCGACCTGCGGCTGCGCCGGGGCCCCCGCGGTGCCGCCGGGGTCCCTCATGACCGGTCGGCCCGAGGTGCTCACCGTCCCCACCGCCGGGCGCCTGCGGTGAGGCCCTCCCCGAGGGCCTCGGCCCACACGTCGGCGGGTGGGGTCGTGGGCTGGGCCACCGTGACCTCCCACCCACCGTCGCGGGCGGGACCGACGACGGGCAGGGGACCGCGATGGGCGGCGACGACGACGGCGGTGCCGCGGCCCCCCGGCGGCAGGGAGGACAGCAGGGCGCGGGTGAGACCGAGGTCGCGGTCCCCCGTGAGCAGGACGACCTGTCGAGCGGCGCGGATCTCCGCTCCCCACGACCGCTCCGGGTCCGGGACGTGGGAGTGGGCGGGGTGTCCCCTCACGTCGGAGCTGCCCGTGAAACCGGAGGGCCGGGACGGAGTGACGGCGAGAAGACGGAGGGACTCCCGGACGCCGACGGCCGGACCGGGCGGGAGGTGCCCGAGCGCCTCGGCCGCGGGCGTGCGGGGCGAGGGGGCCGGGGCGAGCAGTGACACGGGGATCCCGGCCTCGGCGAGGGCCACGGTCGCCGAGGCGAGGAACTCGACCGCCCACTCGAGGATGACGGGCTGCTGGGGACGGGCCAGGTGGGGGTCGAGGACGAGGAGGAGGGTGGAGGAACCGGTCGGTTCCTCCTGCCGGATCATCAGGTCTCCCCGATGGGCGCTGAGAGTCCAGTGGACCCGCCGCAGGTCGTCCCCGGGCACGTAGGGGCGCACCGTCATGTCCGCCGCCTCCGGGTCCGGTCTCGGACGGGCGGGGACGGAACCGCTGGGGTCGATGGTCTCGACCGGTCGGAGGTCACCGAGCGGGTGGAGGCGGGGGAGGACGAGCACCGGGCTCGGAGTCCCGACGACGGCCCCGCTCGTCGCGAGCCCGAACGGGTCCTCGGCCCGCACCACGACCGGGGGGAGGACATGCAGACCGCGATGATGCGGCCTCACCGTGACGTTGAGGGTGATGGTCCAGGCCCGCTGATGGAAGGGCAGCCGGAGGGGGATCGTCGCCCAGGTGCGTTCGCCGCCGAGGCCGGGTGGCAGGACGAGGCGCACGTCACCCGGCGGCGTCCACGCTCGTGGCCGCACACCCATGACCAGGGCGGCGGGCGCGCCGGCGGTGAGCGGCAGGGAGAGTCTCGTGATCTCGACGTCGACCCGAGGTCGAGGCATGGTCACCAAGGCGGCCGATAGCAGGACGATCGCCAGGCCGGCGGCTCCCCACCGCACGAGGTCCGGCACCCCGAGGACGATGCCGCCGACCGTGAGGGCGCCTCCGCCCCCGAGGAGGGCGGACCCACGGCCGGTGAACCGAGGTCTCACCGTCAGGGCCTCACGTGGGCGGCGGCGGACAGGACGGCGCGGGCGGCGGTCTGGTCGTCGTGGGCCACCCTCTGTCCCGCGGGAAGGACGCGGTGGGCGAGGACGGGCACGAGGATGTCCTGGACGTCGTCGGGGAGCACGTGGTCGCGCCCGCCGGCGGCCGCCCGCACCCTCGCGGCGCGCACGAGGTGCAGGCCCGCGCGGGGAGAGGCCCCGAGCCGCAGCTCCGAGGACTCCCGGGTGGCCTCGAGGACGGCGACGACGTAGCGCCGCACGGCCTCGGAGACGTGGACGGCGGTGGCGATCGCCCCGATCGTGGCGGCGACCTCGGCCGGCGTCGTCACCGCGGCCGGTGACACGGGGGTCGACCCCGCGTGATGGGCGAGCATGGCCGCCTCGGCGTCGCCGTCGGGGTAGCCCATGGCGATCCGGGCCATGAACCGGTCGCGCTGCGCCTCGGGCAGCGGGTAGGTGCCCGCCATCTCCAAGGGGTTCTGGGTGGCGACGACGAAGAAGGGGGCGTCCAGGCCGTAGGTGCGCCCGTCGACGGTCACCTGGCCCTCCTCCATGCACTCGAGCACCGCGGACTGCGCGCGCGGTGTCGCCCGGTTGATCTCGTCGCACACGACGACCGTCGAGAAGATCGCGCCGGGACGGAAGTGGAACTCCCGCGTGTCGGGGTCGTAGATGCTCACCCCCGTGATGTCGCTCGGCATCAGGTCCGGGGTGAACTGGATCCGCCGCATCGGGGCGCCGATCGCCGCCGCGAGGGCCTTGGCGAGGCTCGTCTTGCCGACGCCGGGGACGTCCTCGATGAGGAGGTGGCCTCCGGCGAACAGCACGGTCACCGCGAGGTCGACGACGTCGTGCTTCCCCTCGATGACCTCGTCGATCGCGTCGGCGACCGTCCGGGTGAGCCGTCGCGCCACCTCGAGAGGCTGGTCGCGGGCGCTCGCGTCCTCGATCGTCGGTGCGGTGGGGGTCACGCGGTCCACGCGGATCTCGTCTCTCTGTCGGTGACGTCCATCGGGGGCCCTGGCGGACGCGGAAGGTCGGGACCCCTTCCGACGATGGTGCCCCACGAGCGGCCCGCCGCGCTCGCCCTCCGAGGTTCCCGGCCCCCCGGGGGAGGTCGGGACGGTCGATGTCCCCGGTTCCCTCCGGCGCCCTCTCGTGCACCCCGGGGCCCTCCACTCCGCCCCACCCACCCGTCGCCCCGGGGCCTCGCCGGCCGCGACCCGGTCCTCGGGCGCGGTTCCGGTCACGCCGCACGCGTCCGCGCCGCGATCGCCCTCCCCGGGATCCCCCACGCCCTCCACGCAGCTGACCTGCGCTGATGTCGACATCGGCGCGTCGTGAGCGCGTCGGAGGGTGTTCCGGTGGGGTGAAGTGGAGTAAAGTGGTGGGCCAGGGAGCAGTTCGGCGCACAGGCACATCGGTGCACAGGGCGAAGGGGAGGTGCGGAGATGTTCCTCGGTACCCACACCCCGCGCCTCGACGACAAGGGCCGACTGATCCTTCCCGCGAAGTTCCGCGAGAAGCTCGCCGGCGGCCTCGTCGTCACCCGCGGGCAGGAACGATGCCTCTACGTCTTCCCCATGGAGGAGTTCGTGCGTGTCGCCGACGACCTCCGTGCGGCTCCGGTCACGAGCAAGGCCGTTCGCGACTACCTCCGCGTGTTCCTCTCCGGGGCCTCCGACGAGATCCCGGACAAGCAGGGGCGGGTCACCATCCCGCCCGCGTTGCGGCAGTACGCCGGCCTCGACCGCGAATGCACGGTCATCGGGGCCGGTTCTCGTGTGGAGCTGTGGGACACCGCCGCGTGGAACGCCTACCTCGAATCCACCGAACAGGCCTTCGCCGACCAGGCCGAGGAGGTGATCCCCGGGCTGCTCTGACGCCGGAGTCGCCGCAGCGCGGCTCGTCGTCACCACCGACGCCTCCCTGGCGCCGGGTCTCCACCCCACTCGACGTTCGTCCCGAGGACTCTTCCCCGTCCCCGGGCCGACCGACCGCCTCCCGAGATCCCTTCCCCGGTCTCGGGCGGAGCGAGAGGGTGGGGCCCCGACCCCAGGGCTCGTCACCGGCCGCGCAGCACACGCCCAGGATCGATGGATACGGTCCGGCGTCGCAGTCCTGGTCGGAGCACGACGCGACCCGCACGACACGAGACGACCCGTCCGGCACGACCCGAGCAGCCAGAGCACGAGCAGGGAGAGGAGGCACCGATGACGGACGCCACCGACGAGGACGCGCCCGAGCAGACCGCGACCCGGCAGGACGCGACCCCGCGGACCGACGCGGCGCGGGACACGCCGAGCCGTGGTCCGGCCGGCGAACGGCACGTCCCGGTCATGCGCGATCGCATCGTCGAACTCCTCGCCCCCGCGGTGGCGGAGGGGGGAGTGGTCCTCGACACCACCCTCGGCATGGGCGGTCACGCCGAGGCGCTCCTCGAGGCCTGCCCCGCGGCCCGGGTCGTCGGCATCGACCGTGACACCGAGGCCCTGCGGCTCGCCGGCGAGCGCCTCGCCGCCTTCGGCGACCGGTTCACCGCCGTCCACGCCGTCTACGACGAGATCCCCGAGGTCCTCGACGACCTCGGTCTGCGCACCGTCGAGGCGGTGCTGTTCGACCTCGGCGTCTCCTCGCTGCAGCTCGACGCCCTCGACCGTGGATTCGCCTACCGCGCCGACGCCCCGCTCGACATGCGGATGGATCAGGGCGCGGGACAGACCGCCGCGGACGTCCTCAACACCTACGACCACGGCGACCTCGCCCGCCTCCTTCGCGACTACGGGGAGGAGCGCTTCGCCGGCCGCATCGCCTCGGCGATCGTGCGCGAGCGCGACAAGGAGCCCTGGACGCGTTCCGAGCGGCTCGTCGATCTCCTACGATCGGTCGTACCCGCCGCGTCCCAGCGATCCGGCGGCCACCCTGCCAAACGCACGTTCCAGGCCTTGCGCATCGAGGTCAACGCCGAACTGCGCGTCCTCGAGCGCGCGGTGCCCGCCGCGATCGATGCTCTGGGCCTTGGCGGGCGTGTCGCTGTCCTCTCCTACCACTCGTTGGAGGACAGGATGGTGAAGAGAGTTCTGAGCGCCGGAAGCAGGAGTTCCGCCCCGCCCGGGCTGCCGGTCGAGCTGCCCGAGCATCGGGCGTGTCTCCGGCTGTTGACACGGGGGGCCGAGGAACCCTCGGCGCAGGAGGTCGAGGTGAATCCGCGTGCAGCGTCCGCGAAACTGCGGGCCGCACAACGGATTCGACCGGGGGATGCAGGACCACGGACACGAGGGAGCAGACGATGAGCCAGATGGCGACGACGACGGCCGTACGGGCGCCGCGGCGGCCTGCCCCGGCGCGTCCTGAGCTGCGTGTCGTTCCCCCGACCGCGCCGGTCAAGGCCCCGCCCCGCACCCTCCCGTTCGCGCTGTTCTGCTCGATGCTGCTCGCGGCCGGGCTCATGGCGCTCCTGCTCATCAACATGTCCCTCGCCCAGGGGGCCTACCAGCTCCACGACCTGCAGACGCGCGCCGCGATGCTGCAGGAGGACGAGCAACAGCTCCGTGAGGAGCTCGCGGTGCTGGAGTCCCCGAGCCACCTGGCGAGGGAGGCCCGCAAGATCGGCATGGTGCCGGGCACGGTCCCGGTGTTCCTCGACGTCTCCGACCGGTCGCTCACGGGGAAACCCGTGCCGGCCCCCGCCCCGAGCGGGACCACCGGAGGGAACTGACGTCGTGACGGTGCAGACGCGACGGAGAAACACCTCTCGCGGCGCGTCGGACCGGACGCCCCGCGATGGTCGACGTGCGACGGCGCGCGGAGGAACGAGCGGACGCGGTGCGGGGCGAGGCGACGGCGGCCGCCCCGCACGGCCCGACTCCGGCTCCCGCCCCCGCAGGGACCGTGAGCACGACGACGCCCCCACGGATGCCGGTGCCGGTGGCCGTGCCGGCGGTGGTCGTGGCAGCGGTGGTCGTGGCGGCGGTGGTGGTCGTGGCGCCGGCGGCGGTCGCGGGGCATCCGGCGGCGGTGGCGGCGGGCGGAGGCCCGGACCCCGGGTGGGGGCCGGACGTGGGGCGTCGACGACGTCGAGTTCACCGACGGCGCGGCGACGCGTGCGCGCGCTGTTCATCGCCACGCTCTTCGTCTTCACGCTCTTCGCGGCGCAGCTCGTGCGGCTCCAGGTCATCGACGCCGGCCGCATCGCCGCCGAGGGTCTGGAGGTGCGCTCCGAGCGCACCGACCTCCCGGCGCGCCGCGGGGTGATCCTCGACCGCAACGGCGTCGTCCTCGCCGCGAGCGTCGAACGCCGCACGATCCTCGTCGATCAGAACCTCGTGCCGCGGTACACGGTCCGTGATCCTGCGACGAGGAAGCGGAGCGTCGTCGGCATCGACGGCGCGGCCGCCGCGCTCGCCCCGCTGCTGGACATGAGCGAGAGCGACGTGCGCGAGCGCCTCACCGGGACCGATCTCGGCGCGACGCTCGCCAAGCACGTCGAGCCCTCGGTGTGGCGCCAGGTCAGCGCCCTCGACATCCCGGGCGTCGCCGCCACCGAGGAACAGGTCCGCACCTATCCGGGAGGGGAGCCCGTCGCGCCGCTCGTCGGCTGGGTGGGGCCCGACGGCACTGCCGCGCACGCCGGTGGTGGACTGGAATACCTGCTCGACCGCCCCCTCACCGGGACACCCGGTGAGGCCGTCCGTGAGATCAGCCGCGACAGCCGCGTCATCCCTCTCGGACAGCAGACGATCAAGCCCGCGGTGCCGGGCCGCAACGTGCGGCTGACCATCGACCAGGACCTGCAGTACGTCGCGTACGAGGCGATCTCGGCGAAGGTCAGGGAGTTGGAGGCCGAGTCCGGGTACGCGGTCGTCCTCGACCGTCAGGGGCGCCTGCGGGCCGCCGCTCAATACCCCGGTTTCGATCCGGCCGACCGGTCCAAGAAGCCCCAGGCCTTCGGCAGCCTGCCGTTCCAGGTGACCTTCGAACCGGGGTCGACGGCCAAGGTCATGTCGATCGGCGCGGCACTCGCCGAGGGCAAGACGACCCCGACGACGGTGTACGAGGTGCCCAACCGCCTCAAGCGCTCCGACCAGAGGTTCCGCGACAGCCACGAGCACGAGACCCTCGACCTCACGACCGCCGGCATCGTCGCGCAGTCGAGCAACATCGGCACGATCCTCATCGCCGAGCAGATGAGCAAGGCGACCCTCGAGTCCTACTACCGCAAGTTCGGTGTCGGCGAGAAGTCCGCGGTGGGGTTCCCGGGAGAGAGCGCGGGGCTCTTCGACCCGTCGTCGAAGTGGGACCAGACGCAGTGGTACACGATCATGTTCGGACAGGGCATCGGGGTGACCGCCGTGCAGGACGCCGGGGTCTTCCAGGCGATCGCGAACAAGGGTGAACGCATCTCCCCGACCCTCGTCGAGGGCACCTACGACGAGGACGGGCGCTTCACGCCTGCTCCGGCGCCGGAGCCCGTGCGGGTGCTGCCCGCCGCGGCGTCGGAGGAGATGAGCCGCATGCTCGAGACCGTGGTGAGCGAGAGCGGGACGGCTCAGACCGCCGCCATCCCCGGGGTGCGGATCGCCGGCAAGACGGGTACGGCCGAGGACCGCATGAAGGGCGGGTTCGTCTCGAGCTTCATCGGCTACGCCCCCGCCGAGAACCCGCAGTACGTCGTGGCCGTCATCGTCAACCGACCGGGCAAGGGCCATCCGATCTACGGCGGCACCGTCGCCGGCCCGGTGTTCCGCGACATCATGTCGTTCGCGCTCAAGGAGGCCGGTGCCCGACCCGGGCCGGTCGTCCCGCAGCACTACCCCCTCGACAAGTTCGAGGTCGAGAACGGCATCCCCGAACACGGCCCGCGTCCGGGTGCGATCCGTCCTCCCGGCGCCCCCGTCGGCGGGCGTACGCCCACCTCGACCTCCGACAACCGTCCCGCGACGTCCTCGCCGGGCTCCGCGGGGACGCCCGGGGCGACGACCGACGGCACCGGCGGTTCCGGGGACGGCGGGGAGTCGCCCTCCTCCACGCCCGGGGCCTCGAACGGTTCCCCCTCCGACGCCGCGGGAGGGTAGTTTCGGCGGTGATGACTCCTCCCACGCGCCCGAAGCACCTCGACCCGACGGCACTGGACGACCTGACCTCCGCCGACGTGCGGCTCGTCGGTCCGGCCGACGCCGGTCGGCTCGTCGTCACGGGTGCGTCCCTCGACAGCCGTCGGGTCGAACCGGGCGATCTCTATGCCGCGTTGCCGGGCGCGCACGTGCACGGCGCCCGGTTCGCCGAGGGAGCGGTCGCGTCGGGCGCCGTGGCGGTGCTCACCGACGAGGCCGGTCTCGCGACGATCCTCGAGGGCGCCGCCGCCGGTGTGCCGGTCCTGCTCGCGGACGACCCGCGTTCGGTCCTCGGCGGGATCTCGGCCCGCCTCTACGGGCGTCCGGCCGAGCGGCTGCGCACGGTCGGCATCACGGGCACGAACGGCAAGACGACGACCGCCTACCTGCTCGACGGCGCGCTGCGAGCCCTCGGGCGCGCGACGGGGCTCGTCGGCACGATCGAGATCCGCATGGGCACCGAGCGCGTGGAGTCCGCGCGCACGACCCCCGAGTCCTGCGACCTCCAGGCCCTGCTCGCGGTGATGGCCGAACGTGGGGTCACCGACCTCACGATGGAGGTGAGCAGCCACGCCCTCGTCCTGCACCGGGTCGACGGGATCGTCTACGACGTCGCCTGCTTCACCAACCTCAGCCAGGACCACCTCGACTTCCACGGCACGATGGCGAATTACTTCGCGGCCAAGGCCTCGCTGTTCACCCCCGAACGCTCCCGGCGCGGTGTCGTGTGCGTCGACGACGACTGGGGTCGCCGCCTCGCCGACGAGGCCGGGGTCCCGGTGGTGACGCTCGCGAACACCCCCGACCGGGGCGCGGACTGGGTGCTGGACTCCCGGCCGGGCGATCCCGCGTTCGTCCTCGCGCCGGGCGGGGGGCCGGCCGCGGGGGAGACCCCGGCCGGAGGGTCGGCGACGCGCGCCCTGCACCTCACCTCCCCGCTGCCCGGTGACTTCAACCGCACGAACACCGCCGTCGCCGCCCTCACGCTCCTCGCCCTCGGGGTGAGCCCGGAGGACGTCGAACGGGGCCTGTCCGCGCCCACCCGGGTGCCCGGGCGCGCCGAGACGGTCGACCTCGGCCCCGGCGCCCCCCGCGCGATCGTCGACTTCGCCCACACCCCCGACGCGGTGGCCTCCGTGCTCACGGCGCTGCGGGCGGACGGGGCGGGCCCGCTCGTCGCCGTCCTCGGGGCGGGCGGTGATCGTGACCCCGGGAAGCGCCCCGCGATGGGCGCCGCGGCCGCGAGGTCCGCCGACCACGTCGTCGTCACCGACGACAACCCCCGCCACGAGGACCCGGCGGGCATCCGTGCCTCCGTGCTCTCGGGGGCGGCCGAGCTCATCGCCGGCGAGGCCCCCGGCACCCGGGCCCGTGACGCCGTCGAGGTCGACGGCCGCGAGAACGCCCTGCTCCGGGCGCTGCAGCTCGCAGGTCCGGACGGGACGGTCGCGGTCCTCGGGAAGGGTCACGAGACCGGCCAGCAGATCGGTGACGTCGTCCACCCCTACGACGACCGCACCGCCCTTCACCGGGCCTGGCAGCGCCGCCAGGCCCCCGACGGCCGGGTCGAGGCGGAACCCGCGCTCGACCCGACCACCGACGCAACCACTGCAGGAGAGCACGCATGATCCCCTTGGCGCTGAGGCGCATCGCCGAGATCACCGGGGGTGAACTCCTCGACCCCGCGGTGGGCGACCTCGTCGTCGACGGCCCCGTCGTCACCGACTCCCGCGAAGCCGGCCCCGGGTCGCTCTACGTCGCACGGGTCGGTGAGCATGCCGACGGGCACGTCTACATTCCCTCCGCCACGTCCAACGGCGCGGTCGCCGCGCTCGTGACGAGGCCCGTCGAGGACATCCCCGCGGTGCTCGTCGCCGACGTCCAGGACGCGTTCGCGGCCCTCGCCCGCGAGGTCGTGCGCCTCGGGGTCGAGTCGGGGATGCGCGTCGTCGGCATCACGGGGTCCTCGGGCAAGACGAGCACGAAGGACCTCCTCGCCCACGTCCTGGAGGCCCACGGAGAGACCGTCGCGACGATCGGCTCCCTCAACTCCGAGGTCGGGGTCCCGCTCACCCTCTGCCGGGTCACGCCCACGACGCGGATGCTCGTCGTCGAGATGGGTGCCCGGGGCATCGGCCACGTCGACTACCTCACGTCGATGGCGCCGCCGCACGTCGGCGTCGTGCTCAACGTCGGCACCGCGCACCTCGGCGAGTTCGGCTCGCGGGAGGCGATCGCGACGGCCAAGTCCGAACTCGTCCAGGCGCTCCCGGCCGACGGACTCGCGGTGCTCAACGCCGACGACGAGCTCGTGCGCGCGATGGCGCAGGTCACTCCGGCCCGTGTGTGCCTCACCGGTCGCGCCGACGACGCGCAGGTACGGGCGACCGACGTCGCCCTCGACGTGCTCGGCGCCCCCTCGTTCACCCTGCACGTGCCGGACGGGGACGCGGGCCGCCGCACCCTGCCCGTGGCCCTCACCCTGCTCGGGGAACACCAGGTCGACAACGCCCTCGCCGTGGTCGCGGTCGCGCTGGAACTCGGGATGACCCCCGAGAGCGTCGTCGATCGGCTGCAGAGCGCCGCCCCGGCGAGCCGGTGGCGGATGGAACGGCACGTGCGCGAAGACGGGGTCGTCGTCGTCAACGACGCCTACAACGCCAACCCCGACTCGATGTCGGCCGCCCTGCGCACCCTCGCCCGGATGGAGGCCGCCGGTCGCCGGGTGGCCGTCCTCGGCGCGATGTACGAGCTCGGTCCCGAATCGACCGACGAGCACCGCCGCATGGGGACCCTCGCCGCCGACCTCGGTATCGACACCGTGCTCGCCGTCGGCGCCGACGCCGCCGCGATCGCCGGCGGCGCCGCCCACGGCGCCGGTGACTCCGGCCGTCCCGAGGTCCACCATGTCGACACCCTCGACGCCGCTGAGGCCCTGCTCAGCGGGATCCTCGTCGACGGGGACGTCGTGCTGCTCAAGTCCAGTCGGGACGCCGGGCTCCGGCTGCTCGGGGATGCGCTGCTCGCGCAGGAGGTCCGTTCATGAAACCCGTGCTCGCCGCCGGCGGCATCTCCCTCCTCGTCGCACTCCTCGGCACCCCGCTCTACATCAAGTTCCTCGTGGCCCGGGGCTACGGCCAGTTCATCCGCGACGACGGCCCCACGACCCACCACACCAAACGCGGCACCCCGACGATGGGCGGCGCGGTCCTCATCGGCGCCACGGTGCTCGGGTACTTCCTCGCCCACCTCGTCACGGTCACGCCGCTCTCGGCGAGCGCGCTGCTCGTCATGGGGCTCATGGTGGGTCTCGGCCTCGTCGGTTTCGCCGACGACTTCATCAAGATCAGCAAGGCGCGCAGCCTGGGGTTGCGGTCCTGGCAGAAGCTCCTCGGGCAGTTCGGGGTGGGCACGGTGTTCGCCGTCCTCGGCCTCACGTTGACCAACGACGACGGGGTCGCCCCGGCCTCGAGCCGCATCTCGTTCCTCCACGACCTGCCGTTCGACCTGTTCATGTGGGGCCCGGTCGTCGGCTACGTGCTGTTCGTCGTGTGGATCAACCTGCTCATCGCGGGCACGAGCAACGGGGTCAACCTCACCGACGGGCTCGACGGTCTCGCCACCGGCGCCACCGTGCTCGTGAGCGGCGCGTTCGTGCTCATCGGCATCTGGCAGTTCAACCAGCGGTGCACGCGGCTCGGCGCCAACACCGCGCTGTGCTACCACACACCGCACCCGCTCGACCTCGCGATCTTCGCCGGGGCGCTCATGGGCGCCTGCGTCGGGTTCCTCTGGTGGAACGCCTCGCCCGCCAAGATCTTCATGGGCGACACCGGCTCCCTCGCCCTCGGCGGGGCGCTCGCCGGCCTGGCGATCACGACCCGCACCGAGCTGCTCATGATCATCCTCGGCGGGCTGTTCGTCATCATCACGATGTCCGTGATCATCCAGGTCGCCTCGTTCAAGATGACCGGCAAACGGGTGTTCCGCATGGCGCCCCTGCAACACCACTTCGAGCTCA
This sequence comes from Mobilicoccus sp., assembly GCF_032060985.1. Lineage (NCBI taxonomy): Bacteria > Bacillati > Actinomycetota > Actinomycetes > Micrococcales > Dermatophilaceae > Mobilicoccus > Mobilicoccus sp. Next base: position 345,008 of record NZ_DAMBGD010000001.1, read on the forward strand.
AGGGTTGGAACGAGGTCACGATCGTCATCCGGTTCTGGATCGTCGCCGGCATCTGCGTGGGGATCGCCCTCGCGCTCTTCTACACGCCCTGGATCGTCGTCGGAGGTGCGGTGTGAGCCTTCAGGACAGTGGTTCCGGTCAGGTCGGTCGTTCCGGTCGGGCCTCGGACGCCTCCGCCGCCACCGGCTTCGTGCGCTGCGGTGGCGAACCGGCCGGGCGTGCCGGCCCTCTCGACCACCCCGGCGCGGACTGGGCCGGGCTGCGGGTCCTCGTCACCGGCCTCGGCGTGAGCGGGTTCGCCGCCGCCGACGCGCTCCTCGAACGAGGCGCCGTCGTGCGCGGGCTCGACAGCGGTTCCTCCGAGGCGCTGTCGCAGCGGTGCGAGATCCTCGGGGTCCTCGGGGCGGACCTCGTCCTCGGCGACGAGGCGGCCGCCGCGCTCGCCGACCCCGCGGCCTCGAGCGTGCTCGACGACATCGACCTCGTCGTCACCTCCCCGGGCTGGCGGCCGAGTTCACCGGTGTTCGTCGAGGCGGACGCGCGTGGCATCCCCGTGTGGGGGGAGGTCGAACTCGCCTGGCGCATGCGCCCCGAGGGTGCGGCGCCGTGGGTGACCATCACCGGCACGAACGGCAAGACGACGACCGTGCAGATGCTGCACTCGATCTTCACCGCGGCCGGGCTGCGCTCGCGGGCCGTGGGCAACGTCGGCACCCCGATCATGGAGGCCGTCCTCGACCCCGAGCCCTACGACGTGCTCGCCGTCGAACTCTCGAGCTTCCAGCTCCACTGGCAGAACTCGCTCTCGCCCGTGGCGTCGGTGTGCCTCAACGTCGCACCCGATCACGTCGACTGGCACGGCAGCCTCGAGGAGTACCGCGCCGCCAAGGGGCGGGTCTACGCGAACACCCACGTCGCCTGCGTCTACAACGTCGAGGACGAGACGACCCGCGAACTCGTCGAGGACGCCGACGTCGTCGAGGGTGCCCGTGCGGTCGGGTTCACCCTCGGCACGCCCGCGGTCTCGATGGTCGGCCTCGTCGAGGACGTGCTCGCCGACCGGGCGTTCGTCGAGAACCGACGCACCTCCGCTGCGGAACTCGGGACGATCGCCGACCTGCAGCGGGGCAGCGTCGCGCCCCCGCCGCACGTGATCGCCAACGCCCTCGCCGCCGCGTCCCTCGCGCGGGCCGCGGGCGTGCCGCCCCTCGCCGTGCGCGAGGGGTTGCGGACGTTCACCCCCGCGGCCCACCGCATCGCCGAGGTTGCCCGCGAGGGAGACGTCACGTGGATCGACGACTCGAAGGCCACCAACCCGCACGCCGCCGCCGCGTCGCTGCGCGCCTTCACCGATGTCGTGTGGATCGCCGGAGGACTCCTCAAGGGCGCCGACGTCGACGACCTCGTCCGGGAACACGCCGCGCGCCTGCGGGGGGTCGTCCTCCTCGGCCGCGATCGGGAGCGTCTCGCGGAGGCACTCGGCCGACACGCGCCGGAGGTCCCCGTCATCGACGTGCCCGAGACCGACACTGGGGCGATGACGCGCATCGTGGAGGCGGCCGCCTCCCTCGCGCGTCCCGGCGACGTCGTCCTCCTCGCCCCGGCCGCGGCCTCGATGGACATGTTCCGCAACTACGAGGTGCGGGGTGAGGCGTTCGCCGACGCCGTCCGTGCCCACCACGGGCACTGACGGACATCGGTGGACACCGATGGCCGCTCACCGACGGTGAGCGCGACACCCGCAGCGGTACCGCAGCCGAGGAGGCCAGGATGAGCACACCCACCCGCAAGGGGGCGACGTCGGCGGCCTCCCGCTACGCCCGCGGCCAGGCCGACGCCCCCGGGCCGCCCGACCCGCACCCGTTCTGGGCCCGACTCGAGTCGCCCCTGTCGACGTACTACCTGCTCATCGCGGTGATCTCGAGCCTCACGCTCATCGGTCTGGTCGTCGTGCTCTCCGCGTCCTCGGTGACCTCGCTCAAGGACGGCAAACCCGCCTACAGCCTCTTCGTGAGCCAGACCCAGTTCGCGATCCTCGGGACCGTGGGGGCGTTCATCGCCTCCCGCCTGCCAGTGTCGGCATGGAAGCGGCTCGCGGTCCCCGTCTTCGCGGCGTCGGTGTTCCTCATGCTGCTCGTGCACACGCCCCTCGGCGTCGAGGTCAACGGCAACCGCAACTGGATCAGGCTCCCCGGCATGCAGCTGCAGCCCTCGGAGATCGGCAAGTTCGCCCTCGTGCTCTGCTGCGCGCTCGCCCTGTCGACCAAACGCCATCGCCTGCGCGAATGGCAGCACGTCCTCGTGCCCGCCCTCGTCCCCTTCGGGGCGATCATCGTCGGCCTCACCCTGCTCGGTCACGACCTCGGCACCGCCCTCGTCCTCCTCGCCATCATCGGGGGGTTGCTGTGGGCCGCCGGCGTGTCGTGGCGGCTCTTCGCCGCCGCGGGCGCACTGTTCGGCGTCCTCGCCGGGGGGCTCGTCCTCGTCAGCGGCAACCGCATGTCCCGCATCGATCAGTGGCTCAACTGCACCGACGTCCACATGTGTTGGCAGACCCGGCACGGGCAGTTCGCGCTCGCCGACGGCGGCATCCTCGGACTGGGCCTCGGCCGCAGCGCGGAGAAGTGGCTGTGGCTGCCCGAGCCGCAGAACGACTTCATCTACGCGATCATCGGCGAGGAACTCGGCCTCTGGGGCACGCTGCTCGTCCTCGTGCTGTACGCCCTCCTCGCCCTCGCCTGCTACCGCATCGTCATGCACAGCGACGACCAGTTCGTGCGCCTCGCGACCACCGGCGTCATGGTGTGGATCCTCGTCCAGGCGATGATCAACATCGGCTCGGTCATCGGCCTGCTGCCCGTCATCGGCGTCCCGCTGCCGCTCGTCTCCTACGGCGGGTCGGCCCTCGTCGCCAACCTCGGTGCGCTCGGGATGGTCGTCTCGTTCGCCCGACACGAGCCCGCGTGTCGACGTGCACTCGCCGCCCGCCCGCTGCTCCGGCGCCGCTGGGCGGACAAGGTGCGCCTCCCCGCGATCGGGCGTCGGCGTCCCGGGGCCGTCGGTTCCACCGGGGCCGTCGGCGTCCGCGGGGCCCGCACCGCCACCTCCACCTCCGAAGGAGAGAATTCGTGATGCGTTCGGTCGTGCTCGCCGGAGGAGGATCGGCGGGGCACGTCTCTCCGCTGCTCGCCCTCGCCGACTGCCTGCGCCGCCGCCACCCGGAGGCACGGATCACGGCGCTTGGGACCGCGGCCGGTCTCGAGTCCCGCCTCGTCCCCGCCCGCGGGTACCGGCTCGAGACCCTGCCCAAGGTCACCTTTCCCCGCCGGCTCGACGCGGCGGCCCTCTCGCTGCCCGGCAGGCTCGCCGGGGCCGTGCGTGCCGCCGACCGGGTCGTCGCCGGGGCCGACGTCGTCGTCGGGTTCGGGGGGTACGTCGCGAGCCCGGCCTACCTCGCGGCCAAGCGGCGGGGGATCCCCGTCGTCGTCCACGAGCAGAACGCCCGACCCGGGCTGGCGAACAGGCTCGGCGCCCGCCTCACCCGGTACGTCGGGGTCACGTTCCCCGATACCCCGTTGCCCCACGCGAGCGTGGTCGGGATGCCCCTGCGTCGCGAGATCGCCGACCTCGACCGTGCCGCCCTCCGGGCCGAGGCCCTCGCCCACTACGGCCTCGACGGTGACCGACCGACCCTTCTCGTGACCGGCGGCTCCCTCGGCGCCCAGCGCCTCAACACCGTCCTCGGCGAGAGCGCACGCGACCTGCTCGACGCCGGCGTCCAGGTCGTCCATCTGTGCGGACGCGGCAAGGACGTCGACCTGAGCGCGGTCGGGGGCAGGGGTCCGGGGACCGTCGCCACGGGGGACTCCGGGGCCAGGTACGTCGTCCGGGAGTACGCCGATCGCATGGAGCTCGCCTACGCGGCGGCCGATCTCGTCGTGTGCCGGTCCGGCGCCAACACCGTCTGTGAGCTCACGGCCGTCGGGCTGCCCGCGCTCTTCGTCCCGCTGCCGATCGGCAACGGCGAGCAGCGGATCAACGCCGCCCACGTCGTCGCCGCCGGTGGCGCGCAGATCGTCGACGACGCCGTCTTCACCCCCGACGCCGTCCGCACCCAGGTGCTGCCCATCCTCACCGACCCGGCGCGCCTGTCCGCGATGGCCGCCGCGGCCTCCTCCTGCGGTGAGCGCGATGCCGATGCCCGGCTCGCCGACCTCGTCGAGGCCGCGGTCGCCGCGGGCGGTCGCGAGGGGCGCCGATGACGACACGCCCCTTCACGCCCCGTTTCGACGTCGACGCCGTCGTCCCGCCGGCCGGGGACCTCGGCCGCGTCCACGTGCTGGCCGCAGGCGGAGCCGGGATGTCGGCGATCGTGCGGCTGTTCCTCGACGCGGGGCTGCAGGTCAGCGGCTCCGACGCGAACGACTCCGCCGTCCTGGACGCCCTGCGGGCCCAGGGCGCGACGATCCACGTCGGCCACGACGCGACACACGTCGCGGGCGCCGACACCCTCGTCGTCTCCTCGGCCGTCCGCGACGACAACGTCGAGCTCGTCGCGGCCCGGGAGGCCGGTGCGCGGGTGCTCCACCGGTCGCAGGCGCTCGCGAGCCTCATGGCCGGGAGGCGGCGCGTCGCCGTGGCGGGCGCGAACGGCAAGACGACGACGACCGCGATGCTCACCTCGGCGCTCCTCGCGGCGCAGGAGGACCCCTCGTTCGCCATCGGCGGCGAACTCGTCGGGCTCGGGGTCAACGCCCGCCTCGGCGGTGGCGACGCGTTCGTCGTCGAGGCCGACGAGAGCGACGGCAGCTTCCTCGTCTATCACCCCGACGTCGCCGTCGTCACCAACGTGCAACCCGATCACCTCGACTTCTACGGCACGTTCGACGGTGTGCGCGCCGCCTACGGTCTCTTCGCCGAGAGCATCGGGACGGCCTCGCGCGACGAGTCGGGGTCCGGCGCGGCGCAGGGGGCCGCTCAGGGGCCGTCCGGTCTGCTCGTCACGTGCGCCGACGACGAGGGCGCCTGGGAGCTCGCACAGGCGCGTCGCGGCGCTGGGGCGGAGGTCCTCACGTTCGGCACCTCGGCGCGCGCCGACCTGCGTCTCGTCGACGTCGTCGGTGAGGGGCTGTCGGGTCGGGCGCGGCTCGTCGTCGGTGGCACCGAGGCCCCGGCGGCACGCGCCGAGGTCGACTCGGTCCTCGACGCTCTCGACGGGGCGGTCCTCGAGGTCGCCATGCCCGGCCTGCACAACCTCCTCGACGCCGCCGCCGCCCTGCTCGCCGCGTGTGTCGGCCTCCGGGCCGAGCCCGGCGCCGTCCTCGCGGGCCTCGCCGGCTACCGCGGCACCCGCCGCAGGTTCGAGGCGAAGGGCGAGGCCCGCGGAGTGCGGGTCGTCGACGACTACGCCCACAACCCCGCCAAGGTCGAGGCGGTCGTCGCCGCCGGGCGCCAGGTCTGCGCACCGGGACGTCTCGTCGTCTGCTTCCAGCCCCACCTCTACAGCCGCACGCGTGACTTCGCCGACCGCTTCGCCGCCGGGCTCGTCGAGGCCGATGTGCTCGTCCTCCTCGACGTCTACGGCGCGCGGGAGGACCCGATGCCGGGCGTCTCCTCCGACCTCATCGGGCGACAGGTCCGGCGCCTCGCCGCCGACGGCGTCCACCCGTGCGAGGTGCACGACGTCGTCGGCCTCGACGCCGCCGTCGAGGTGCTCGCTGAGATCGCCCGGCCCGGTGACCTCGTCCTCACCGTCGGTGCAGGCTCGGTGACGAGCGTCGGCGCCGCCCTGATCGCCACCCTGGAGGCGGGGGCGTGAGTGCTCGATCGACGGCGGCGGACGGCCGCCCGCCCCGTCGCGTCCGCGCCGGGCGCCGGGGTGGGACGACCGGGAGGACACGGACGTCGACGGCGAGCGCGCCACGCCACCCCCGGCGGAGCTCTCGCCGGCCCCGCCTGCGGCGCGGAATGCTCCTCGGTCTCGTCGTCCTCGTCCTCGTGCCGGCGATCGGCGCCGCCGTCCTGTGGTACGCCCCCTTCCTCCGCCTCGAGCAGGTCGAGTACCGCACCGCACCCGACCGGATGGCGGCCCTCAGGAAGGCCGCCCCCCTCGACAAGGGTCGACCTCTAGTGGAGGTTGACACAGATGCCGTCCACGACGCGGTCCTGCGCGATCCCGTCTTCACCTCGGCCTCGGTGGACCGCAGTTGGCCCTCGACCCTCGTCGTCGAGGCCACGCCGCGGACGCCGGTCGTCGCGGTCGAGGGTGGCGAGGGGGCCTCGCTCCGGCTGGTCGCCGCCGACGGTGTCGCCTACGAGACGGTGTCCTCCCCGCCGCGCGGGATCCCGCGCGCGCGGGTCGACGCCCCGGAGGATCCGGCGGCCCTGCGCGGTCTCGTCTCGTTCGTCACCCGCCTCGACGCCGACCTGCTGTCCGAGGCCCGTGACCTGCACGTCGACACCCGTGGCCGCATCACCGCGACGATCGGCGGGGTCGAGGTCGTGTGGGGGAGTGCCGAGGATCCCGCCCTCAAGGCGGCGGTGGTCCGCAACCTCGTCTCGCGTGCCGGAGTGGCCCGTATCGACGTCTCGGTCCCGATGGAGCCTGTCACGTCGCATGAGCGCCGTGGCGAGGCCGCCACCCCCTCCCCGGGCTCGACGGCCTCGGGTCCCGGCCCCTCCGGAAGTCCCACCGCCGGTCCGAGCGCCGGCGGCACCGGGGAACGGTCGGGCTGACCCTCCCGCGGCCCAGGCCATCCCGGTGTCGTTCCGGGGCCCGGGCGGGGCGACGAGCGAGCCGGTCGGCTCGACGTCAATGTGAGGTCAAGGGTTGGGAAAGAGGCTCGGAGATGGCAGGGTGTGCAGTCGTCCGTCCATTAGGATGAGCGCGGACTGCAGCGATTCCCCGTGCGACTCGCCGATATCGGGGGGTGAACGGGAGGCTGAGGTCCGACCTCATATCGTGGGGCCGAACACAACGTCTCGACCCGCATGACCGACAGATCGTCTTCAGGAGAGGCCCCCGTCGTGGCAGCACCGCAGAACTACTTGGCCGTCATCAAGGTCGTCGGCATCGGCGGGGGCGGTGTCAACGCCATCAACCGCATGATCGAGGTCGGCCTCAAGGGCGTCGAGTTCATCGCGATCAACACCGATGCCCAGGCGTTGCTCATGAGCGACGCGGACCTCAAGCTCGACGTCGGCCGCGAACTCACCCGCGGCCTCGGCGCCGGCGCCGATCCCGAGGTCGGCAAGAAGGCCGCCGAGGACCACGCCGAGGAGATCGAGGAGGCCCTCAAGGGCGCCGACATGGTCTTCGTCACCGCCGGCGAGGGTGGCGGCACCGGCACCGGTGGCGCCCCCGTCGTCGCCAAGATCGCGAAGTCGATCGGGGCGCTCACGATCGGCGTCGTCACCCGCCCCTTCACCTTCGAGGGGCGCCGCCGCGCCAACCAGGCCGAGTCCGGCATCGGCGCGCTGCGCGAAGAGGTCGACACGCTCATCGTCATCCCCAACGACCGCCTGCTGTCGATCAGCGACCGCGCGGTCTCGATGCTCGACGCCTTCCGCAGCGCCGACCAGGTCCTGCTCTCCGGTGTCCAGGGCATCACCGACCTCATCACGACCCCGGGCCTCATCAACCTCGACTTCGCCGACGTGAAGTCGGTCATGCAGGGTGCCGGCTCGGCGCTCATGGGGATCGGCTCGGCCCGCGGCGAGGACCGCGCGGTCCAGGCCGCCGAGCTCGCGATCAGCAGCCCGCTGCTCGAGGCGAGCATCGACGGTGCCCACGGCGTCCTGCTCTCGATCCAGGGTGGCAGCGACCTCGGTCTGTTCGAGATCAACGAGGCCGCGCGTCTCGTGCAGGAGGCCGCGCACCCCGAGGCCAACATCATCTTCGGTGCGGTCATCGACGACGCCCTCGGCGACGAGGTCCGCGTCACGGTCATCGCAGCCGGGTTCGACGGCGGAAGCCCGCAGCGTCGCACCGACGAGGGCGCCCGTCAGGGCGTCCAGCAGCAGCGCCCCCCGCAGATGCCGCAGGGTCGCCCTCAGGGCCTCGGCGGCCAGCAGGAGCAGGGCGGGGGCCTGGCGCCCGCGCAGGGTGGCTTCGGTGGCGGCTCGCAGCCGGTCATGCCGCGCCAGGGTCAGGTGCCCCAGCAGCAGGAGCCGCAGATGCCGGAGCGTCGCCCGATGCCCCAGCACGTCCAGCCGGCAGGGACCCAGCCCTCGCTCGACCCGGTCTCGCAGCGCCAGGCGCCCCGCCAGCAGGCGCCGCAGCAGTCCGGGCCGCCGCAGCGTCCGCAGCAGCAGGCCCCGCAGGGTGCGCCGCAGGGCGGCCGTCCGCCCCGCACCGTCACCTTCGACGAGGGTGACGACCTCGACGTGCCGGACTTCCTCAAGTAAGACCTCCTGTCCCCGTGTTCGTGTGGCGTGCGCAGGTCGGGCCCTCCCCGGTGACGGGGGAGCCCGCGGCGCGCGCCACACGCGCGTCCGGGCCCGTCGGTGCCGCACACGCCGTCGACTGGGGCTTCACCCGCGCGGACGGCGCACAGGGGGCCTCCACCGGTGACTTCGCGCGGTTCAACCTCGGCGGCCACGTCGGGGACGATCCCGAGGCGGTGGAGAGCAATCGCGCCCACCTCGCCGCTGCCCTGCGGGTCGAGCGTGACCATCTGCTCTTCATGGCGCAGTGCCACGGCGCCGAGGTCGCCGTGGCCCGCGGCCCGTGGGAGGGGGACGCCCCGGCGGTCGACGCGGTCGTCACCGACCGCCCCGGTCTCGCCCTCGCCGTGCTCGTCGCCGACTGCACCCCGGTCCTCCTCGCCGACCCGGAGGCCGGTGTCATCGGCGCCGTCCACGCCGGACGCCCGGGGCTCGCGGCCGGTATCGTCACCGCGGCCGTCGTCGCGGCACGCGATCTCGGGGCTCGATCCCTGCGTGCCGCCGTCGGGCCCAGCGTCTGCGGTCGCTGCTACGAGGTGCCGCAGGCGATGCGGGACGAGGTCGCGGCCGGGCATCCGGAGTCCGCGACCGTGTCGTGGAGCGGCACCCCGGCCCTCGACGTCGCCGCGGGCGTCGTCGCCGACCTCCACGCCCTGGACGTGCCGCTCACGTGGGTCCCCGGGTGCACCCGCGAGGACCCCCGTCTCTACAGCTACCGCCGGGCCGCGCGCACGGGCCGCTTCGCCGGCGTCGTCGCGATGGCGGCCGGGGCGAGCGGTGACGCCGCATGAGCGATCCCCTGGCCGCGACCGAGGAGCGTCGGGCCGCTCTGGCCGACGCCCTGAGACGCGTGCGCGAGCGGATCTCCGCGACGGGCACGGACCCGACGCTCGTCGTCGTCACGAAGTTCTTCCCCGCGAGCGACGCCGCGGCCCTCGTCGACCTCGGCGTCACCGACATCGGGGAGAACCGTGACCAGGAGGCGGCGGCCAAGGTCGCCGAGCTCGAGGCCGGCGGGCGCCGTCCGCAGCGCGTGCACTTCATCGGCCAGCTGCAGAGCAACAAGGCGGCGCACGTCGCGCGCTACGCCGACGTCGTGGAGTCCGTCGACCGGGGCAAGATCGTCACCGCCCTCGAGAAGGGGGCACGGGCGGCGGAACGCCGGCTCGACGTCCTTCTGCAGGTCGACCTCGGCGGTGACGACGCAGGCCGGGGTGGCGTGGCGCGGGCGGGACTGTCGGCTCTCGCCGAGCGGGTGGCCGAGAGCGACGTCCTCGATCTACGCGGCCTCATGGCGGTCGCGCCCCTGGGGGAGGACCCCGAGGCCGCCTTCGCCCACCTCGCCGACCTCCACGCCCGCCTGCGGCAGGCCCATCCCGAGGCCTCGTGGCTCTCGGCGGGCATGAGCGGGGACCTCGAGTCGGCCCTCGCCCACGGCGCCACCCACGTGCGTGTCGGCTCGGCAATCCTCGGCGCCCGGCCGGTCGCCCGATAGCGTGACCCCGACGGTCTTCCCCCCGTCGCCTCGAGCCTGCCCACGCCGTCGTATCGTGCAGGATCGGATGCGCCAGGGGTGAGTCCGACGGTCCGGCACGAGCACGAACAGTAGGTGGGAGCACACTGATGGCGGGAGCACTGCGCAAGGCCTGGGTATACCTCGGTCTGGCCGACGAGGACGACCGCGAGGTGCGCTACGAGGACGACGACGAGCGTGAGACCTACTCCCGCCGACGGGAGGACGATCGTCACCACGACGCGGAGGCCTACGTCTCCGCGCCGTCGGGATCGGACCGGGTCGAGCGGGGCGAGCGCACCGAACGCGAGCTCCGGGAGCCGGTGCGTGACGCCGGACGTGAGTCGTCCCGGGACCACGCGTCCCGCGACCACGTCGAGGAGCGTCGTTCGCTCGTTCGGGTGGACGACGACGAGGACGCCGGTACCGTGATCCCCGCGGCCCGTGAGCGTCGCGGGGCGAGCATCGCTCTCGCCCCCGTCGAGGAGCGCCGTACCGCGGAAGTCACCCCGTTTCCGCGCCGTACCCCCGTGAGTGAGGTCGTGAAGGACGTGGACGTGTCAGGTGTGCACCGGATCTGCACGATCCACCCGCGGACGTACAACGAGGCCAAGAAGATCGGCGAGACCTTCCGGGAGGGCACGCCGATCATCATGAACCTCTCCGACCTCGACGACGCCGACGCCAAGCGCCTCGTCGACTTCGCCGCAGGCCTGGTCTTCGGCCTGCAGGGCACGATCGAGCGGGTGACGAACAAGGTCTTCCTGCTCTCGCCGGTGAACCTCGAGGTCACCTCCAGTGAGAGCGCCGAGGGCTCTCGCGCCCGCCGCGGCGTGTTCAACCAGAGCTGAGCGGCGATAATCGAACCCATGCAGCTGCTGTTCTCGCTCGTCTCGTCCTTGCTCAGCCTCTATCTGTTCGTTCTCATCGTGCGCCTGGTCATCGACTGGGTCCAGGTCTTCGCCCGTGAATGGCGCCCCAAGGGCGTCGTGCTCGTCATCGCCAACGTCGTCTACGGCCTCACCGACCCTCCGCTCAACGCGCTGCGTCGTGTCATCCCGCCGCTGCGTCTGGGCAGCGTCTCGCTCGATCTGGGCTTCGTCCTGCTGTTCATCGTCGTCTCCGTCCTCAGCAATATCACGGCGCAAATGGCGATCTCGGCGGGTCGATAAACAATTCTGACAATCGTCCGACCTGGACGATCGATGAAAGGAAAGGGCCTCTCACCTGCGACGATCCTGTGGATGTGGGGTCGGCCGATCACCGTTGTTGGGGTTACTCTGATGACGGATATGACGGCGCGACAAAAGGGTTCGACATGGCTCTCACTCCTGAGGACGTCCTGAACAAGCACTTCACGGCGACCCAGTTCCGGCGTGGTTACGACGAGCAGGAGGTCGACGACTTCCTCGACGAGGTCGTCGTCGAACTGCGTCGCCTCGCCGGCGAGAACAGCGATCTGCGCGCCCGTTCCTCCGTCGCGGTCGGTGCCGGAGCGAGCACGACGGTCTTCGGTGGGGGTGGTGGTCTTTCCGCCGACATGTCCGCCTCCCAGGAGGCCCTCGAGGAGGCGCAGGCCCGTGCGGCGCGGGCCGAGGTCGAGGCCCGGGAGCGCATCGCCGCCGCCGTGGCCGAGGCCGAGCGCGCCGAGCGAGAGGCCGCGGAACGCATCGAGGCCGCCCGTGCGCGTGCCCAGGGGTCCGAGCAGGACCACGCCACCGGTGGCGTCGAGGCCACGACCGCGAGCGCGGCGAACGCGCCCGCCGACGCGGCGGGTGTCATCGCGCTCGCGCAGCGCGTCCACGACGAGTACGTCGAGCAGGGCCGTCAGGAACACGACCGCCTCGTCACCGAGGGCACCACCCGGCGCGACGAACTGGTCTCGGAGGCCGAGGCCCGTCACGCCGAGTTGCTCGAGACCGGCCAGGCGCGTCACGACGACCTGGTCCAGACCGGTCAGGCCCGGCACGACGAGCTCGTCGCCACCGGCGAGGCCCGGCGGAGCGAGCTGGTCGAGTCGGCGCAGACCCGTCACGACGAGCTGCTCAGTGCCGGTCAGGCCGAGCACGACCGTCTCGTCACCGCGGCACAGTCCACGGCGGACGAGCTGGTCAGCGACGCCGAGTCCCGTCGAGACACCGTGCTCGGCGACCTCGAGCATCGCCGCGTCGCCTACGACGCGAAGATCGGCGAGCTCGCCTCGTTCGAGGAGGAGTACCGCACGGCGCTCACCTCCCTCGTGCAGGCCCACGCGGAGCGCCTCACGCAGGCGGGCGACATCAAGCCGGGGCCGCGGCCCGACGCCTCCGTCGGAGAGGGTGTCGCGCACGAGGAGTCCGGTGCGGACTCCGGTTCGCACGAGTACGAGGTCTCGGTGGGCGACCAGGCCTGACGCCACGGCGATCGGGGCGGGCGACACCTCCGTTCGGGCCGCTCGTCTGCCCTATCCTGACCTGCACGACGGCGGCACGAGCCACCGTCTCGGAAGACGTGGATCGGAACGAGCAGATGGCACGTGTGACACCGCCTGCCGCAGAGGTGGCCGGGGCGGCCGAGGTCGGGGCGAGGGTCCCGGGTGTGGTGATCGGCGAGGCATCGGGGGAGTGGACGCAGGCCGAGATCGACGAGATCGAGGCCGAGCTGCGCTCGGACATCGCCAGGATCGCCGCCGAGATCGAGATGTCGGAGGCGGACCTGTCCGACCTCATGCGCAACGCGGGGGTCGGCGCCGGGGACGATTCCGCGGACGCGGGGGGCAAGGTGCTCGAGCGTGAGCAGGAACTCACGCTCACCCAGCACTCGCGCCTGCTGCTCGAGCAGTCCCGACGCGCGCTCGAACGTCTCGCCGACGGCAGTTACGGTGTGTGCGAGCAGTGCGCCCAGCCCATCGGCAAGCTGCGCCTGCAGGCCTTTCCCCGTGCCACCTTGTGCGTGGCGTGCAAACAGAAGACGGAGCGTCGCTGATTTCCTCCCCATCCACCGCGTCGAGGCGTGCCTCGTCGCGTCTCCCCAGGCGCCCGGCGCTCACCGTGACCATGCTCGGTGTCGCCGGGCTCGTCTGGGCCCTCGACCAGCTCACCAAGCAGTGGGCGCTCGCCCGGTTCACCCAGGGTGAGGCCGAACCGTTCCTCGGCCGACTGCTGCAGTTCACCCTCGTGTTCAACCCCGGGGCGGCGTTCTCCATGGGCACGGCCTTCACCCCGGTGATCACGGTCATCATGGCCACGGTGGCGACCGGCCTGCTGGTCGCGTCGCTGCGCGTCGGGTCGCGGTGGTGGGCGATGTCGGCGGGCTTCCTTCTCGGCGGGGCGCTCGGCAACCTCACCGACCGACTCTTTCGGCCGCCGGGATTCGCGCACGGCCACGTCGTCGACTTCCTCATGCTGCCGAACTTCCCCGTGTTCAACGTCGCGGACTCCTTCATCACCGCCGCGGCGGTGTGCATCCTCGTGGCCGCGGTCAAGGACATTCCCTTCACCGGGGCCAGGGGGGCCGCCGCGTCCGCGGAGGCCATCCCCGCCGAGGAGGTCGAGCGTGGCTGACGTCCGCACGATGCCGGTGCCCGACGGCCTCGGGGGCGAGCGGGTCGACGCGGCCCTCGCGCGACTCTTCGGGGTCTCCCGCACCAAGGCGGCGGATCTCGCGAGCGCGGGTGACGTCCTGGTCGACGGCCGGGCGGTGGCCAAGTCCGACCGTCTCACCGGGGGGTCGATCCTCGAGGTGCGGCTGCCCGACCCGGACGCGCCCACCGGCCTCGAGGTCGTCGCCGAACCCGTGCCGGGGATGACGATCGTCCACGACGACGACGACATCGTCGTCGTCGACAAACCCGTCGGCGTCGCGGCCCACCCGAGCGTGGGCTGGACCGGTCCGACGGTGGTGGGGGGTCTCGCCGCGGCGGGGTACCGCATCTCGACCTCGGGGGCGAGCGAGCGGCAGGGGATCGTCAGTCGTCTCGACGTGGGCACGAGCGGGTTGATGGTCGTCGCCAAGAGCGAGTACGCGTACACGATGCTCAAACGGGCGTTCCGCAACCGGGAGGTCGACAAGACCTACCACACCCTCGTCCAGGGGTTGCCCGACCCGGTCGTCGGCACGGTCGACGCGCCCATCGGGCGGCATCCGGGACACGAGTTCAAGTTCGCGGTGATGCGCAGCGGCAAGGCGAGCGTCACGCATTACGAGGTCGTCGAGGCGTTCCGGCACGCGAGCCTGCTCGAGGTCAAGCTCGAGACCGGGCGTACCCACCAGATCCGGGTCCACATGGCGGCGCTGCGGCATCCGTGCGTCGGGGACCCGCTGTACGGCGGCGACCCCGTCCTCGCGGCCCGTCTCGGTCTGGACCGGCAGTGGCTCCACGCGATGGCGCTCGGCTTCGAGCATCCCGGCAGCGGGGAGTACGTGACGTTCGAGAGCACCTACCCGGACGATCTCCAACACGCCCTCGACGTCGTCGCCGAGGGCTGAGAGAGCTGCGAGCAGCGGCGACGTGAGGTGCCTCCGCGACGCGTGCGAGCGGGGGCCGAGGGCGGCCGGTCATTGTCGGCCGGCGGTCGTAGGATGCGGCCACGATGAGTGACAACCCCGCCTCCCCCTCAGCCGCCCCCGCTCCCGGCCAGAACTTCGCCCACCTGCATTGCCACACCGAGTACTCCATGCTCGACGGGGCGGCGCGGATCGACGACCTGTTCTCCGAGGCCGCCCGCATGGGCATGCCCGCGGTCGCCACCACCGACCACGGGTCGATCTTCGGGGCGTACGAGTTCTGGAAGAAGGGGCGCAAGTACGGGGTCAAGCCGATCATCGGCATCGAGGGTTACCTCACCCCGGGCACGCACCGCACCGACAAGACGCGGGTCAAGTACGGCGACGGCGGCCGTGACGACGTCTCCGGCTCGGGGGCCTACACCCACATGACGCTGTGGGCCGAGAACACCGCGGGGATGCACAATCTGTTCCGCCTGTGCTCGCTCGCCTCGCTCGAGGGGTACTACTTCAAGCCGCGCATGGACCGCGAGCTGCTCGAGACGTACGGAACGGGGCTCATCGGCACGACGGGGTGCCCGTCGGGGGAGATCCAGACGCGGCTGCGGCTCGGGCAGTACGACGAGGCGATCAAGGCGGCGAGCGATTTCCGCGACATCTTCGGTCCGGAGAACTTCTACTGCGAACTCATGGACCACGGGCTCGACATCGAGCGTCGGGTGCAGAAGGACCTGCTCCGGCTCGCCCGACAGCTTCGGCTTCCCCTCGTCGCCACGAACGACCTCCACTACACCCGCAAGGAGGACGCGCAGGCACACGCGGCGTTGCTGTGCGTCCAGTCGGGCTCGACGCTCATGGACCCCAACCGGTTCAAGTTCGACGCCGACGACTTCTACCTCAAGAGCCCCCAGGAGATGCGCCACCTGTGGCGCGAGTTCCCCGAGGCGTGCGACAACACCCTCCTCATCGCCGAGCGGTGCGAGGTCGAGTTCGTCGAGGGCGAGGGCCGGTTCATGCCGCGGTTCCCCTGCCCGCCGGGGGAGGACGAGACGAGCTGGTTCCTCAAGGAGGTCGAGACCGGTCTCCAGCAGCGGTTCCCCGACGGCGTGCCGGACTACGCCCGCAAGCAGGCGGCGTACGAGGCCGACGTCATCATCGGCAAGGGCTACCCCGGGTACTTCCTCGTCGTCGCCGACTTCATCAACTGGGCCAAGTCCCAGGGCATCCGGGTCGGGCCCGGGCGTGGCTCCGGCGCCGGCTCGATGTGCGCGTACGCCATGAAGATCACCGATCTCGATCCCATCCCGCACGGACTCATCTTCGAGCGGTTCCTCAACCCCGAGCGCAAGTCCATGCCGGACTTCGACGTCGACTTCGACGAGCGTCGGCGCGGTGAGGTCATCAGGTACGTGACCGAGAAGTACGGCGAGGAGCGCGTCGCGCAGATCGTCACGTACGGCACGATCAAGGCCAAGCAGGCACTCAAGGACGCGAGCCGGGTCATGGGCTTCCCCTTCGCGATGGGCGAGAAGCTCACCAAGGCGATGCCGCCGGACGTCATGGGCAAGGGCATCCCCCTGTCCGGCGTCTTCGACCCCGAGCACAAGCGGTACGCCGAGGCGGTCGACTTCCGCGCCATGCACGACGAGGACCCGCAGGCGCAGGAGATCGTGAGGACCGCGCTCGGCCTCGAGGGCCTCAAGCGGCAGTGGGGTGTGCACGCCGCCGGCGTCATCATGAGCAGCGAGCCGCTCATCGACGTCATCCCGATCATGCGTCGCGAGCAGGACGGGCAGATCATCACGCAGTTCGACTACCCGACGTGCGAGACGCTCGGGCTGGTCAAGATGGACTTCCTCGGCCTGCGCAACCTCACGATCCTCGACGACGCCATCGACAACGTGCGGCTCAACCGGGGCGAGGAGATCGACCTCGACGCGCTGTCCAAGGACCTCACCGACCACAAGACCTACGAACTCCTCCAGCGCGGCGACACGCTCGGGGTCTTCCAGCTCGACGGTGGCGGCATGCGGACCCTGCTGCGGCTCATGCGACCCGACAACTTCGAGGACATCTCCGCGGCGCTCGCGCTCTACCGCCCCGGTCCGATGGGCGTCGATGCGCACACCAACTTCGCCCTGCGCAAGAACGGGCGACAGGAGATCGTCCCGCTCGACCCGCGCCTCGAGGGCAAACTCGAACAGAAGATGATCGACGCGCTCGAGCCGATCCTCGGCACGACCTACGGCCTGGTGATCTACCAGGAGCAGGTCATGGAGATCGCGCAGAAACTCGCCGGCTACACCCTCGGCAACGCCGACCTGCTCCGCCGGGCGATGGGCAAGAAGAAGCGCGAGGTGCTCGAGGCGGAGTTCGTCAACTTCGAGAAGGGCATGCTCGACACTGGTTTCTCCGCGGCGAGCGTCAAGGCGCTGTGGGATGTCCTCGTCCCGTTCTCGGACTACGCGTTCAACAAGGCGCACACCGCGGCCTACGGTCTCGTCTCCTACTGGACGGGTTATCTCAAGGCGAACTACCCGGCCGAGTACATGGCGGCGTTGCTCACGAGCGTCGGCGACGACAAGGACAAGTCGGCGCTGTATCTCAACGAGTGCCGCCACATGCGCATCCAGGTCCTCCCTCCCGACGTGAACTCCTCGATCGGCCGGTTCGCCGCCGTCGGGGAGGACATCCGCTTCGGCATGGCCGCGATCCGCAACGTCGGCCAGAACGTCGTCGACGCCATCGTCGCCGCCCGGGAGGAGAAGGGGGAGTTCACGAGCTTCTCCGACTTCCTCTCCAAGGTGCCCGCGGTCGTGTGCAACAAGCGCACGATCGAGTCGCTCGTCAAGGCGGGGGCGTTCGACTCCCTCGGGCACACCCGCGCCGGCCTCGTCCGGGTCCACGAGAGCTACGTCGACGCCCTCGTCGACATCAAGCGCAAGGAGGCCATCGGGCAGGACTCCCTGTTCGGGGCCTTCGGCTTCGGTGACGAGGAGGACGACGCCGCGTCCGGCACGGGCGGTCTGGACGGGCTGCCCCCGATCCCCTCGCAGGAGTGGGACAAGCACACCCTGCTCACCTACGAGCGGGAGATGCTCGGCCTCTACGTCTCCGACCACCCGTTGTTCGGCATCGAGCACATCCTCGCCCAGCACAGCGACACCTCGGTGGCCTCGGTCTCGGCCTCGGTCGAGGAGGGTGGCCGCGCCGACGGTGCCACGGTGACGATCGCCGGGCTCATCACCGGCCTGCAGCTCAAGCGCACGAAGAAGGGCGACCTCTGGGCGATCGTCACCGTCGAGGACCTCGAGGGTGCCGTCGAATGTCTGTTCTTCCCGAGCACGTACATGACGGTGAGCACGATGCTCGCCACCGACACCGTGTGCGCGGTGCGGGGTCGCATCAACCGCCGTGACGACCAGGTGTCGATCTACGCCCAGGAGCTCATGCTCCCCGACATCTCCGAGGGCCCCCGCGGCCCGGTCGTCCTGTCGATGCCGGCCGCGCGCGCGACGAACGGGCTGGCCCGCGAGCTCAAGAGCGTGCTCCACGAGCACCCAGGAGCCACCGAGGTGCACCTGCGGCTCACCCAACCGGGACGCAGCGTCGTGATGAAGCTCGACGACACCCTCCGGGTGACGGCCTCACCCGCCCTGTTCGGTGACCTCAAGGCCCTTCTCGGCGCGTCCTGTCTCGCCTGAGAAGGGCTCAGGCGCCGTGGCGGCTCAGGCGCAGACGGTTCAGGCGCCGACGACCATGGCGGCGGCGCCGACGGCCCGACCGGCGCGCCCGGCCCGACCGGCACCCTGCCGTCCGCGCGTGATCGGTCGACCCTCGAGGGCGCGGCGTTCCGCCGAGCGGCGCCGGTACTCGGTCGCGGTCCGGGTGAGGCTCGGCATGTGGACCTCACGGATGTAGTGGGCCCAGTCGAGGCCGCGCACGTCGACCGCCGGGGGCGCACCCAGGGTCGCGGCGTCCGCGAGCAGCTGCCGGGTGGCGGTGTCGTCGTAGCGCGTGCGGCTGCACGTGTACGGCTGGTAGATGCCCGCGTAGGAGCGCACGAGGCGCAGCCCGCGGCGGGCGGCCTCGACGCGGCTGCGAGCGTGCGGGAACGAGCCGGGAACGATCTCCAGCGTGCGGGCCAGCCCGCCCAACACCGCGGCGCGTCGCCCCGCCCAGGCGTCGAGGGCGTCGGGGGAGAGGAAGCGCCAGGGCCGGACGCGGATCGGGGCGCCTGCGCGGTCGACCCACGGTGAGGTGGCCAGGTACCCCTCGACGTGGGCGCGCAGGGTGTCGAGGGTCATGGGGTTGCTCACGCTCGTGCCCACCTGCAGGTACCGCGGGGCGGCGTCGGGCAGCGGCACGAGTGTCGCCGCCATGATCGCGTCGACGACGAGGTCGACGGGCACGACGTCCAGGACCGCGTCGGGGTGTCCCGGGAACGCCACGAGCCGGCCCTTGGCGAAGGCGGCGATGAGCGGGTCGGCGACCTTGAACCCGTCGATCCACCCGGGGAACGGACGCGCGACCGCACTCTCGATGATCGTCGGACGCAGGACGGTGAGGCGGTTCCCGCAGGCCCCCCACAGCTCCTCGGCGACGCGCTCGCCGAGCGACTTCGTCATCGTGTAGACGTCGGTCCACCCGAGCTCCCGGGCGCGCTCGCGGCCGAGGCCCCGCATCGTCGCGTCGGCCTCCCGGACCGCGGCCGCACGTCGCTCTCCGGTGAGCTCGGTGACCCCCGAGCCCGCGACCAGCTCGGCCCGACGCGCACGGGCCGCGTCGACCTCGACGCGCCAGTCGACGTCGTGCTCGACGGAGGCCTCGAGGGCGAGGTCGGTGCGGTCGGTCTGCACGTAGGAGGTCGAGACGTGGATCACGTGCGGCCGGCCGCCCGCGCGCTCCAGTGCCTCGTAGAGGCTCCTCGGGCCGAGGACGTTGGCGCGGATCGCGACGTCCCACGGGTCGTCGAAGGACACGCTCGACGCGCTGTGCACGACGACGTCGAGGTCGGTGGGCAGCGGCGGCAGATCCTCGGACAGGTCGGCCTCCACCACGTGGACGTGGCTGCGGGCGCGGGCGACGCCGGCGGGCCCGACCTCCTCGCGCCACGGGTCGAACGCCGCGCGCGTGAGGACCTCGTCGAGACGGTCCTCCGCGCTCTCGCCCCCGCGACCTCGGACGACGACGTGAATCTCCGCCTCTTCGCGCAGGAACCGCTCGAGAACGGCCTGACCGACGAACCCGGTGACCCCCGTGAGGAGAACGCGGCGACGGCGGGGCGGAAGGGTGCGGAAGGTGTGAGACACGAAGGTCGGCTCCTGTCGGATCGCGGCGACCGCCGCCCGCACCGGAGCGGTGCGACGCGGCGGGGGTGACGAGGGGGTGGCCACCGGGGTGCCTGTCGGCCGACCGACCTGCTTCCTGAGCCGTTCCTGAGTCCTGGCCTAGAGTTCCCGCATGGATCACACGTTCCCACGACCGCGGCAGGTGACGGCTCGTCCCACATCGCGAACACACCATGGCGACACCGTCACCGACCCGTACGCCTGGTTGCGCGACACGGACGACCCGGAGGTCGTCGCCCTGCTGCACGCGGAGAACGCCTACGCCGAGGCCGTCACCGCCCACCTGGAGCCGCTGGCCGGGGCGATGTTCGAGGAGATCAAGGCCCGCACGAAGGAGACGGACCTCTCCGTCCCCGTGCGGTACCGGGGCTGGTGGTACTACTCGCGCACCCAGGAGGGGCGCCAGTACGGACGCCTGTGCCGAGTGCCCGCGCGCGACCCCGCGCGGCCGGTGGTCGACCCCGACGTCGTCCCCGAGGACGAGCAGGTGCTCGTCGACGGGGACGTCGAAGCGGGGGGTGGACAGTTCTTCGCGCTCGGCGCGGCGGAGGTCGACGAGGGCGGGGATCGGGTCGCGTTCTCGGTGGACCGGAGCGGTGACGAACGGTTCGACGTGACCGTCCGCGAGATCGCGACGGGCGCGACGGTCGACGACGTCGTGCGCGGCGTGGGCTGCGGGCTCGTGTGGAGCCGCTGCGGCAGGTACGTCTTCTTCACCCGTCTCGACGACGCCTGGCGTCCGCACGAGGTGTGGCGGCACGAGGTCGGTCGCCCCGCCTCCGAGGACGTGCGCATCTTCCACGAGGAGGACGAGACCCATTGGATGGGCATCGACGCCTCCCGGGACGAGCGGTGGCTCGTGCTCGTCACGTCCTCGCGCAGCAGCTCCGAGGTGCACCTCCTCGACCTCGCGGACCCGACCGGCGATCTCGTCTGTGTCCGCGCCCGTACCCCCGACCTGGAGTACGACGTCGAACCCGCCGGCGACGTGTTGCTCGTCGTCCACAACGGTGAGCGCGTCGACTTCTCCATCTCAGTCGTCCCGGTTGCGGATGTTCTTGCCGCACAACCTGACTCGGCTGCCACGTGGCAGGAGTGGTGGACCCCCGGGGAGGGTGAACGCGTCCTGGGCGTCGAGGCCTTCGAGGGCTTCGCCGCGGTGTCGCTGCGCACCGGCGGCCTCCCCGTCGTCCGCGTCCTGCCGTGGGCGGAGGGTGGTCGCACGGCGCCGCCGGCCGGCGTCGTCGAGGTGCCTGCCTTCTCCGCGCTGGGGAACATCGCGACGGGGGAGAACCCCGAGTGGAGTTCCCCCACGCTACAGATCCTCCAGGAGTCCTTCCTCGTGCCCCGACGCGTCGTCGATTTCGACCCGGCGACGGGAGCGGTCGAGGTGCTCAAGACCCGCGAGGTGCGCGGAGGGTACGACCCGGGTGACTACGTCGAGGAGCGGGTGTGGGTGGACGCGACCGACGGGACGCCGATCCCGATGTCGGTGGTCCGCCGGGCCGACGTGCCGTTCGACGGCACGGCGCCGGGCATCCTGCGGGGCTACGGCGCTTACGAGATCAGCAGCGATCCGCTCTTCTCGATCCCGACGCTCTCGCTCCTCGACCGAGGCGTCGTCCTCGCCGTCGCCCACGTCCGTGGCGGGGGCGAGATGGGCCGATCCTGGTGGCTGAGTGGGCGATTCGCCGACAAGGTCAACTCGTTCACCGATCTCGTCGACTGTGCGCGGCACCTCGGTGTGGCCCGGTTCGTCGACCCTGCCCGCCTGGGCCTGGAGGGCGGGTCGGCCGGCGGTCTGCTCGTGGGTGCGGCGATCAACCTCGCGCCCGAGCTGTTCCGGGCGGTCCACGCCGCGGTGCCGTTCGTCGACGCGCTCACGACGATCCTCGACCCGAGCCTGCCCCTCACCGTCGGTGAGTGGGAGGAGTGGGGCAATCCGCTCGCGGACCCCGAGATCTACGCGGTGATGAAGGCCTACTCCCCGTACGAGAACATCCGGGCCGCCGCCTACCCGGCGATCCTCGCGACGAGCAGCCTCAACGACACCCGCGTGGAGGTCGGCGAACCGCTCAAGTGGGTGACGCGCCTGCGCGAGACGGTGACCTCCGACCAGCGAGAGCGCCCGATCGTCATGCGCACCGAGATGGTCGCCGGTCACGGGGGCCGCTCCGGACGCTACGACGCCTGGCGGCAGTGGGCGGAGGAGGAGGCCTTCGTCCTCGACGGGATCGGCGCCGGGGAGCCGCTCCGGCCAGTCCCGGACGCCGTGCGCCGCACCGCGTGACGAGGGGCCCGGTGACGAGGTTCCGGGTGCGTTCGTCCCGCCACGTCACGACGCGCGCCCTGCGTCGAGACCGCGCCGGGGTCACCTCGCCGCGGCGTGCACGATCGGGCGCCGCCAGGCCTCCACGCGGCGAGAAAAGTGATATCGTATTAGTATCAGCTTGACGCCGCACTCGGGGAGGTCCCTCATGTCGTCCACGCACTCGGAACCGCGTTCACACACCGCACCGTCGGGCGCCCCGTCGCCCACGCCCTCGGGTTCCGCCGAGGGGGAGGCCGTGGGCCCCGACCGTCAGGCTCCGGCCACGACGCCCGTCGGCCACGAGGGGGCGCGGGTCGACGTCGACGAGTCACCGGCCTGGGGTGTCAACGGGTTCCTCGCGCTCCTCGTCGGCATCCTGTGCGCGGTCGGTGCGATCGTCCTCGCCGCGATGGAGATCCTCGGGCGCGGCGGAGCGGGGCCGCGGGTCCTCGTCGTCGTCCTCGTCGTCGCGCTGCTCGTGCTCGCCGCACTCGTCTTCAGCTCGGTGACGATCGTGCAGCCCGGTCAGACCAAGGTGCTGCAGTTCTTCGGCCGCTACGTGGGCACCACCCGCCGCACCGGGCTCTCGATGGTGACGCCGTTGACGAGCAAGCGTGCGGTGTCGGTGCGCGTCAACAACTTCGAGACCAGCGCACTCAAGGTCAACGACGCCGACGGAAACCCCGTCGAGATCGCCGCGATCGTCGTCTGGCAGGTCGCCGACACCGCACGCGCCTGCTTCTCGGTGGAGGACTACAAGAACTTCGTGCGGGTCCAGTCCGAAGCGGCACTGCGTCACGTCGCGACGACCCACCCCTACGACGACCCGGCGGGGGAGGGCACCTCGCTGCGAGGGTCGACGGACGTGGTCTCGGCCCAGCTCGCACACGAGGTCGCTCAGCGCGTCACCGTCGCGGGTGTCGAGATCGTCGAGGTGCGCATCAGCCACCTCGCGTACGCGCCCGAGATCGCCCAGGCCATGCTCCAACGGCAACAGGCGGGGGCGATCGTCGCGGCTCGCGCCCGGATCGTCGAGGGTGCGGTCGGCATGGTCGAGATGGCCCTGGCCAAGCTGGAGGAGGAGTCCATCGTCGCCCTCGACGACGAGCGTCGCGCGACGATGGTCAGCAACCTGCTCGTGGTGCTCTGCGGTGAGTCCAAGGCGTCGCCGGTCATCAACACGGGCAGCCTGTACGCCTGACATGGAGGCCCAGGATCCGGTCGGGCGGGAGCGCCCCGCCCGACCGGAGCGGAAGCAGGTGCTCCTGCGGCTCGATCCCGCCGTCCACGAGGCGGTGGCCCACTGGGCCTCCGACGAGCTGCGGAGCGTCAACGCGCAGATCGAGATCCTCCTGCGTCGGGCCTTGGCCGACGCAGGACGAGAGCCCCGCGATGCGGCGCCCCTGCCGCGGCGGGGACGGCCGCGCAGGGACGAGTCGCGGTAGCCGGGGCCGTCCCCGCCTCAGGCCGCGGTGGTGGGCCGGACGAGGACGCCCCGGGTGACGAGCTCGAGGGTGATCGGCACGGCGACGGACTGGGTGAGCAGGATGCCCGCGAGGACGACGAGCTGGAGGGCCGAGGCCTCGAGCGGCGTCGCGCCACCGAGGAGCGTGCCGACGAATGCGCCCGGCAGGGTGACGAGGCCGACGGTCCGGGTCTGGTCGAGCGCGGGCACGAGGGCGAGTCGGGCGGAGTCGCGCGTGACGAGCAGGGCGGCGTCGCGGGGGAGGAGTCCGATCGACAGGCCCGCCTCGTACTCGCCGCGGCGCTCGCGGAGGGCGTCGAGAGAGCGGCGGCCCGCGAGGGTCGTGGCCGTCATCGCGTTGCCGACGAGGATGCCCGCCGTCGGGATGACGGAGATCGGGTGCAGCGGCAGCAGGCCCACGAGCAGCAGCACCGCGGTGACGGGGAGGGCGGCGGCCGCCACGGGCAGCAGTGGCCAGGCGCGGAGTGTCCCCCTGACGCCCATGCGTCCGCCCGAGGTGAACCCCGCGACACCGATCATGACCGCGACGAATGCCCCCGTGAGCCACCACGACTGCAGGACCATCGCGATGACGAGCCCGACCACGCCGAGCTGGAGGGTGGCGCGCGCGGTCGCGAGGATCTCGGCCTTGCCGTCGCCCAGCCCCATGACGTACCGCAGGACCGCCGCGAGCACCGCGAACGTGAGGACGACCGCGACGAGCCGGATCACCCCGGCCGTGTCGCTCACGTCGATGAGCGCGGTGTCCCCGGGGGTCACCGCCGTGACGAACCGCGTCACGGGGTCGTGGAGGAACGGCGAGGACAGGGAGGGGGCAGGGGCGATCACCGCATGAGTATCCCCCGGAGCGTGGGCGGCCGACCTCGGCAGGGCCGCCCGCGACGACGTCGGCACCGCGCCTGCCCCGAGGAGTCGCGGGGCGGTGCCGAGTCCGGCACGGCGGCAGCAGATCCCGGGCAGGGCGGGACGGCGGGCGCGGGCGACGGAGGCGGCCACCGGCGATCGTGGCCGGTCGGCGGAGTGCGGCCCGCCAGGGCAGTCGGACGCCCCACTTAGACTGAGGCCGTGATCTCCCGTCTGGACCTGCGTGGTTCCTCTCCCGCCACCCTCGGCCCCCGCGGCCTGCGCGACGTCCTCCCGCGCGCCGAGTACGACGTGGCCGACGCCCTCGAGGCGGTTCGTCCCATCTGCGACGCGGTCCGTGACCGCGGCGCGGCGGCCCTCCGCGAGTACGGCGAGCGATTCGACGGGGTGGTCCCCCCACACCTGCGGGTGCCGGCCGAGGTGCTGCAGGCGGCGCTCGACGCCCTCGACCCCGATGTCAGGTCCGCGCTGGAGGAGTCGATCCTGCGCGCCCGGCGCGTCCACGCCGAGCAGATGCCGCAGGAGCACACGACCAGGGTCGTCGACGGCGGCACCGTGGGTCACCGGTGGATCCCCGTCACCCGGGTCGGCCTCTACGTCCCGGGCGGTCTCGCGGTGTACCCGAGCAGCGTCGTCATGAACGTCGTGCCCGCCCAGGAGGCCGGGGTCGAGTCCCTCGCCGTCGCGAGCCCACCCCAGCGCGACAACACGGGCGTCTTCGCCGGGTATCCCCACCCCACCGTGCTCGGCGCGTGCGCGCTGCTCGGTGTCGACGAGGTCTACGCCGTCGGCGGTGCCCAGGCCGTCGCGATGTTCGCCTACGGCGTCCGCGACGACGCGGGCGACGCGGACGACACGGGCGACGGCGGGGCGGCGGAGGCGTCCGACGACGGGGCCGGTGCCCGCCCGGACCTGTGCGCCCCGGTCGACCTCGTCACCGGCCCCGGCAACGTCTACGTCGCCTCGGCCAAGCGGTTGCTGCGCGGGGTCGTCGGGATCGACGCCGAGGCCGGTCCCACCGAGATCGCGATCCTCGCCGACGACACGGCCGATCCCGCCCACCTCGCCGCCGACCTCGTGAGCCAGGCCGAGCACGACCCGCTGGCCGCCTCGGTGCTGGTCACGGACTCCGCAGGGCTCGCCGAGCGGGTGGAGGCCGCGCTGGAGCGTCAGGTCCGCGCCACCAAGCACCACGAACGTGTCGTCGCCGCGCTCTCCGGGCGTCAGTCGGCCATCGTCCTCGTCGACGACCTCGAGGCCGGTCGTGCCGTCGTCGACGCCTACGGTGCGGAGCACCTGGAGATCCAGACGGCGAACGCCCCCGAGCTCGCCCGGCGCATCCGCAACGCGGGGGCCATCTTCGTCGGCCCGTACTCCCCGGTGAGCCTCGGCGACTACGCCGCCGGGTCCAACCACGTCCTGCCCACGAGCGGCACGGCCGCCTTCAGCAGCGGCCTGTCGGTGTACGCGTTCCTGCGCGGCGTGCAGGTCATCGAGTACTCGCAGGAGGCGCTCGCGGAGATCGGCCCGCGCATCGTCGCGCTCTCCCACGCCGAGGACCTTCCCGGTCACGGCGACGCGATCCTCGCCCGCACGCAGCCGGGGGCAGGCGCATGAGCGAGGCGACGAGCGCGCAGGTCGCCCCCGCCGAGGAGATCCAGCGGCTCCTGAGGGAGGACCTCCGCGGCGGAACGGCCTACGGCGCACCCCAACTCGACGTCCCCCACGCCCTCAACACCAACGAGAACTCGTACCCGGTGCCGCCCGAGGTCGTCGAGGCGGTCACCGCCGCCGTCGCCGACGGGGCCGCCGCCCTCAACCGATACCCCGACCGGGAGTTCTCGACGCTGCGCGTCGCGCTCGCCGACTACCTCACGGCCTCGAGCGGTGTCGAGATCGACGCCGATCAGGTGTGGGCCGGCAACGGCAGCAACGAGGTGCTCCTCCACCTCGTGCAGGCGTTCGGCGGGCCGGGGCGCACCGGGCTCGGGTTCACGCCGTCGTATTCGATGCACCCGATCATCACCCGCACGAGCGGCACGACCTGGATCGACGGCATGCGGGGCCGACCAGCGCTCTCCGAGGGCGACGCCGGTGCCCGGTTCGACCTGCCCGTCGAGGCCACCGCGGCCCAGGCACGTGAGCACGCCCCGTCCCTCGTGTTCCTCTGCTCGCCCAACAACCCGACGGGCACGGCGCTCGACCTCGACGTCGTCCGCGCGGTCTACGACGCGGCGCCCGAGGCGATCGTCGTCGTCGACGAGGCCTACGCGGAGTTCGCCCGCCCGGGCACCCCGAGCGCGCTCACGCTGCTCGCCGGTCGACCGCGGCTCGTCGTCACCCGCACGATGAGCAAGGCGTTCGCGCTCGCGGGGGGTCGCCTCGGTTACCTCGCCGCCGATCCGGCGCTCGTCGACGCGTTGCGGCTCGTGCGCATGCCCTACCACCTGTCGAGCACGACCCAGGCCGTCGCCACCACGGTGCTCTCCTTCGCCGACGTCATGCTCGGCACCGTCGAGGCCATCAAGACTCAGCGCGACCGCATCGTCGCCGAACTCCCCTCCCTCGGTTACGAACCCGTGCCGAGCGACGCCAACTTCGTCCTCTTCGGCGGCATCGAGGACGCGCCCGCGCTCTGGCGGGAGCTGCTCGAGGAGGGTGTGCTCATCAGGGATGTCGGTGTTCCCGGGTACCTTCGGGTCACGGCGGGTACCCCGGACGAGGTCGACGCGTTCCTCACCGCACTCGCCCGGCACCCGGGGACCGCGACGACCGAACACCCGCCGACGGCGACGAGCACGCACGAGTCGACCGCGACGAGCAAGGAGGACCAGGCGTGACGCACGAGGCCACCCACCGCACGGCGAGCATCCGGCGGGCGACGTCGGAGAGCAGCGTCAAACTCACCATCGACCTCGACGGCACGGGGCGCAGCGAGGTCGACACCGGGGTGCGGTTCTACGACCACATGCTCGCCAGTCTCGCCAAGCACTCCCTCGTCGACCTCACGGTCACGGCGCGGGGCGACATCGACGTCGACGCCCACCACACCGTCGAGGACGTCGCGATCTGCCTGGGCGACGCCATCGCCCACGCCCTCGGCGACAAGCGCGGGATCTCGCGCTTCGGTGAGGCCACCGTGCCGCTCGACGAAGCCCTCGCGCAGGTCGTCGTCGACGTCGCCGGGCGTCCCTACTGCGTGCACACGGGCGAACCCGAGGGACAGCAGTACGTCGTCATCGGGGGGCAGTACGTCGGCAGCCTCACCCGCCACGTCATGGAGACCCTCGCGCACCACGCCGGGCTCGCGATCCACGTGCGGGTCCTCGGCGGGCGCGATCCGCACCACATCGTCGAGGCCCAGTTCAAGGCACTCGCGAGGGCGCTGCGGTTCGCGGTGGCGCGTGACCCGCGGGTGGAGGGGATCCCCAGTGCCAAGGGCGCGCTCTAGGCTCGCGCGGCGGCACCCGGCCGCGGGCGTCACGGGGGAGGGCATGGTCCTCACGGCGGCGCGGCCGGAGTCCGTCGCCCACTGGGCCCGCCGCGGACTGGGACCCCTGCTGGTCGCCCGCCTCGGTGCCTGGACCCTCGTCACGCCGGCCGGACGCCCCAAGGCCCGATACCCCTACGACGACGCGGTCCGCACCCTCGCGGGCCGGCCCGCCTCCATCCGGATGCGCCCGGCGATCGGGTTCTTCCGGGTCGGGCGTCAAGCCGTCGTCACCGTGCACCCACCGCGTCGCTGGGCCGCCACCCGGTGGCTCATCTGGACGCCTCGCGACGGCATCGTCCACCCCCGCGGGCTGCCCGCGGCCACCCCGGCCGACGTCGCGAGGGCCGCGGGTCGGGACGAACCCGAGGTCGCGGCGGCCGTCGAGGAGATCGTCGGCGATGTCGGTGCCACCGCCCAGGAGATCCTCGCGGCCGTGCTCGGCGTGCTCGACCTGCCCGGCGTCGACGTCCTCACCGGCGCCGTCGATGTCGGCGACCTGCCCCATGCGCGACTCGTCGTCCCGCCCGACCGCTACGCACGGGCCTTCGACAAGGTCGTGCGGGAGTCCCGCGTCGAGGACGCGGACCCCGACGCCCCGGCCACCGAGGAGGAGACGGCATGACCTCGCCCACCACCGACGACGCGCCGAGGAGCGAGAACGGGGACCTCGTCCCGCCGGTCGAGGGGAGTCCGCACGTCGCGGTCCTCGACTACGGCAGCGGCAACGTGCGTTCGGCCGTGCGCATGCTGGAGCGGCTCGGTGCCGACGTCGAGCTCACCTCGGTGCGAGACCGGGCCATCGCCGCCGACGGCCTCATCGTCCCCGGCGTCGGCAACTTCCACGCCTGCATGGACGGGCTGAACGCGGTCGAGGGCCCCCGGATCGTCGACACGCGTCTGGCCGGTGGGCGTCCCGTCCTCGGCATCTGCGTCGGCATGCAGGTGATGTTCGAGACCTCGACCGAACCCTCCGTCTCCCGCCGGGAGGGCCTCGCCCAGTGGCCGGGGGTCGTCGAGCGGTTGTCCGCCGACGTCGTGCCCCACATGGGGTGGAACACGGTCGACGTCCCCGACGGCACGGTGCTCTTCGAGGGCGTCGAACGCGAGCACTTCTACTTCGTGCACTCCTACGCCGCCCGCGACTGGACCCTGCGACCCACGGGGCCGTTCGAAGTCGTCACCCCGCTCGTCACGTGGTCCGCCCACGGCGACCGCTTCGTCGCGGCCGTCGAGAACGGGCCGCTCTCGGCGACCCAGTTCCACCCCGAGAAGTCCGGTGAGGCCGGCGCCCGGCTCCTGCGCAACTGGTTGCTCACGCTCTGACCGCTCACGACCGGTGCGACCCGGGCCGGACCCGCCGACACACCGACACCCCGACCACGCCCCGTCCCCATCACGTCCCAGCGAGGTTTCCATGACCACCGAGAACACCGCCGCCCCCCTGCTCGAACTGCTCCCCGCCGTCGACGTCTCCGACGGACGGGCGGTGCAACTCGTCCAGGGCGTCGCCGGCAGCGGCGGCGAGTTCGGCGACCCACTCGAGGCGGCCCTCGCGTGGCAGGAGGCCGGAGCGCGCTGGCTCCACCTCGTCGACCTCGACGCCGCGTTCGGGCGGGGCAGCAACGCCGAACTCCTCGGCCGCATCGTCGGGTCCGTCGACATGGACGTCGAGATGTCCGGCGGTATCCGCGACGCCGAGAGCCTCGACCGTGCCCTCTCGACCGGTTGCCGCCGCGTCAACATCGGCACCGCCGCCCTCGAGCACCCCGAGTGGACCGCCTCGATCATCGCCGAGCACGGCGACCGTGTCGCGATCGGCCTCGACGTGCGCGGCACGACCCTCGCCGCCCGCGGCTGGACCAAGGAGGGCGGTGACCTGTGGGAGACCCTCGCGCGGCTCGACGCGGAGGGGTGCAGCCGCTACGTCGTCACGGACGTCGCCAAGGACGGCATGTTGGCCGGCCCCAACCTCGCGCTGCTGGAGCAGGTCTGCGAGCGCACCGACCGGCCGGTCATCGCCTCCGGCGGCGTCTCCACCCTCGAGGACCTCGCTCGCCTGCGCGACCTCGTCCCGAACGGTGTCGAGGGGGCGATCATCGGCTCGGCCCTCTACAAGGGTGCGTTCACCCTCCCCGAGGCCCTCGACGTGGCGGGGCGGCCGTGAGCGAGGGCCTCGGGCGCGGCTCCGAGAACCATCCGCACGATCACGCGGCGCCACGACGGCCGAGCGTCGACAGCGGGGGCATCCCGTTCACGGGTCGGCATCTCGACGCGGCGGCCTTCGCGGGCGACGACGGTCGATCGGACCCCGAGCTCGTGTCCGCCCTCACCGATCTCACCCGCGTCGGGTCGCCCGAGCACGTCCGCGTCGTGATGGACCGGCTGGCCCGCGCCCGGGTCCTCGTCCCGATCGTCGCGACGCCGTCGGCGGCCGCCGCGGCACAGCACGGGGTCGTGGGGGAGGACCTCGAGGATTCGGCACAGATGGCGACGGTCACCCTCACGGCGCCCGACGGTCGCACGGCGTTCCCCGTCTTCACGGGCGTGGAGGCGGTCCATGCCTGGGACCCGCAGGCGCGGCCCACGCCCAAACTCATGCCCGAGGTGGCCCGCACGGCGGTCGAGGAGGGATGCGACACCCTGCTCATCGACCTCGGCTCCTCGCATGCGGCCGTGCTCGGGTTGCCACACCTGTGGGCGCTGGCCCAGGAGCGGCCGTGGTTCCCGCCGCATGAGGACCCCGTCGTGCGGCTGGCGGTCGCCGAGGCCGCGCAGGGTGTGGACGGACTCATCCGGGCGCGCGCCGAGGACGGGACGGCGTTCCATGGTCCGGGGGTGCTCCGGCTCGTCCTCGTGCTGCGGCCCGGCCTGGACGAGGCGGCGGTCGAGACGATCGTCACCCTCCTCGGGCACCGTCTCGCCGCCGACCCCGAGGTGCGGATCCGCATCGACGACCTCGCGGTGGTCCTGCACACGGCCGAATCCGGCGAGCCCGTCACCGACGGCGTGGAGCCCTCCTGAGCGAGCCCCCCCGACGGGCTCGCTCAGGAGGGAGTCCGTCAGGACGTGGCGATCTCGGGGAACCACTCCTGCACGCGGTCGATGAGGGCCGCGACGAAGTCGTCGCGCTGGTGGTGCTCACGGATCCACGCCACGATGTCGCCGCCGGCGCTCGCATCGACCTCGGCGCGGCACGCGTCGGTCTCGGTGAGCGCCCGGGTGAGCATGTCCGCGGCCTGCCGGGGGGAGTCGTAGAGGAACGGGTAGCCCGGCGGGACGAGCGCCCGAGCCCAGGGACGGTCGGGCAGGATGCCGACGACCCCGGCCATGAGCGCCTCGAGGTACTCCAGTCCGTAGGCCTCCTCGACCGCCGTGGCGAGGAAGGCCGTGGACGAGGCCAGCGCCTGCCAGTAGCCCTCCTTGGTGGCGGTGAGCGGGCCGACCCAGGCCCACGGTTTGGCCGAGAGGTCCATCGCCCTCTCGGAGACGAGGTCGCTCTGGTGGAGGCGGGCCTCGACGCGCAGGGGGACCCGCTTGCGGACGCGTTCGACCACCTGGAGGAAGGTCTTGGGATCCTTGCGCGCGGAGAGGTAGATGGCGGGGTACAGCACGACGGGGACGTCGGGCTCACGGCGAGGTTGGGTCGCCGACATGTTGACGCCGAGGTTGGACCACGCGATCCGGGCCTTCTCGGCGAGGTGGGAACGCGTCCAGCTCTGCACGATCTCCCGCACCTCACCGGCCGTGCGCTCGGAGTTGCAGAAGGTGGGGAAGAGCGCGAACGACAGCCCGAGCGCGGCGAAGTTGACGGGGTGGTGGTACATCGAGGGGTTGCGCCACACGAAGTTCATGAGCTTGGGCTCGTCGCCGTGGGAGTGGAGGACCTGCCACACGCCCACCGAGTCCAGGCAGTCCATGTTGAGCACGAGCGTGTTCGCGGCGTCGACGAACTCCAGCGGCACCATGTCGAACCCGTCGCAGCGCCGGGCGGCGTTGCCGACGACGCTCGCCCCGGGGAACGCCGCGAGCAACCGACGCACGAGCGTCGACCCGGCATCCTGGCCGAGGATGCGACCCTCGGCGTCCACGAGCGTCTCGTGGTCGATGAATCCGTACTTGATCGCCACCCGCATGTCGCACCTCCGCGCCGAAGGGCACCGACGAACCCGGACGTCGTCGCAGCCCACCTGTCACGCTAGGCCGCTCACGACCGTGCGAGGATGACGAACGTCCCGTGATGAGCAGCACGCGCGGGTTTTCCCGTCCACGAGGCGGGCCGGCCCTCCGCGATTGGCCGCGGCGACCCCTGCGAACCTCGGACGCCTTTTGGGTCCGGCGGCCCCGGCTGATATCCTTGACCGTGATCGGTCGTGTCGTGCCGACGCATCGCCCTGGTGATCCTCGCGTCTCATCGCGGGGGTCGGACCCTCGTGGTCGGGGAGGTCGACCGGCACGACTGCCCCAAGAGAAGCCGCTCACCACGCTTCCACCCTGTGATCGCCTCAGGTCACCGGGTCGCCAGGGCCCTCCCACGGAGGGTCCGCCGGTGCGGAGTCGCTTATCCGCGACGCCCTCCGGACCGGCGGTGGTGATTCGGCCTTTCGCGGGGAGCCCGCGGAGGGCCGTCGTCGTCTCCGGAGTCCTCTCCGAGGTCGCGATCGGCCCGAGGTGGGTGGCACGCCCGAACGACAGTATTCAGACAAGGAGCTCGACATCAGCGAAGCCCGCATCAACGACCGCATCCGCGTCCCGCAGGTCCGTCTGGTCGGACCCAACGGGGAACAGGTCGGGATCGTCAAGATCGAGGAGGCGCTCCGCCTCGCCGGTGACCTCGACCTCGACCTCGTCGAGGTCGCGCCCATGGCGAACCCGCCGGTCTGCAAGCTCATGGACTACGGCAAGTTCAAGTACGAGGCCGACATCAAGGCCCGTGAGTCGCGCAAGAACCAGGTCAACACGGTCATCAAGGAGATCAAGCTCCGCCCCAAGATCGACCCGCACGACTACGGCACCAAGAAGGGCCACGTCGAGCGGTTCCTCAACGCGGGCGACAAGGTCAAGGTGACGATCATGTTCCGTGGACGCGAGCAGTCGCGTCCCGAACTCGGGTTCCGCCTGCTGCAGCGTCTCGCCGAGGACGTCGCCGAGATCGGTTTCGTCGAGAGCGCGCCCAAGCAGGACGGCCGCAACATGATCATGGTGCTCGGCCCCACCAAGAAGAAGGCCGACGCCAAGGCTCAGCAGCGCCGCAAGCGCGACGAGGCCGCGGCGGGCTCGGCACGCGAGACCACCGAGCAGGCTCCCACCGAGCAGGCGGCCCCCGCCGGGTCCTGACCGACCCACCACGACAGCCGCACCGTGCCCCGGCCCCGCCGGAGTCGCGGTGCGACCATCACGAACGCCCAAGGAGAGACGGCATCATGCCGAAGAACAAGACGCACAGCGGAGCCAAGAAGCGTTTCCGCATCACGGGCAAGGGCAAGGTCATGCGCGAGCAGGCCGGCGGCCGTCACCTGCTCGAGCACAAGTCCAGCAAGTTCAAGCGGTCGATCGCGAACGACCTCGAGCTCGCCCCCCAGGACGCCAAGAAGATCAAGCGACTCCTCGGCAAGTGAGTCCCGCGCCGCCGCGCCCAGCGGGGTTCTGCCCCCGGCGTGAGCCGGCCGCCCACCCGTACATCAGCAGCACACAAGGAGACATCACGTGGCACGCGTGAAGCGGGCAGTGAACGCCCAGAAGAAGCGCCGGGTTACCCTCGAGCGCGCGAGCGGCTACCGCGGTCAGCGGTCCCGCCTCTACCGCAAGGCCAAGGAGCAGGTCACCCACTCCCTCGGCTACTCCTACCGCGACCGCAAGGCGCGCAAGGGAGACTTCCGTCGTCTGTGGATCCAGCGCATCAACGCCGCGGCCCGCGCGAACGGCATGACGTACAACCGCTTCATCCAGGGGCTCAAGGCCGCCGAGATCGAGGTCGACCGTCGCATGCTCGCCGAGATGGCCGTCAACGACGAGGCCGCGTTCGCCGCGCTCGTCGAGGTCGCGAAGGCCAACGTGCCCGCGACCGAGGCCAAGACTGACGCCGCCTGACTCACGGCCGTGTCGACCGACCGGGCCAGGGAACCGCTCACCAATCCGCGCGCCGAGCGGGTGCGCAAGGTGGCGGCCCTGGCCCGTCGTGCTGTCCGGGTCCGGGAGGGCCGGTTCCTCGTCGAGGGCCCACAGGGCGTGCGGGAGGCGGTGCGACACCGCCCTGACCTCGTTCAGGACGTGTACCTCGACCCCGACGCCGTCGACCGCTTCCCCGAGATCGAGCAGGAGGCCCGCGCCGCCGGGCTGTACCTGCACGAGGCGACCCGTGAGGTCCTCGCGGCGATGGGTGACGCGGCGACCTCCCAAGGCGTGGTCGCCGTGTGCCGGACGCTGGACGTCCCTCTCGCC
Organism: Mobilicoccus sp.; assembly: GCF_032060985.1. Classification (NCBI taxonomy): domain Bacteria; kingdom Bacillati; phylum Actinomycetota; class Actinomycetes; order Micrococcales; family Dermatophilaceae; genus Mobilicoccus; species Mobilicoccus sp. The sequence continues at coordinate 379,394 of NZ_DAMBGD010000001.1, forward strand.
GAGGTCCTCGCCGTCGCGCCCCGCACGCTCGCGGTGCTCTCCCACGTCCGCGATCCCGGCAACGCGGGAACCGTGCTGCGGTGCGCCGACGCCTCCGGTGCCGACGCCGTGGTCCTCACCGAGGCGAGCGTCGACGTCTACAACCCCAAGGTCGTGCGGTCCACGGCGGGGTCGCTGTTCCACGTCCCGGTCGTCGTGGGCGTGGCCGTCGAGGAGGTGATCGCCGCCGCCCACGAGTCGGGCATGATCACCCACGCGGCCGACGGGGCGGGCGAGGTGCTGCTCGGCGAGGCCGACCTGGGCTCGCGACATGCCTGGGTGTTCGGCAACGAGGCGTGGGGACTCGCGCCCGAGGTGCGAGCGGCGTGCACCGATGCCGTGCGCGTGCCGATCCATGGGCGTGCCGAATCGCTCAACCTCGCGATGGCCGCGACGGTGTGCCTGTACGAGTCGGCGCGATCACGCCCGGTCGGCCGGGCGGGAGCGGGGTCGCGATGAGCACGAGCGATCGCGCGCGGGAGGCGAGCCGCGACGCCGCGGTCGTCCTCGACAGCCTGCCCGACGGCGTCGTCGTCGTGGGTCCCGATCGCCGCGTCGAGGTGGTCAACCCCCGCGCTGCGCAGCTCCTCGGACGGCGCGCGGAGGATGTCGTGGGCACCCCTGTCGCCGAGGCGCTGCCCCTGCTCGACACGGCGGGCCACCCGTGGTGGGACGTCGTCGACCCCTGGGGCGGTCTCGACATCCGCACCGGTCACCGGGAACGGATGCTCCTGCTCCCCGGGCGCGGTCGCGTCCTCGTCACGATGAGCTTCGTGCGCGAGGCGCCTCGCGGAGCCGTCGTGCGAGTGGTCGTCGCGCTGCGCGACACCGACGCCCGCCGCCGCGCGGATGCGGAGACCTCGGAACTCATCTCCCTCGTCGCGCACGAGTTGCGGGCACCACTCGCCTCGGTCAAGGGGTTCTCGACGACCCTGTTGCGCCGGTGGGATCGGTTCACCGATGCCCAGAAGCACCTCATGATCGAGACGATCGAGGCGGACGCCGACCGCCTCGCCCGTCTCATCCACGAACTCCTCGACGTCTCGCGCCTCGACACGAGCCACCTGCGACTGGAACGCCGCCGAGTCGACCTCGTCGCCATCGTCCGACGGTGCGTGGCCCGCCTCGTCGCCACCGGGCTCGACGAGGACCGGTTCGACGTGCGCATCGACGTCCCCGACGGCGAGGCGGACGCGTGGGCGGACGCCGACCGGCTCGACCAGGTCGTCACCAACCTCCTCGAGAACGCCGTCCGGCACGGCGCCGGCACCGTGCACGTGCGGGTCGCCGCGGACCGCGCCGAGGACGGGACGTCCCCCACCGCGCCACCCCGGTGGGTGGTGAGCGTGGCCGACGAGGGGGAGGGGGTCCGCCCCGAGCACTACGCCCGGGTGTTCTCCAAGTTCTGGCACGGATCGCGCCGCGGGAGCACCGGCCTCGGGCTCTACCTCGTCCGCGGTCTCGTCGAGGCGCACGGCGGGTCGGTCTCGGTCGACCGCGCACCCGAGGGCGGCGCACTCTTCCGGTTCACGCTGCCCGCCGCTCCCGACCGGTCTCGCTGACGTACCCGGGCCTCCGGAGATCCCCGCCCGGGCCTCCGCCCGCGGGTCGAAACCCTTTTTCCCCGTGCCGGGCCCCCCAACTAGGATCGGGGACGTGTCAGGACCCAACACCTCATACGACCCGGTCGAGGTCAGCGCGCTCGACCCCGCACAGATCGAGGCCGACGTCGTCGCCGCCCTCGACGCGATCGCGGCGGCGACCGACCTCGACGAGCTGAAGGCCGCTCGCCTCGCCCATGCGGGGGAGAAGAGCCCCCTCGCCCTCGCCAACCGCGAGATCGGGGCGTTGCCGCCGAGCGCCAAGGCCGAGGCGGGCAAGCGCGTCGGCGCGGCCCGCGGCCGTGTCGGTGCCGCCCTGAGTGAGCGCCAGGCGGTCCTCGAGGCGAGGCGCGACGAGGCGATCCTCCGCGAGGAGACGATCGACGTCACGGTGACCACGCCGTTGCGGCGGGTCGGCGCACGGCACCCGATCTCGCTCATGTCCGAGCGTGTCGCCGACATCTTCGTCGGCATGGGGTGGGAGATCGCCGAGGGCCCCGAACTCGAGAGCGAGTGGTACAACTTCGACGCCCTCAACTTCGCGCCCGACCACCCCGCGCGCGAGATGCAGGACACGTTCTTCGTCGACCCGCCGACCTCCGGGCTCGTGCTGCGCACCCACACCTCGCCGGTCCAGGCGCGCACGCTGCTGCAGCGGGACACGACCCGGTTGCAGCGCGGCCTGCCCCTCTACGTCGCGGTGCCCGGGCGGGTCTACCGGACAGACGAACTCGACGCCACCCACACGCCCGTCTTCCACCAGGTCGAGGGCCTCGCGGTGGACCGTGGCCTCACGATGGCCCACCTCAAGGGCACGCTCGACCACTTCGCGCGCGTCCTCTTCGGCCCCGAGGCGACGACCCGGTTGCGGCCGTCGTACTTCCCCTTCACCGAACCCAGCGCCGAGATGGACCTGTGGTTCCCCCAGAAGAAGGGCGGCGCCGGCTGGATCGAATGGGGCGGCTGCGGCATGGTCAACCGCAACGTCCTGCGGGCGGCCGGCATCACCGACCCCGAGATCACCGGGTTCGCGTTCGGCATGGGCATCGACCGTGCGGTGATGCTGCGGCACGGGGTGAACGACATGCACGACATCGTCGAGGGCGACGCGCGGTTCTCCGCGCAGTTCGGAATGGAGATCTGATGCTGGCACCGGTCGAATGGCTCATGGAGCTCGTCGGTGAGGCGGGGTCCGGGGCGACGCCCCGCGGGGAGGACGTCGCGGCCGACCTCGTGCGCGTCGGGCTCGAGGAGGAGGACCTCCACGGTGGCGACATCACCGGCCCGCTCGTGGTGGGTCGCGTCCTCGACGTCACCGACGAACCGCAGAAGAACGGCAAGACGATCCACTTCTGTCACGTCGACGTCGGCGACCACGGCCAGCGGGCCGCCGCCGGGGGTGACCCCTCGGTGACACAGGAGATCGTCTGCGGCGCCCACAACTTCGCCGCGGGCGACCTCGTCGTGTGCATCCTGCCCGGTGGTGTCCTGCCGGGTGACTTCGCGATCTCCGCGCGCAAGACGTACGGGCACATGAGCAACGGCATGATCTGCTCCTCCCTGGAGCTCGGGCTGGGGGAGGACCACGACGGCATCATCGTGCTGTCCGAGTGGTTCGCCGACCGGCCCGAGGTGCTCGCCGGGCTGCAACCCGGCGACGACGCGATCCCGCTGCTCGGTCTCGACGCCGAGACCGTCGAGGTCAACGTCACCCCCGACCGCGGGTACTGCTTCTCCATGCGCGGCATCGCCCGCGAGTACGCCCTCTCGCGGGGTCTCACCGGCTTCCGCGACCCGGCCGGACCCGACGCGGTGCACGTCGCCGCCGCGAACGACGCCGGATACGAGGTCCGCATCGCCGACGATGCGCCCATCCACGGCACCCCCGGCTGCGACCGGTACGTGGCCCGCGTCGTGCGCGGCCTCGACCCCACCGCACCCACCCCGGGGTGGATGGCCGACCGTCTCGTCCGCTCGGGGATGCGCCCGATCTCCCTCACCGTCGACGTCACGAACTACCTCATGCTCCTCACCGGGCAACCGCTGCACGCCTTCGACCTCGACACCCTGTCGGGGGCCATCGAGGTGCGTCGCGCCCGCGCGGCGGAGAGGCTGCGCACCCTCGACGACGTCGAGCGCACCCTCGATCCCGAGGACCTCCTCATCACCGACGGCGGCGAGGTCCCCCTCGCGATCGCCGGGGTCATGGGTGGGGCCACCTCCGAGGTCACCGCGAGCACGTCGAACGTCCTCGTCGAGGCTGCCCACTTCGATCCCATCACCGTCGCGCGCAGCTCGCGGCGCCACAAGCTCTCGACCGAGGCGAGCCGGCGGTTCGAGCGGGGCGTCGACCCCGCCCTCCCGCCGATCGTCGCGCAACTGGCCGTCGACCTCCTCGTCGAGCTGGGCGGCGGCACGATCGACGAGGGCGTCTCCGATGTGGACGGCACCACCGCGCGGACACCGATCGCCTTTCACACCCGCGACGCGTGGCGGCTCGTCGAGCCCGGGTCGACCACCGGGGCGCCGGTGCCCGAGGGGCTCGATCACGGTGCGGTCATCGCACACCTGCGCTCGATCGGGTGCGAGGTGGCCGAGGACGGCGAGGCCGACTCCCACGGCTTCACCCCGGTCGCGGTGACCCCGCCGTCGTGGCGGCCCGACCTCGAGGACGGCCCCGACCTCGTCGAGGAGGTCGCGCGACTACGCGGTTACGACCGCATCGCCTCGATCCTGCCCACCGCCCCCGGCGGCCGCGGGCAGACCCGTGAGCAGCGCTCGCGTCGTCTCGTCGGCGCCGCCCTCGCCGGCCTCGGCCTCACCGAGGTGTGGTCCTACCCGTTCGTCGGCGAGCAGGTCTTCGACCGGTTCGGCTACGAGGGTGACGATCGGCGCCGCGCCGCGGTGCGACTCGCCAACCCGTTGTCGGACGAGGCGCCGATCATGCGGACGAGCCTTCTCGACTCCCTCCTGCCCGTCCTGCGCGCCAACGTCGGTCGGGGGGCGGGCGACGTGGCGCTGTACGAGACCGGGCTCGTGTTCCACCCACGCCCGGGAACGCCGGAGGCGCCGGTGCCGCCCGTGGGGGTCCGGCCGTCCGCGGAGGTCCTCGACGCGATCGACGCCGCGGTCCCCGACCAGCCCCGCCACGTCGCCGCGGTCCTCACCGGACACTCCGTTCCCGCCGGCCCGTGGGGGTCGGCCCGGGCCGTCGAGGCCGCCGACGCCGTGAGCCTCGCGCTCGAACTCGGACGCGTCCTCGGCATCGAACTGCGTCCCGAGGCCGCCGCTCACGCGCCCTGGCACCCCGGTCGGTGTGCCGCGATCCGTCCGGTCGATCGCAACGGGTCGGTCGGTGAGATCGTCGGGTACGCCGGGGAACTCCACCCCAACGTGTGTACCGCGGTCGAGGTGCCGGTGCGCACGTGCGCGCTCGAGCTCGACCTCGACGCGGTCCTCGCCGCCGTCGGTCCGGAACCGGTCCAGGGCACCCCGCTCTCGACGTACCCGGTCGCCCGCACCGACGTCGCCCTCGTCGTCGATGCCTCGGTCCCCGCGGGCGAGGTCGGCCGGGCGCTGCGCGACGGTGCCGGGGACGCCCTCGAGAGCCTCACGCTCTTCGACGTCTACGAGGGCGACCAGTTGCCGGCCGGACGCAAGTCGCTCGCCTACCGGCTGACGTTCCGCGCGACCGACCGCACGCTCAAGACCGCCCAGGTCAGTGCGATGCGCGACGACGCGGTCGCCGCCGCGAAGCGCGCCACGGGCGCGGAGCTGCGAGGATCGCCGGCATGAGCGACGAACAGGTCATCACCGACAGGCGGGCTCCGGTCGCGGTCGTCACCGGTGCCTCCCGAGGGATCGGTGCGTACCTCGCGAACGCCTTCGCCGAGGCGGGTTACGTCGTCGAGCGGTCTTCCCGCCGTGGACGACCCGGCTCGGAGGGTCCGGAGGTCGTCGCGCTCGACGTCACCGACGAGGACGCCGTCCGCGCCTACGTCGACGCGGTCGTCGAGCGGCACGGGCGCATCGACGTCCTCGTCAACAACGCCGGGGTCATCGACGCCGAGGTGCCGTTGTGGGAGGCCGACCCGCAGGAGTGGTGGCACACGGTCGAGGTGAACGTGCGGGGGCCGTTCCTCGTGGCGCACGCGGTCGTCCCGCACATGCTCGCCGCGGGCTCGGGGCGCGTCATCGACCTCAACTCCGGGTCCGGCACCCGCAGCAACGACGTCTCGACGGCCTACTTCGTGGGCAAGACCGCGCTCGGGCGCATCACCGGCGGTCTCCACCTCGCCGGATTCGACCAGGGGCTGCGCGCGTTCGACCTCGCGCCCGGGGTCGTCCGCACCGACATGACCGAGTCGATGGGCTCCCACGAGGGCCGCACCGAGTGGACCGACCCGCGGCAGGTGTGCGACCTCGCCCTCGGGTTGGCCTCCGGGGAGCTCGACGCCTGGTCGGGGCGCATGGTGCGGGCCGGGGTGGACACCCCCGCCTCGCTGCGCGCCGCCGCCGGGGGGCTGGACGAGCGCGCCCGCCAGGTCCTCCTGGTCCCGTGGGGCGAGGACGACCCCCTGGCGTGATCCCCGCCGCCGCGGCTCACCCGTGACTGCATGAATCCTCGGTGTTATGTATAGTCATGCACATGAGTCGCGCGGCGGTGGCGGGTGCCAGCGGGTATGCCGGTGGAGAGATCCTCCGGCTCCTGCTCGCACATCCGGAATTCGAGATCGGTGAGCTGTGCGCAGCGGGAAACGCGGGCTCGCGCCTACGGGATCATCACCCCCACCTCGTGCCCCTCGCCGACCGCGAACTCGCGCCGACCGATCCGGACGTGTTCGCCGGGCACGACGTCGTGTTCCTCGCGCTGCCCCACGGTGCCTCGGCGGCGCTCGTCGCCGACCTGCCCGACGACGTCGTCGTCATCGACTGCGGCGCCGACTTCCGCCTCACCGACGCCGCCGCGTGGGAGCGCTTCTACGACACCCCCTACGCGGGCAGCTGGCCCTACGGCCTGCCCGAACTACCCCGGCGGGGCGCCTCGTCCCGCGACGCGTTGCGCGGCGCGCGGCGCATCGCCGTCCCCGGGTGCTACCCCACCGCCGTGTCGCTCGCACTCGCACCGGGATTCGCCGACGACCTCCTCGAGCCCGACGACGTCGTCGTCGTCGCGGCGAGCGGCACCTCGGGGGCCGGCAAGTCCCTCAAACCGCACCTGCTCGGCGCCGAGGTCATGGGGGCGATGAGCCCGTACGGCGTCGGCGGGGTGCACCGACACGTCCCCGAGATCGTCCAGAACCTCACCTGCGCGGCCGACTCGCCGGTGACGGTCTCGTTCACTCCGACGCTGGCCCCGATGCCCCGCGGCATCCTCGCCACCGGCACCGCCCGGCTGCGTCCCGAGGTCGACGTCACGGGGGTGCGTCGGGCCTGGGAGCGGGCCTACGGCGACGAGGCGTTCGTCCACCTCCTGCCCGAGGGACGGTGGCCCTCGACGGGGGCCGTCCTCGGCTCCAACCTCGTTCAGATCCAGGTCGCGATCGACGAGGCGGTCGGCCGCGTCGTCGTCGTCGCCGCGATCGACAACCTCACGAAGGGCACCGCCGGCGGTGCCGTGCAGTGCGCCAACCTCGCCCTCGGCCTGCCGGAGACGGCCGGCCTGCCCACGACAGGAGTCGCCCCGTGACGATGACCCACGACCAGATCCCGACCGCCGTCGGGCGGCAGGGGTGGACGCTCCGCCTCCACGAGGGGGAACTCGTCTTCGCGGGACTCCCGGCGGGCAGTGACATGCCCGCATGGGCCAAGGACGCGCGCCCGCTGTCGTCGATCGCGTGGCACGAGGGGGAGACCTCCGTCCTCGCCCCGTGCGACGTCGTCCCCGACGGGGTCGAGAAGTTCGGCCCCTGGCGGGCCTTCGAGGTCGAGGGGCAGATCGACTTCCTGCTCACCGGCGTCCTGCACGGGATCATCTCGCCCCTCGCTGCGGGGCAGATCGCCGTCACCACCGTGTCGACCTACCGCACCGACTGGATCCTCGTCCCCTCCGAACAGACCGCGCAGGCCGTCAACGTCTGGCGATATCACGGGTACGCGGTGCGGGTCGACGAGCCCGGGTCGCGGAACACCCCGGACGTCGACGGCGCGGAGGAACTCGCGTGAGCGTCACCGCCTCCGCGGGATTCCGCGCCACGGGCGTGACCGCGGGCCTCAAGCCCTCCGGGCGTCCCGACGTGGCCCTGCTTGTCAACGACGGCCCCGATCACCACGGCGCCGCGGTGTTCACGACGAACCGTGTCGAGGCGGCCCCGGTGACCTGGAGCCGGCAGGTCGTCACCGACGGCCGTATCGACGCGGTGATCCTCAACTCCGGGGGCGCGAACGCCTGCACCGGGCCCGAGGGGTTCGGCGACACCCACCGCACGGCCGAGCATGTCGCCGAGCGGCTGGGGATCTCGGCGGGCGACGTCGTCGTGTGTTCGACGGGGATCATCGGCGAGCGTCTGCCCATGGATCTGCTTCTCTCCGGGGCGGACTCGGCGGCCGGATCGCTCGCGACCGACGGTGGGGCGCAGGCGGCCGAGGCGATCATGACGACCGACACCCGGCCCAAGGAGGCCACCCGCAGCAGTGCCGACGGCTGGTCGGTCGGCGGGATGGCCAAGGGTGCGGGGATGCTCGCGCCCGCCCTCGCGACGATGCTCGTCGTGCTCACGACCGACGCGGTGACGACCCCCGACGACCTCGACGCGGCCCTGCGCGCCGCGTGCACCGCCACGTTCGACCGGGTCGACTCCGACGCCTGCATGTCGACCAACGACACGGTCGTCCTCCTCGCCTCCGGCGCCTCGGGCGTGCGGGCCCCGCGCGAGGAGCTCACCGCCCTCGTCCACGACGTGTGCGCCGATCTCGCCCGCCAGCTCATCGGCGACGCCGAGGGCGCCCAGCACGACATCGAGGTCGAGGTCGTCGGCGCCGTCAGCGAGGACGACGCCGTCGAGGTCGCCCGTGCGATCGCCCGCAGCGCCCTGTTCAAGTGCGCCGTCTTCGGGGGCGACCCCAACTGGGGTCGGATCGTCTCGGCCGTCGGGACGACGTCGGCGGAGTTCGACCCCAGGGCCCTCGACGTCGCCGTCAACGGCGTCCAGGTCTGCCGAGCCACCGGCGTCGGCGAGGACCGATCACTCGTCGACCTCTCGGGCCGCCACGTCCACGTCGTCGTCGATCTCAACGCGGGCGCGCAGCGCGGCACCGTCTGGACCAACGACCTCACCCACGACTACGTCCACGAGAACTCGGCCTACAGCACATGAGCGACGACACCCCCTCCACCCTCGACGACTCCCGTCACCCCGACGGCAACCCCGACGGCGTCGGCACCGATGTGACCGTCTCCACGACCGACGCGGGGCAGACCGACCGGGCGGCGGCGCAGCGGCACCTGCGTCACCTGCGCGACCGCGCGAGCCTCGAGCGGGCACGGAGCAAGGCCCACACCCTCGTCGAGGCCCTGCCCTGGCTGGAGCGGTTCAAGGGGTCGCTCGTCGTCGTCAAGTACGGCGGCAACGCGATGATCGACCCCGCCCTCACCCAGGCGTTCGCCAAGGACGTCGCGTTCCTGCGGTACGCGGGCCTGCGGCCGGTCGTCGTCCACGGCGGCGGTCCGCAGATCGCGGCGATGCTCGACCGCGTGGGCCTGGCGAGCGAGTTCGCCGGCGGCCTGCGGGTCACGACACCGGAGGTGATGGAGATCGTCCGGATGGTGCTCGTCGGCCAGGTGGGTCGCGAGGTCGTCGGTCTGCTCAACCAGCACGGCCCGATGGCGGTCGGTCTGTCGGGGGAGGACGCGCACCTGTTCGGTGCCCGTCGGCGGGCCGCGACGGTCGACGGGCGGCAGGTCGACGTCGGGCTCGTCGGCGACGTCGTCACGGTCTCGCCGTCGGCGGTCGTCGACATCCTCGAGGCCGGTCGCATCCCGGTGGTCTCGACGATCGCCCCCGACCTGGAGAACCCCGGTCAGGTGCTCAACGTCAACGCCGACACCGCCGCGGCGGCGCTCGCCGTCGCGCTCCGGGCTCGCAAGCTCGTCGTGCTCACCGACGTCCCCGGCATCTACGCCGACTGGCCCGACCCCGACTCGTTGCTCTCCGAGCTCGGTGTCGAGGACGCCGAGGAACTCCTCACCCGCGTGGACTCGGGCATGGTGCCCAAGCTCGAGGCCTGCATCCGGGCCGTACGCGGGGGAGTCCCGCAGGCGCACGTCATCGACGGGCGCACGCCCCACTCCCTGCTCCTCGAGGTGTTCACCGAGGAGGGCATCGGCACGATGATCCTCCCCGCGGCCGACGACGACGTCGACGACACGGGCGCCCCCGTCCACCTGGAAGGACTGTCATGACGACCTCGACCTCGGGCACCAGCTCGCGCCCCGCCGACGAGGCGACCACGTCACCGCGAGCCGGCGGGCAGGCCGAACTGCTGCACCGGTACGACGCCTCGCTGCTGCCGGTGTTCGGCCCGCCCAAGCGGGTCCTCGCCCGTGGGGAGGGGGCGCAGGTCTGGGACGTCGAGGGGCGGCGTTACCTGGACCTGCTCGCCGGAATCGCCGTCAACGCCCTCGGGCACGCGCACCCCGATCTCGTCGCGGCGGTCCGCGCCCAGGTCGGCGACCTCGTCCACATCTCCAACGTCTTCACCTCCGAGCCCCAGATCGAGCTCGCCGAACGGCTGCTGGAGCTCGCAGGGGCCCCGGCCGGCTCGGCGGTGTTCTTCACCAACTCCGGGACCGAGTCGATCGAGGCCGCGATCAAGCTCGCACGTCGCACCGGTCGCGCGGGGCTGCTCGCCGCTGAGGGGGCGTTCCACGGACGCAGCACGGGCGCCGTGGCCCTCACCGCCAAGCCCGCCTTCCGGGACCCGTTCGAGCCGCTCATCCCCGGCGTCCGGCGAATCCCGTTCGGCGACGTCGACGCCCTCGAACAGGCTCTGTCCGGGGACGCGGGTCGCGAGATCTCCGCGCTGTTCCTCGAGCCCATCCAGGGTGAGGGCGGCGTCGTCCCTGCGACGACCGAGTACCTGCAGCGTGCCCGGGCCCTCACCTCCGAGGCCGGGGCCCTGCTCGTGCTGGACGAGATCCAGACCGGGATCGCGCGCACGGGGGCGTGGTTCGCATTCCAGCGGGCGGGCATCACCCCGGACGCGATGACCCTCGCCAAGGGCCTCGGGGGCGGCGTGCCGATCGGTGCGCTCGTCACGTTCGGGCCGGAGGTCACCGGTCTGCTCGGTGTGGGCCAGCACGGCTCGACGTTCGGTGGCAACCCCCTGGCCGCCCGGGCCGGCCTGACCGTCCTCGACGTCATCACGCGTGACGGGCTCCTCGACCACACCCGCGCGATGGAACGCGAATTCCGTTCGCTCGTCGAGGCACTGGGTGACGACCGGATCACCGAGGTCCGCGGTTCCGGACTGCTGCTGGCGCTCGGCCTCGCCGAGGACGTGGCCGCGGACCGAGTCGCGGCCCTCGCCCTCGACGAGGGCTTCATCGTCAACGCGGCCCGGCCGGACACGATCCGCCTCGCGCCTCCGCTCGTCGTCGGGGCCGCCCAGCTCCGCGAGTTCGTCGACGCACTGCCCGGCCTGCTGGACCAGGTGGCGCCACGTCCGTCGACGACGCCGTCCCCCACCACGACTGCGTCACGGGAGGGGTGAACGTGGCCATCGCCCAGTCGCGCGCCGCGCGGCAGCAGCGGATCATCGAGATCCTCGAGCACACCGCGGTGAAGTCGCAGCCCGAGTTGCAGGAACTGCTCGCCGCGGACGGGTACGACGTCACCCAGGCGACCCTCTCGCGTGACCTCGTCGAGGTCGGGGCCGTCAAGGTGCGGATGGGACGGAGCCTCGTCTACGCCGTCCCCGCCGAGGGCGGCGACCCCACCCCTCGCCCGGCCGCCGACCCGGCCGAGTACGACGCCCGGCTCAAGCGACTGTGCGAGGAACTGCTCGTCTCCGCGACGTCCTCGGGAAACCTCGCGGTCCTGCGGACCCCGCCGGGTGCCGCGAACTACCTCGCGAGCGCCATCGACAAGACCGAGGTCCAGCGCCGGGCCGGGATCATCGGTACCGTCGCGGGTGACGACACGGTGCTCGTCATCGCGGCGGACGTCGACGGCGGAGCACTCGTGGCGGAACGCCTCCTCGCGCTCGCCGCCGGGGACATCGACAACAGGAAGGACACCCGTTCGTGAGCCAGCAGACGTCGCCCGGTGCGGCATTGTGGGGCGGTCGGTTCTCCGGCGGCCCCGACGAGGCCCTCGCCGCCCTGTCCAAGAGCACCCACTTCGACTGGCGACTCGCGCCCTACGACCTCGCGGGGTCGCGGGCGCACGCACGGGTCCTCCACGCGGCCGGCATCCTCGACGAGGCGACGCTCGAGGCGATGCTCGCGGGCCTGCGCAGCCTCGGGGCCGACGTCGAGAGCGGGGCCTTCGTGCCCGCCGAGAGCGACGAGGACGTCCACACCGCCCTCGAACGGGGCCTCGTCGAGCGGGCCGGCGCGGACGTCGGTGGGCGGTTGCGGGCCGGACGGTCGCGCAACGACCAGGTCGCCACCCTCTTCCGGATGTACCTGCGCGACCATGCACGGATGTGCGCCGGCCTCCTGCTCGACGTCGTCGACGCACTCGTCGCGCAGGCGCAGACCCACGAGGGGGTGGCGATGCCCGGTCGCACCCACCTGCAGCACGCCCAGCCCGTCCTCCTCTCCCATCACCTCCTCGCCCACGCGTGGCCGCTCCTGCGCGACGTCGAGCGGTTCCGCGACTGGGACGAGCGCTGCGCCGTCTCCCCGTACGGGTCGGGGGCGCTCGCGGGCAGCTCGCTCGGCCTCGACCCGGAGGCCGTCGCCGCCGACCTGGGCTTCGACGGCGCGGTCGAGAACTCGATCGACGGGACGGCGAGCCGCGACTTCGTCGCCGAGTTCTGCTTCGTCGCCGCGATGGCCGCCGTCGACGTCTCCCGGCTCGCCGAGGAGGTCATCCTCTGGGCGACGAAGGAGTTCGGGTTCGTCACGCTCGCCGACGCGTACTCGACGGGGTCGAGCATCATGCCGCAGAAGAAGAACCCCGACGTCGCCGAGCTCGCCCGCGGCAAGGCCGGGCGGTTGGTCGGCGACCTCGCAGGGCTCATGACGACGCTCAAGGCCCTGCCCCTCGCGTACAACCGCGACCTGCAAGAGGACAAGGAGCCCGTCTTCGACGCGATCGACTCCCTCGAGGTTCTCCTGCCGGCGTTCTCGGGGATGATCGCCACCCTGACCTTCCACCCGGAGCGGCTGGAGGAGCTCGCCCCGCAGGGATTCTCGCTCGCGACCGACGTCGCCGAGTGGCTCGTGCGCGAGGGAGTGCCCTTCCGGGTCGCCCACGAGGTCGCCGGGGCGTGCGTCCGCGCCTGCGAGGAACGCGGGATCGAGCTGTGGGACCTCTCCGACGACGACCTCGCCGCCATCTCCGACCACCTCACCCCCGGGGTCCGCGATGTCCTCTCGGTGCCGGGGTCGCTCGCCTCCCGCGACAGCAAGGGGGGGACCGCACCCGCCCGGGTCGCCGAGCAGCTCGGCAAGGTGCGGCAGACCGCGGCGTGGCAGCGCAGTTGGGCCGACAAGCGCATCTCGGTGCGCGACTGAGCGTGAACGGGCCCCAGGCGCCCGGGACGCTCACCGAGGAGTTCTACGCGCGGCCCGTGCAGGAGGTGGCGGTCGACCTGCTCGGCTGTGTGGTCCGGCACGGAGAGGTGGCCCTCCGCCTGACCGAGGTGGAGGCCTACGACGGGGAGGACGACCCGGGCTCGCACGCCTACCGGGGGCGCACCCCGCGGACGGCGGTGATGTTCGGGCCCCCGGGGCGGCTGTACGTCTACTTCTCCTACGGCATGCACCACTGCGCCAACCTCGTGTGCGGCCCGGACGGGAGGGCGAGCGCGGTCCTGCTGCGGGCCGGTGAGGTCGTCGACGGGCTCGAGGTGGCGCGGGATCGCCGGACGCGGGCCGGTCGTCCGGTCCCGAGCGACCGCGACCTCGCGCGGGGTCCCGCGCGGCTCACCGTGGCCCTCGGCCTGGACCGGAGCCATGATGGTCTCGACACCACCGTGCCCGGCGCGAGCGTCGTCGTCACGTCACCGGGACCGTCCATCGCCCGCTCGGACGTACGGGCGGGGGTGCGAGTGGGCGTCTCGGGGGAGGGCGGGGGGACGGAGTTCCCGTGGCGCTTCCACCTCGATCACCCCACCGTCTCGCCATACCGGGCGGCGGTTCGTCGTCCTCGCGGCACGACTGGCAAGCTTGGCCCGTAGCCCGTGCGACGGAGCCGCGGGCCGGACGAAGGGAAGATCCCGGTGAGCAACGTGTTCGACGAGCTGAGCTGGCGCGGGTTGGTGGCGCAGACCACCGACGAGGCCGCGCTGCGGGAAGCGCTCGGCGGGCGGCTCACCGTGTATTGCGGTTTCGACCCCACGGCGCCCAGCCTGCACTTCGGCAACCTCGTCCAGCTCATCGTCCTGCGGCATCTGCAGCGCGCCGGCCACCGGGTTCTCGGTCTGGTGGGGGGCTCGACCGGCCTCATCGGCGACCCCCGACCGACGAGCGAGCGGGTGCTCAAGACCAAGGAACAGACCGCCGCCGACGTCGAGCGGATCGCAGCGCAGGTGCGGCGCATCCTCGACGTGGACACCGACAACCCACCGGAGTTCGTCAACAACCTCGACTGGACGGCGCCCATCAGCGCCCTGGACTTCCTGCGGGACTACGGCAAGTACTTCCGGGTCAACCAGATGATCAAGAAGGACGCCGTGGCCGCCCGCCTCGACTCCGACCAGGGCATCAGCTACACGGAGTTCAGCTACCAGATCCTGCAGGCCCTCGACTACCTGCACCTGCACCGTGAGTACGGGTGCACGCTGCAGACCGGTGGTCAGGACCAGTGGGGCAACCTCACCTCGGGCGTCGATCTCATCGGCCGGGCGGAGGGGGCGTCGGTCCACGCGTTCACGACCCCGCTGCTCACCGACTCCTCGGGGGAGAAGTTCGGCAAGTCCGCCGGCAACGCGATCTGGTTGGACCCGTCGATGACCAGTCCCTACGCGTTCTACCAGTACTGGCTCAACACCGAGGACGCCTCGGTGGTCATGCTCCTCAAGGTGTTCACCGACCGCACCGCCGAGGACATCGCCGACCTCGAGCGGCAGGTGGCGGAGGAACCGTTCCGTCGCGCCGCGCAGCGTGCGCTCGCGGCCGACGTCACCACCCTGGTCCACGGGGCCGAGGCCACCGCCGCGGTGCAGCGGGCCTCGCAGGTGCTGTTCGGCAAGGAGGACCCGGCGAGCCTGGATGCCGGCACGCTCCGCGACGCGTGCGCCGAGTTGCCCCGGGCCCGGGCCGCGGTGGGGGACGAGGTGATCGACGCGATCGTGGCCTCCGGGCTCGCCGAGTCGCGCAAGGCCGCGCGTCGCACCGTCTCCGAGGGAGGGGTGTCGCTCAACAACCGCAAGGTCGACGACCCCGAGGCCCGGTGGACCGACGAGGACTTCCTCAACGGCGACCTGGCGCTGATCAAGCGTGGGCGCAAGTCCATGGCCGCGGTCGAGCGCTCGGCCTGAGCACCCTCTCGGCCCGCTCGTCGCCGCCACGCAGCCCCCGTCACCACCACGGTGACGGGGGCTGTGGCGTCCCGGCCGGTGCGCTCGCGGCGCCCGGCACGGGTGAGAGCCCTCTGACCAGCCGATTTGTCGTTCACCCCGAAGTCGTCCTAGTGTTCTCAACGTTCACCCCGGCAGGGAGGAACGGACACCAAGGCCCGAGAGGGAAGCGGTGGCCGGTCCCGCCGCACAGGTGAGCCACGACTTCCCACCGAACCGTCGGAACGGGGAGTTGCACAGGGCCGAGAGGCTCTGGTAGAGTAGACACCCGGTCGCAGAGAGAACGCCCCACAGGGCAGGGCTCCTGGATCGATCTACGACAGATCAGCCACCTTCTTCCACGACGATCGTGAATCGGTCGAAGTGATGATGTGTGTCCGATGCTTGAGAACTCAACAGCGTGCCAAAAATCGATGCCAATTGTTTGTTGG